>CAYFPX010000096.1:0-21685 GCA_964344945.1 uncultured Enterobacterales bacterium
CATAGCACCTACACCACGCCCTTGTCCGATCACACATGGGCGAACGCGGAGTTCCTGGACCGGGACTTCCACGTGGTGGTGGGGAATCCGCCGTACATCACGCCGAAGGACAAGCGGAAGCGGGATGACTACCGGGGGTTCTGGCCGGACTCGGCGGCGGGGAAGTATGCGCTGTCGGCGCCGTTCTGCGAACGGTTCTTCGTGTTGGGGGCGTCGGGGGCGTTCAGCGGGCAGATCACGTCGAACAGCTTCATGAAGCGGGAATTCGGCAAGAAGCTGGTACAAACGGTGTTGCCGCGCTGGGATCTGGCCGGCGTGATCGATACCTCGGGTGCGTACATCCCCGGGCACGGCACGCCGACTGTCATCCTTCTCGGGCGGTCGCAAGTTGCATCGGGTGAAGGCGTATGGGCAGTGCTGGGGAAGCGTGGAGAGCCCGCCCGACCTCAAGATCCCGCATCAGGTGAGGTCTGGAGCGCGATAGTCGGATCCGGTCCGACTCCAAGCGACGCGAGTCCGTACATTACCAGCGCCCAGCTCTTGCGGGCCACGCTCGGCCAGCACCCCTGGAGCCTCGCAGGCGGCGGCGCTCAGACGCTCAAGGCTGCCGTCGAAGACAGCGCGGCCGAGACACTGCTCCAGTCTGGTGCTTCGCTGGGGCTTATGACCAAGTTGATTCAGGACGACATCTACCTTCCGGCTCCAAGTTGGCTTGCCAGGCTCGGGGAATCGTGTGTCGGGCTGATCGAGGGCTCTACGAGTAGGGACTGGGCTGTCGACTCGCCTCCGAGGGTGCCATTCCCGTACCCGGGAGCCGTCGGGAGGACGCCAGCGTCCCTGGATGGAAGCTCGCTGTCCTTTCGGTTCTTTTGGCCGTTCCGGGGGCTCCTGTGGCGCCGTAGGTCAAGAGCCACCAGGTTTGCCGAGTTGAGGACGATTCCTGGGAGCGAATTCTATGAGTACCCGTTCTACTACGACGAACCTCTCACTACGCTGACTGCGGCAGTCCCCAGCGTAGCCACTCACGCACACTTTGCCCTCAGCCGACACCAGGCTCTACACAAGGAGACTGCGCCAGCTGTCTACTACAAGCGTCCTCGAGAGACCTCAGACCTTCGCGATCTCATCGGACTGCTCAACAGCAGCACCCTTGGGTTTTGGATGCGACAGGTGCTTCATGACAAGGGCAATCGAGGCGAAGGCGGTGGGATCTGCAACGAGGAGTGGGAGCGGTTCTTCGTCTTTGATGCAACGAAGCTCAAGAAGGCGCCGCTCGTCGCCATGCATCGCGACGCCCGCATAGGCCTCGCCACGGCCCTCGATACCACCGCCGGCCACCGCGCCGCCTGCCTCCCCACCGCGTTGCTCGCCTCCGACTGGACCGCCACCGACCTCGCAGACGGCCTCGCCACCGCCCGAGCCCGCTACCGGGCTCTCACTGAGCGCATGGTCGCCCTGCAGGAGGAGCTCGACTGGCAGACCTACAACGCCTACGGCCTCCTCGACGCCGACCTTTCCGTCCCCCCCGAAGCCATCGAACCCCTCGCCCCCGGCCACCGCCCCTTCGAGATCGCCTTCGCCCGTGCGGACCACAGGGCCCCTCCCGAAGAAAAGTCCGCCTGGTGGTCCCGCCACGGCCACGACCGGGTGAGCGAGATCCCCGACCGCTACAGCCCAGCCCACCAAGCCCGCCTCCAGCAGCGCCTCGACCTGATCGCCAGCAACGAGCGCATCGCCCTGCTCGAACAGCCCGCCTACAAGCGCCGCTGGCAGACCCCCGACCTGGACGCAGAGGCCGTCAAGGCCGCCGCGTCCTGGCTGCTCGATCGCCTCGAGGACCTCTTCGCCCCGGCGACCGACGACGCCCCCGCCGGCCCGCTCTCCACCCCGCGCCCCTACCGCCTCGAAGAGGTCGTCGACGCCTGGAAGTCGCCCAAGGTCGAGGCCGTCGTACGCGTCTGGCGCGACCGCCGGGAGGTCGACCTCTCCCTCGCTGCCGAGGAGCTGCTCCGGGCCCACGCCCTGCCCGACAATCCCCGCCGCCTCTACACCCCCGAGGGCCTGCGCAAGCTCGACCAGTGGAAGCGAGTCTGGCACCTCCAGGACCTCGAAGATGCCGGCCAGCCCCTCGTCGACCCCGACACCGGCGAGAACTTGGACGAGATCCCGCTCCCGCCCAAGTTCACCCGCGGCGACTTCGCCCGCACCGAGTACTTCAAGGTCCGGGGGAAGCTCAACGTGCCCCGCGAGCGCTTCATCCTCTTCGGCGAGCTGGCGCCCCAGCGGTACGGCTGGAACGGCTGGCGCGACCAGGAGCGCGCGCTCGCCCAGGTCGAGGCCTACACTCTGGCCGAGGACGACACCCAGCTCGGTCTGCCCGCCCCCACCGCCGAGGATCCCCGCCGCTGCGGCGCCACCTTCGGCCTCTGGGAGAGCCTTCCCGACCTGAAGCGCTGGGGCGACGTCGGCGTGCACGCCGAGCTGGAGGCCCTCGCGCAGGAGGTCTGCCGCCAGCCCCGTTGCCCCTGCGCCCTCGTCGAGAGGTGGGAGGCCTGGACCCGCGGTGAGCTGGAGGTCGTCGTCGCCGACGCCGACGGCGGCGAGGTCAGCGTCGAGGAGCGCGGCCGCGTGGCGTCGCTGCTCCAGCTCGGCCCCCAGCGCGCCGACGAACTCGCCCTGCGCTGGCCCGGGAGCCCCGCCCGGCTGGAGCGCGTGCTGGACGACCTCGTCGCCTCGGGTGACCTGGAGGTCACGGGCCGCGGGCGCCGCCGGTTGTACCGTCGGACGCGGAGCTGAGGGAGACACGGATGCGCATCGCCGACTACCTCGAACCCCCCGAGTCCACCGACCTCGACGCCTTCATCGCCCGTCTCGACGACGATGACGACCGCGTCCGCCGCCACCTCCGCCAGTTCGTCGTGCCAGAGGGCGTTCACCGCCAGCTCGACGACATGCTCGGCGAGGTCGGCCGCCGGCTCACGGGCGGCAAAGACATCGGCCGCTTCATCTACGGCAGCTTCGGCTCCGGCAAGAGCCACCTGCTCACCGTGCTCGGCAAGATGCTGGAGGACGACCCCGAGGTCTACGAGGTCGGCCAGCCTGCGCTCACCGCCCTGCGGGGCAGCCACCCCTGGCTCAGCGAGCAGAAGGTCCTGGTCGTCCGCCTCAACATGATGGGCAAGCGGGGCCTGACCACCGCGCTATTCGAGGCGTTCAACGCGGCGCTGCCCGAGGGTGCCCCTCGGGTGAGCTTCACCAACGAGGAGCGCGTCTTCCAGGACATCGAGGCCGACGCCGAGCGCATGGGCGGCCTCGACGCCCTGCTGCGCCAGGCCTCGGAGGAAGGCTACCTGCGCTTCCCCGCCGACCAGGCCCGCACCTTCTACGACACCTTCCGGCGGGGCGACCTCGACAAGCGCTTGTCCCTCGCCGCGGACCTTCAGAAGTGGCGGAACCACGGCCGCGACGCCATCCGCCCCCAGGACCTCTGGCTCGATGCTCGGGAAGGCTTCGAGCGCCTGGCCGCCCACGCCCAGCAGCTCGGCTACACCGCCATCGCCTGGCTCGTGGACGAGCTGGTCATCTGGATCCGCGAGAAGGACCGCTCCACCTACATCAAGCAGGTCAACGACCTCTCCTCCCTCGTCGACCACGACGCCCACCGGGCGCTGCCCTTCTTCGTGGCCGTCGCCGTGCAGATGGACATCGCCGAAACCTGTCCCGAGGACATCTCGGAGAAGGACTTCCGCGAGCAGCTCGGCTTCATCTCCAACCGCTTCCAGCCCGCGCTGCACCTGGAGGACCAGGACCTCTACGTCGTCGCCAGCCAGCGTGTGCTCGCGCTTCGTCCGGAGCTGGACGACGCCGGACGCCAGGCCTACGCCGACGCGGTCGACGCCTTCTTCCGCCGCCACGCCGACCCCATCCGGGCCCTCTCGGGCGAGCTCGACCCTGAGCAGGTCCGTAGCCTCTACCCCTTCCATCCGGCGCTGCTGCGCGTGCTGGTCGACGTCACCCATGCGCTGTCCCGGAACCGCACGGCGGTCGCTGCGCTCTACGGGCTGCTCGACGCCTACCCCGAGCTCACCGTGGGGGAGCTGGTCCCGCTCGGAGCCCTGTGGGACATCCTCTTCACCCCCGACAACGTCCAGGCCCTGCGGAACAACGCCAAGAGTGCCCTGGCCCAGCAGCTCGCCGACAGCGAGGAGACCTGGCGTCGCCTCGAGGGCAAGGTCTCTGCGGTCGCCACCGACGCCAGCGCCGAGCCCCGGGAGCTCTCGACGCTCGTGCGCTCGGCGTTGTTGTGCCAGCTCTCCCGCCGCCAGTACTTCCCCGATGGCCGGGCACTCTCCGAGGCGGTCACGGCCTCGCTGCTGCTCCGCCTGAACCAGACCGACGTGCGGGCGGTCACCGAGCGCACTGGCCTGTCGAAGGTCGTGCGCCTGTTCCGACGGCTCAACGGCGTGGCGCCGCAGGTTCAGGTGCTCACCGACGGCAGCGACCCGGTCCTGCACGTGAAGACCGAGTCGGTGGACATCGAGAAGGTCCTGGCCCGCGCCCGGGGCGAGGTCGGCTTCTCCGACCGGCTGTCCTACGTGCGCCAGCTCCTGGTCGACCAGCTTGGGCTCACGGCCATCAAGCGGGGGCTCGAGGGCGACCTGAAGGTGACCTGGCGTGGCACCTTCCGCACCGGAAAGCTCCGAGTCGTCAACGTGAGAACGCTGTCCTACGCAGGGCGCGAGAACGAGTTCGACGCCGGCAGCGCCGAGTTCCTCGTGCTCGTGGACTACCCCTTCGACGAGGAGCCGGGCCGCACGCGCCAGGACGACGTGGAGACCCTGCTCCGGGCTCGCGGGCGCTCCACCCACTGGACGCTCGCCTGGCTGCCCGAGCACTTCAGCGCCGCGGAGCGCCAGGCCCTCGACAACGCGGCGGCCTGCCAGCTCGTGCGGCGCAACGAGCGGCGGTTGCTGGAGGACTTCAGCGCCAACGACGCCCGAGAGGTAAAGCGCGCGCTGGAGGCCTTCGAAGCCGGGCGACGGGCGGAGCTGGAGGACGCTGTTCGCCGGCTGTACTTCGACGAAGGCCAGGTCTACGCGCTCAAGGAGAAGCTCGACGGGCTCTCGCTCGAGGGCGTCGACCGAGGGCGAGCGGTGGAGGGGCTCGCCCACCACGTGCTGGACGCTCGCTACCCCAACCACCCGGGCTTCAAGCGCCGAGTGGGTGTGGCCGAGCTCTCCGAGGTCGGCGAGGCGGTCTTCCGTGCCGCCAACACCGGCCAGCAGGTCGACCTGAACGGCCGCCAGATGGCGCTGGTCGAGGCCGTCGCCCGCCCGCTGGAGCTGGTCTTCCCGGGGTCGAGCAACATCACGGCCCGGTCCGACGGGCGGTACCTGCGGTCGGTCACCGAGTGGGTGGGCGTCCGCGACCGCTTCGAGGCCCGGGAGCTGCGTGCCCGGCTCATGGCCGAGGACGGCTGGCAGTTCGGGCTGTCGCGCGAGGTCGCCGACTTCTTCCTGCTCTACCTGCTCCAAGTCGCCGGCTACGAGGCCCAGGTCGGCACTCGGAGCGCGACCGTCCAGGGACTGCGCGAGGTGCCCGACCGCTTCGTGCTGGTCAAGGACGAGGTGGTCGACTCGCCGACCTGGGACAAGGCGCTGCGAGCCGCCGAGCAGCTCCTCGGCGTGCGCGGACGGGCCGACCTGCCCACGTCGCCCGAGCAGTCCAAGCTGGTGCGGGACGCGGTGGAGGCCGCTCGGTCGCTCCGCCGTGACCTGGTGCCCTTCGGCGCGGAGCTCGCCGAGGTCTGCGGCTGGACGGGCGTGCCGACCTGTCCGCGGCGGGCGGCGGCCGAGGGGCTCGTCGCGCTCCTCGACCGGCTGTCCGGTGCCTCGGGCAACGCCCCACGGGTCCGCGTGCTGGCCCAGGCGGTGGAGGACCCGGCGTTCTACGGCTGGTCCCTCACCCGGGCGCACCTGGGCGAGGAGCGGGCGACGCTCCGAGGCATCCGAGGAGGCAAGACTGCCTTCGAGACCGTGGCCGAGCACGGCACCGCCGAAGAGCAGGCGGGCGTTTGCGACAAGCTCCGAGGCTGGCTGGCCCAGCCCGTGAAGGAGAAGCACCTGCTGTCCCGGTGCTCGGTCGGCTGGCCCGAGCAGGCGGACAAGGTGCTGCAGGCCATCCTCAAGCGCATCGTGAAGCCGCCGCCGCCGAAGCCGCCCCCGGCGGGTCGCAAGGAGGCGAAGAGCACCGGCAGCGGCGACGCGCTGCGCACCCAGGCCCGGCAGAGCCTCGAAGCCCTGCTCGCCGAGTTCCCGGCGGCCGCCAAGCTGAGGGTGCACATCAGCGTGGAGCCCGCCGAGTGACCGAGGCCGGCGCCGCCGCGGTGCTCGACTGGCTGGTGCGTCGCTGCAGCCTCGGGCACGAGCTACGCACGGACCTGGTGCTGGTGCGCGACCACCCGGTGCTGGCGGCTGCGCCGGGCTCGGTCCCCCTGAACGGCGTGACCTGGCCTCTGGCGAAGGTCACCGGCGAGATCACGCTGAGGGCCGCCCTGCTCGACGTGGAGCGCCTCGTGGCGGTGGTGCCGCCCTCGCTTCAACTCCCCGAGGACCTCGCCGGCCGGGCCTTCCTGGGGCGTGCCCTGCCAGTCCAGCCCCACGACCTCGTGGCCGGGCTCGCCGGTCGCTTCTGCGAGCCGCTCGACGCCACCCTCGCCGAAGCCGTGGAGCGCCAGGCCGATGCCCTGGCCGAGCTTCGCGACTGGAGCTTCGCCGGGCGAACGCTCAGCGCACGCGAGGTCCGTGCCGCGCTGCTGGCGGCCACCGTCGGCAACATCCGTCTCGACAAGACCCCACCCGCCGAGCTGCTCGCGCGGTGGCTGCGGGAGGGCGTGCCCCAGGGCGAGCCCTACCTCGTCCGGCACGTGCTCACGACGGCTCACGGCGTGCAGGGTGAGTGGTTGGCGTGGTTGTTCGGCGACGGGTCACTGGAGGGGCTCGTGGCGGCGGGGGCGGTCCGGTCGGCGGAGGACGCCAGCCGTGTCGCGCCCGGTGCGCCCAGGCTGGACCAGCACGTGGGGCTGCGCCGACTGGTGGAGCGGGCCGTGCGGGATGCCAGCGAGGCCGGGCTCCAGGTGCTGGTCCGGGCTTCCGAGCCGGTGGAGCGCATGGGGCTCGGCGGGGACGCGCCGCTGGAGACGCCGCTCCTGGCCGGGGCGTTGGAGCGGGCCCTCATGCTGGCGGCACGCGCAGCGGACCGGGGTGAGCCGTGGGACGGCGACCAGCTCGCCGGCCTGCGGGCGAGCGTGCATGCCGAGGCCGAGGCGCCGTCCATCGCGCTCGTCGAGCACCTGTCGCGCCTCGCTCGCTTCTGCGGGTTGGGGGCGCCGGACGGCGACGCGATGGACTGGCTGCGCCGCACCGACGCCGGCTGGGCCGACCTCGCCCTGCGGCAGGTCCGCCGGTTGCTGGCGGAGGCCCGTCCCGAGCTCAAGCAGCCCGCCGGCGGCGTGCTCGACCGGGTGCTGGCGACCCGCGATGCGTGGAGTGGCGCCTTCGCCGCGGCGCTGGCCCGGGACTGGTCGTCGGTCGCAGCGAGCCGCGTGACGCGGGAGCCGTTGCCGCTGCACCAGGTCTCGCGGGCGCTCCTCCGGCGCCTCACCGACGCGGGGCGTCGCGTGCTGCTCGTCGTGCTCGATGGCTGTGGCCTGTCGACCTTCTATGAACTCCAGGCAGACCTGGAGCGCCTCGGGCTGGGGGTCGTGGTGCCCGGCGTGTCCGGCAGCCTGGGCGACGATCTCCGCGCCCTGGCCGTACACGGCGTCGGTGTGGCGCCGGTCCCCACCGTGACCAGCCACGCGCGACGTGCGCTGTTCGCGGGAGACATCCCGGGCGACTCCGCGCTCAACGACACCGAGGCCCACGCCGCGAACGCAAGCGGCGACCGAGTGGCCTGGGGCCGGAACGCGGCCTTGGGCGACGTGTCGCGGGGGCTCTTCCTGAAGGGCGACCTCGGCAAGGAGGGCGGCTCGGTGCTCCAGGCCCTGCGGGCCGCGGATCACGACCTCCTCGCGGTGGTCTTCAACGGCGTGGACGACAGCCTCTCCAGCAAGGAGACGACGCCTGCGCCACGGTGGACCGTGGCCCGGCTCGGGGCTGGGGCGGTGGAGGTGTTCCGAGCAGCCGCCGAGGGTGGCTGGGACATCCTGCTCACGGCCGATCACGGCCACACACCGCACCTGTCCAAGGAGCGGAAGCTCGGGCGAAGCGCGGCAGCGACCCGCTTCGCCCTCGAGGCCGGGGACGGCCTGCAGGCCTTCGAGGCCGGCCCCCTGCCGCGGACGCCGCTCCACCTCGCTACCCGTGTGGGCGCCTGGTTCGGTAGCCAGCGGCGCGGCTACCACGGCGGCGCCGGCCTCGAGGAGGTCCAGGTGCCCCTGGTGTTCCTCGGCCGAGGCGGCGCTCCGGTCGAGCCGCCGGCCTGGTGGTCCGGCTCGGCAGAGGTGGTCGCGGGCGCGACCCCGGTCGGGGTCTCCCCTCAGGACGACGGCCTGCCGCCCGAGGTGCGGGCCTGCCTCTCCGGGCGCGGGCTCCGGCTGGTGCAGCGAGTGTGCGCAGCGGGTCGCCTGAGCACCGCCGAGCTGGCGACCGAGCTTGGCATCGGAGCCCACGTGGTCGAGGGCGAGGCCCTCACCGTGCTGGGCCAGCTCTCTCAGGCTCAGGTCGACCACCCCTTCACCCTGCGCGACGACGAGCTGACCTGGACGGTGCGCACCGACTGGACCGAGGCGCTGCCGGAGGGTCCCGTGCAGGACTTCTTCCGCCACCTGGAGCGGCACGGCAGCATCAGCGAGCCCGAGGCCGCCCAGCTCTTCGGCTCCCCGCGTAAGCTCCGGCGCTTCAAGGCCGAGCTGGACCGCTACGAGACTCCCTTTGCGGTGCGGCTGGAGTCGACGCCGGCGGGTGACCTGTTCGTGAAGGAGTCGCGGTGAACCGGGCGGATCTGGACCACGTCTTCGAGTGCCTGCGCAAGGGCCTCGTCCCTGAGCGGGGGCTCGACGAGTTCGCGGTGGGAGTCGAGGAGGACCGGGCGGAGCTGCACCGCCAGCTCGACCTCGCGGCGGCCGGCCAGGGCACGATCAAGTTCCTTCGCGGAGACTACGGCTGCGGCAAGACCTTCATGGCGCGGCTCGCCGTGCTCGACGCCCAGGCCCGCGGCTTTGCCACGTCCTTCGTGGTCGTGTCAGACAACGATCTGCACTTCCATCGCTTTGACGACGTCTACCGCAAGGTCGTCGCGGAGCTGGGCACGAGCCGCTGTCCTCGGGGGGCGCTGGGCGACGTGCTCGATCGCTGGATCGCTCGGGTCGAGGACCGCCTCATCGACGCGGGGGCCGACGAGGACGCGCCGGACTTCGACCAGCGGGTGCAGCAGCGCCTCGACCAGGAGCTGGCCCGGCTCACGGGGGGGCAGGCGCCCGCGGACTTCGTCCGGGTAGTGCAGACCATCTTCCGGCATAAACAGGAGAGCCGCTACGCCGACGCGGGGGCGCTGTTGTCTTGGCTGTCGGGCAGCGGGAACGTGTCGGCGTCGGTGAAGCGGCTCGCGGGCATCAAGGGGGACATCGGCAGCCGGGACGCGATGGATTACCTGCGCGGGCTCCTGGAGATCGTGAAGGAGGCGGGGCACGCCGGCCTGCTGGTGGTGATCGACGAGGCGGAGACCATCCTGCGGATGCGCAAAGACGTGCGCGGCAAGTCGCTCAACGGCATCCGCCAGATCTGCGACGCGGCCGGGAGCTATCCGGGGCTGGTGTGGCTGTTCACGGGCACGCCGGAGTTCTTCGACACCCGGCGTGGTGTTGCCGGGTTGCCGGCGCTGCACGACCGGATCGGGTTCATGCAGTCGGGTGGGCATGCCTCGCGGCGGCAGGCCCAGCTGGAGCTACGGCCCTTCGATGCCGCTCGGCTGGAGCGGGTGGGACTGCGGCTGCGGTCGCTCTACCCGGCGGACCATGCTGAGCGGGTGTCGGAGCGGGTGTCGGAGGACCTGGTGCGGCGGATCGTCGGCGAGGTCACCGCTGGCTTCCGAGGACATGTCGGCGTCGTGCCGCGGCAGTTCCTACGGGAGCTGGTCGGGCAGCTCGACCTGGTGGACGAGCGGGAGGGGTACCAGCCGGAGCGGGACTACGGGTTCACGGCGCGGGAGCTGAGTCCCGAGGAGCTGTCGGCGGCGGGGAGGAGGGGTTGGTGGCGGTGGAGGATGTCTGGTAGGTCGACAGGGGAGCTGAGAGTCGTCACGTGACCCACGCGCCTGTTCACTCGGGCCAACCCATCGTCTCGCAGACCAGGCCTCCCACGTCCCAGCTTCGCGTCCTCAGCTCGCAGTCGATGTCGAAGATGTGGAGCAGGAGCCGGTCGGTGAGCTTGCGGAGGCGGAAGTAGTCGTAGTGGGCGGCCTGCTCGCCCCCGTAGCCGGGAAGGCCTTCGCACCAGATGGCCTCGTGGGCGAGGTCGTTCCGCTGCTCCACGATGCGCTTCGTCGCAGCGGCCAGGTAGGGGATCCCCAGCTGGTCACACATGACTCGAATCCGCTCCGTGTGCGGCCAGCGCCCTCCGCTAGGGCGCCGGTCGGGGACACGCTGCTGCGCGACGAGGACCCGCCAACAGGCGTCGACGGCGGTGTACTGCCAGTGGTGGCGCTCCCAGTCCCAGGTGTACATCGGCACCCGGGTGTGAAGCTCGAGAAGGGCCAGGATACCGACCAGGAGGTTGGGTGCCGTGCTGCCTGTCGCGACCACACGGTCGAGGAAACGGCGCGTCCGGGAGTCGGTCAGGTGGAAGGAGGGTGAGGGCTTCCATCGGATCCGCCCGTCGATTCGCCAGTCCTCGAACTGGACCCGCGACCCGTGGGCCCAGCCGAGCGCGCGGATGGCCAGCCCGGCGAGCTGGCGGTCTGGGTCCGACGCCGTCCAGGTGAGCATGTGAGTCGGCACGGGGCGCCAGGAGCTCGGCCTCGGCTCGCTCGCCGGCCACCGGAGACTCTCCGAGCCGCCTCCTGGTCCCTGACCCGTTCGTTCCCAGTGCAGGGTGGAGGGGTACAGCCACCCGTCGTCGTGCCCGTGGTCCTCGTACCACCTGCGCACGGCCTGGAACTCCTCATTTGGGAGCGGCGCCACCGTTCCAGACGAGAAGGAGACCTCTCGGCGAGGGTAGTCGAGGACGCCGAAGCGGTGAGCCACCGTGCCGTCTTCGCTGAGGCTCATCGGGTGACCGCCACCGCTCCCGCGCCTCGCCATCGCCCACGGAGCTGCCCCTGGACATCGAACGCCGCGCACCACACCGGCTCCAGCGGCTGCAAGGCGCGTGGACGCAGGTCGGTGGCCCCATCCACGAAGGCATTGCCGGTCCCCACCGCATCGACGCGGTCTCGCAGCTCGTCCAGGCATAGACTGCCGGGCGGCGGGTGGTGGAGCTGCCTCGACTTGCTCGCGGGCAGGGCGGTCAGGTCGATGGGTTCCTGGGCCGCCAGGAGCTGGTCGAGGCCCTGCCCGGACTCCAACCTGGGCAGGCGGTGGCCGCGGTTGTAGGGAGTCAGCCACCAGGCCCGCTCGCTCACGACCGGCCCGTGGAGCGCCGGGTGAATGGCCTCCTCGGACCCGTGGTGGGGCAGCTTCTGGCCGACGTGGTGTCCGAGGGCCGGGTGGTTCGCCATGACGTGGTCCCAACCCGTCGGGACCACCGTGCCACCTCGCGTCCGCGGGAGATCCCCGCCCAGGACCAAGCGCGAGTCGCCGTAGGAGACCTCCAGCACCAGGCTCGCCTCGTTGGCGCGGGACGAGGTCAGGACCACAGCCTCCAGGTGCTCGCGCAGGAGGACTCGATCCGGGGCGCGCGCGACGACGGCTACGTCCAGACGGTCCAGGCGAAGCGTCGACCCATCGCTCATCAACGTGGGGCGCTGCCCCCGCCGCTGGGACCAGGTCTCCACCGCCTGCAGCGCGGCCTCCACCGCCCGACAGAGCACCCTGCGATTGCTCAAGGGCTCGGTGTCCAACCGGGTCCGCCACGCCCGGCCCAGGTCCCGTCTCTCGGAGACAGAACCCGTCCCCGCGACGATCACCCGGGCCGGATCCAGCGTCTCCACGAGGTCTGCGAAGCCCGCCGCGTGGTCCTGATGTGGGTGGGAGAGCACCATCGCCTCGACGACATCGTCCTGTCGGCGCCAGCGGTCCAGGATGGAGGCGAGCGGGAAGCCCCCGCCGGCGTCGAGGTCACAGCGACACCCATCGAGCAGAAGCCAGCCGCGCCCGGGGAGCGCGACAGCCACCCCCTCTCCGTAGCCGGGGCCAGCCACGAAGACGTAGAGCAGCTCGGCGTCGAGCTGCTCCAGCTCATCGAGCGGGAGGGCAGGCACGGTTCACTTCGCTGCGGGGAGCTCGCCGTCGCGTCCAGACCCCGGCTGCATCGGCACGATGTAGAGGCTCGGGTCCCCGGGCTCGCCGTAGGTCCCGAGGAAGTAGAAGCCACGAGCGTCCGTCCAGGGCAGGCCCGCTGCCGCTTCCCACTCGTCGGGGGTGAGCCACCGCTCCAGGACCCGGCGGTCGCGAGACTCAGCCTCGGGGGTGGCGAAGACGATCCGGACTCCGCGGTCGGTCCCGGTGTCTGCAACCCGCCCGGGGAACCACCCGATCAGCGGCTCTCCGTCGCGGCGACCGGGAAGCACGGCGGGTGGCTGCCACCGCTGGAGCAGGGGGAAGGAACTCGGGTAGACACTCTCCCTCAAGGCAGCCGCGTCTCGCTCGTCCTGCGCTCGCCGCCACAGCTCCGCCAGGCTGGGGTCCGTCGTCCGGATTCCGGGCTCGATCTCGGAGAGCACGGCCAGGGCGTCGTCGGGGCAACCCCGGTCCAACCACTCCTTGGCCACCCAGCGGTGCACGTGGCGGGCCATCCAACGGCAGTCGGGATCCTCGCCTCGGCTGGCGTCGAAGCGGGCCCTCACGGCCTCCCACTGACGACGCGCTGTACCGAACCGGGAGCCGTGAATGAGGAAGCTCACGTACCGGCTGTTCCACCAGGGGTTGTCCGGGTCCAGCGCCACCGCGCGCGCGTAGGCCTCGTCGGTGGGGGAATCGAAGCGACGCAGCTTCTGCCGGTTCCAGGCGAGGTAGTGCCAAGCGTATGCGTCGTGCGAATCGAGCTCTGTGCAGCGCTGGTAGAGACGAGCCGCGTCGGCGTAACGACCGTAGTAGCGACTGAGGGACCGGGCGCGATCCATCAGGAAGGCCTTGGCGGGAGGCACCTCGGCTTCCCACGCCTCGGCCGTGTTCGGGCCACCACGTCCGAGGTGGTGGAGCCGCTCCAGGGTGTGGAGGATGGCCCCGGGACCCGCGCTCGCGATGCCGACGCCGTCTAGTTCCTCGTGGAGTTCGGCGAGGGTCTCGTGGCCCGCCGCGCGTTGGGTTCGGGGCATGTGCCGAGCGAGGCGTGCTCGCACTGGCTCCGATACTCGCACCTGGTCGTCCCCATACCCCAGGCACTCGGTGAGCACCGCGAGGACACGCTCGCTCGCGCCGGTCAGGCGAGCGACCTGCTCGCGCGACAGCCCGAAGCGCTCCAGTAGGAAGCGCTGGAGCCCACGGCGAAGCTCGCTGGTGTGACCGATCCGTGCGTCGACCATCGCAACGAGATCACGGCGCTGCCCGGATCGCCAGCAGTCGACCACTTCTTGAGCGGGGACGCCCAGCGCAGCCGCGCCGACGCCCAGCCTCAGTGAGATGGGGCTGCCCTCTGGTCCCACGTGGCCCACCGCTCGTGCCAGGGCCGCCGCCTCGGGCGCCAGCTCGCCCCAGGAATCACCCTCTTCGAGACAGCGCCAGCGCGCGAGCAGCGGCGCGAGGCGCAGGCGCTGGTGCTGCCAGGGGAGTCGACTGCGCTGATAGGCACGCGACGTCACCACGACGAGCCGCAAGGTTTGGACACTCATGAGGCCCGTGAGCAGTTCGATGGCACTTCGTCGTGCGGCCTGCCTGAGCTGGCCGGTGGCATCCTCACCTCTGACGTCTCGTCGTGGATCCCGGTCGAGATCCCAGGAGAAGGGCACCCGGAGCACCAGTGCGCGGCCGGCGTCTGCGAGAGCCTGGGCCGCGACACGGGCACGCTGCTGAAGGGGCTCCCTCTCCTCGAGCATGTCGTTGCGCAGCGACAGGTCGGACGGCGCCACCGCTTGGAGCAACCCGTGCAGCGGGGCTTCGGGACCGAGGTCGGGGAGGGACACCAGGTGCGCACCCTCGAGCACTTCGGCGAGACGATGGGCGACCGTGGTTCGGCCGGTACCGGCGGCACCGACCACCCAGACGCGTCCGCTCGACTGCACGGCCGCCGCGGCGTCTTCGACGTGGCGGTCGAGCTGCGAGAGGTCGACTACCCGGGGTCCAGCCACCCGTCCTCCTTCCATTGCAGCCTAGCAGGGGTAGGAGCACGAGGCCAATCCCGCGCTCCCGTGAACCCCGAGCCTACTCCGGAGCGAGTGGCCGCTTGCGAGGGGTGATGGTTGATGCGCTTGCGCACTTCGGCGTTCAGGCGGGGCCGTCGGGATCCATCGATGAGGACCATGACGACGGGTGTGGCGGCCGGTGGGATTCTCAGCGGACTCTCCGATGCCGCAGTTGTTGGGAGCTACGAGCATGGCGGGAGGCCAGGACAGGGCCTGTCCGGTCCCGGCCGCGTGCGACGATTCCCGCGAGGCCCCGCCTGCACGATGAGTGTCTATCACCGCTTCCACCCCCGCCTGCGAGACGCGATCGCGTCCCGGCTCGGCTGGAAGAGCCTTCGCCCCGTCCAAGAGCAGGCCGGTGAGCTGATCCTCGGCGGCGGCAACGGGGTGGTGCTCGCGCCGACCGCGGGGGGCAAGACCGAGGCGTCGTTCTTCCCGGTCCTGTCGGGCTTGCTCTCGGACGAGCCCGTGGGGCTGGCCGCGCTCTACATCGCCCCGATCAAGGCGCTCATCAACAACCAGGCCGAGCGTCTCGCGACCTACTTCCGGATGGTCGGACTCGACCGCTTCGTCTGGCACGGCGACACGCCGTGGAACGCGAGGCGCGGCTTCCTCGCAGAGCCCCGGGCGCTCCTGATGACAACGCCCGAGTCGCTGGAGGTCATGCTCGTCTCCACGCGGGTGGACGCGACGAGCCTGTTCTCGGACCTCCGGGCGGTGGTCATCGACGAGGTCCACGCGATGGCGGGAACCGATCGGGGAGCGCACCTGATGAGCGTCTTGGAGCGGGTCGTGCGGCTCTCCAGGCACGACGTCCAGCGCATCGGCCTCAGCGCAACTGTGGGGAACCCCGAGCGCATTCGAGCCTGGCTCCAGGGCACCAGCCTGCGTCCCAGTCGTGTCGTCGACCCTCCACACCCTCCTGCTCGGCGCGAGCTGCTCGTGCTCCACCGGGACGAGCAGGAGCTGCTGGCGCTCGACGCTGCCAAGCTCGTCCGGGGTCGCAAGAGCCTGACCTTCTGCCAGAGCCGATCGACGACCGAGGCCGTGGCGCAGACGATGCGCAGGGCCGGCACCGCCGTGTTCGTCCACCACAGCTCCGTGTCCCTGGAAGAGCGCCAGGCTGCGGAGCAGCGCTTCCACCAGGGGAGTGACGCCTGCATCGTCTGCACGTCGACCCTCGAGCTCGGTATCGACGTGGGCGACCTGGACCGCGTGGTGCAGATCGACGCGCCGGACACTGTGGCGAGCTTCCTGCAGCGCATGGGCCGCACCGGCCGACGCCCCGGGTCGGCGGCCAACACGACCTTCGCCTGCGAGACCCGGGACGCCGTGCTCCAGGCCGTGGCCCTGGTCGAGCTGGCCCGACGAGGGTGGGTAGAGCATGTCGGAGGCTCCGACCGCTGCTGGCCGGTGCTGGTGCATCAGCTCCTGGCCATGTCACTGGCCCAGGCCGGCGTCACGCCGAGCGAGGCCTGGGCGCACCTGTCGCGGGTTCCAGACTTCCAGGGAATCGAGCGACCGGAGTTCGAGCGGCTGATCGCGTGGATGTTGCGGGACACCTCGCTGGAGGAGGTCGGCGGACGCCTTGTCTTCGGGCACAAGGCGGAGCGCCTCTACGGCCGTCGCAACTACATGGAGCTCTACGCGGTCTTCGAGAGCCCTGTCGCCTACCAGGTGGTGCTGCACGCCTCGAAGCGACCCATCGGCTCGCTGGGCCAGGCCTTCGTGGATCGGCTCGTGGAGCAGGCGAGCACCTTCGTGCTGGGCGGGCGGTCCTGGCGGGTTCTGGAGATCGACCACACAGCCAAGGAGATCGGGGTCTCGCCGGCGCCGCTAGGGAGGCGGCCCACGTGGGGAGGCTTCACGCCGCAGTTCCTTTCGTTCGAGATCTGCCAGGAGATCCGGAGGCACCTGGTGGCTCACGAGCTGCCGGCCTACCTCCACGCGTCCGCGGCGGCGGTGCTGAGCTCGGCGTGTGAGGACTTCGTAGAGGCGCTCACCGCGGACGGGCGCATGGACCTCGAGGATGCCGAGGGGGAGTGGCGGTGGTGGACCTTCGCAGGGGGTCGGATCAACCAGACGCTCCGGGCGGCGCTGGAGGCCATCGGCGGCGACTGGAAGGTGCTGGCGGACAACTTCGCCGTGAAGGTGCGGGGCTGTGACCACCGGCGGCTGCTGGTCGAGACGATCGAGACGCTCTCGGACACCGAGTTCTGGGAGGACGAGCGGCTGTGGCGCGAGGTCGCCGAGGGCCTACCCGGCTATCGGCTGAGCAAGTTCCAGCCTGTGCTCCCGCCCTGGGCGGAGCGGGAGATGCTCGCGGCGTACCTGCTCGACATCGAGGGTGCGTGGCGATGGGTGACCGGGAAGTCGGCGGACGCCGTGCTCGGGCTGGGCCGGCTCGCCTTCGAGGAGTCCGTGGAACTACCGGCCGTCGAGCCCACACGCGTGGTTGGAGCCCATCGACCTCGGCGGCCGGTGCACTGGGTGTCCGAGGCCGGAGCCCTCGCGTCACTCTGCAGCGAGCTCCGAGGGGGGGCGGTCGTGGCCCTCGACGTGGAGACCACCCTCGGTCAGCGTCAGCTCTGCCTGGTGCAGCTCGGCACCGCCGAGGCCAGCTACCTCATCGACCCGCTGTCGATCGCGGACCTCTCACCGCTCGCCGAGCTACTCGCCGATGCGAGCGTGCTGAAGCTCATTCACTACGCGAGCTTCGAGCGGAGCGTGCTCGGGCAGCTCGGGATGTCGATCGAGCCGGTCTGCGACACGCACAGGCTGTCGAAAGAGCTGCGCGGACGCGTGGACGGCGGCCACAGTCTGGCGGCCGTGTGCGGGCGCGAGCTGGGCATCGTGCTCGAGAAGGGCGAGCAGGTGTCGGACTGGCGGAGGCGGCCGTTGAGCGCGGCGCAGCGGGACTACGCGGCGGTGGACGTGGAGGTGCTGATCGACCTGCACGGGAAGCTGGGTGGGGAGCGGCAGGGGGTGTTGCCGACAGGTTGAGCCAAGCTACGTGAGGCGCTGTGGAGGGCCCGCACATGGTCGAACTGGAGGTGCTGACCACGTTCCTGCTGGGGCTGCCCGAGGAGATCCGCGCGGGACGGGAGCAGGGCCGCTCAGACTCCCTTCGTGCCATCGCCATGAACCTCCTCCGTGTTCTTGGCTACCCGGAGGAGTTCATCCGCCCGGATGCCTTCCATCCTGACCCGAGCTCGTGGCGCAACTGGGTGTTCGATGCCGAGGTCTCGGCGGATCGGGCGGGGCCTCCTTGGTTGGTGTGCTCAGTCTCGGAGCTGGAGACCCTTCACACTGAGCGAGACGCCTGGCTGCCGAATCGGATGTTGTCAGCCATCGTGGCCGTCGGCGCGACTGCGGACATCATCCTTACGCAGCACGAGATCATCATTCACACCCGGGACGCGATCTACCCGTGGAGCCTGGCGAACCTTCAGCCTGAGCACGTGACGTTCATCGCCGAGTTGGTTGGCGCCCCGCCTCGCGAGCAGCTGGTGGCCTATGCGCTCGCCGAACGCCCACAGGCTCCAGACGAGGTCACGGGTGACCGGGAAGACGAGCTCACCACTCTCTGGCAAGCCGTCGAGGCGGCGGAGACCGCTGCGAGCAAGGGCCAATCGCTGGAGCGCTTCGCTCGCACGTTCCTGAAGTCGATCGAAGGCGTCGAGATTCGAGGCGCAAATGTGCGCACGACCACGTCCGAGTTGGACATCGTGTGCCGCTACAACAACTCGGATGCCACCCCCCTCGCTTTGGAGGGCCCCTACTTCTTGGTGGAGTGCAAGCACCGCCAGGACCGTGCGGGAGCAGCGATGGTGCGGGACCTCGCGGGCAAGATGGACACCGCCCGTGTCACGCTGGCGGTCTTGCTCAGCCTTGCTGGCGCCACGGGTGCCAACGAGCACCGTGACGCCCGAGGTGAGATCACCTTTCTCTGGCAGCGCCAGCCGCGAAAGGCGATCCTGCTCCTGGACCGGACCGATGTCGTCGCGGTCCTCGAAGGCCGCCGAGAGCTCCTCGACGTTCTCGTGGACCGCTACGAACGCGTGAGGTTCGGCCTGTCGAGGTCCATGACGGCCCCGGGTACTGCAGCCGCTGCCGAAGAGTAGGCGGGATCAGCTCAGGGGCCTCGGGCTCAGGCGTCCGGAAACGATGGTGTAGTCACGCAGCACCGACAGCGTCTCATCGACCAGCTTGTGCAAGCGGAGAAGAGCACGCCGGGCGTCCCTTGCAGCTGCCCGACCCGAGCTCGGCCGCTTCGGGTGGAGGTAGCGGTTGCGGAGGTCGTTGAGTTTCCGCAGGTTCTCCTCCTGATCACCGCTGATGAGGTGAAGACTCCGCATCTGCTCCAGCTTCTGGCCAAGAGTGGCACTCCTGACCGACGCGCGAGCACCGCGACTGACGCCGTACCGGTCCACGAGGTAGAGCAGGATGCGATCCGCCGCCGTGGCCGCCGCCGCCACCGCAGAGAAGTAGCGTCCATCTACGTAGGTCTCTCTCGCCTCGACGAGGAGCGCCATCACCTGCTCGTCATGAACGGCCATGAGGGGAGGGAGCTTGCGGCGCCGCCGCGATGCTGGGACAGCCTCGCGCTCCGCGATCTCCACACGCAGGGCTTTCTCCTGAAGAGTGAGTCTCCGCTTCACGTGCGGGGGGACGCCGATGTAGTGGTCGGCGACCAGGTCGAGCTGGATCGGGAAGTCCCGCTGACCCGCTTCAAGTCTGACGCCCTGTCGGGCGAGCTGGCGCTCGACAGCGAGGAACTCCCGATGATCGGTGAGGTGCGCCAGTCCCTGGCAGTGCACGTAGAGGCGGTCGCTCCGGCCCTGACAGACGAGGATGCTTGCAGCCTGGTGGTGAGGGTAGTGCAGGCGCACGCGGCGGAGACCGAGGACGTCCGCGGACTGGATGGGAGGCGCGGCCGGCTTCGCCATTCCAACGAGATGGACATCACGGACCAGGGGCCAGACGTCATCGTTGAAGTAGACCTCTGGTACGGCTCGGGCAGACATCCAGAGGATCAGCGCCACCCCCAGAACGATCGGAGGGGCGCCCTCGCCCACCGCCTTGTTCGCCGCGGGGGCGATCCAGCTGCGGACGATCCGGTCGAAGAGAACCTGGCTGGGAGGTGGGAACACGACTTGCGCATACCCCGGTAGGTCAGTCCGCCGAAGCCCACAGCGCCGCCAACACCCCACCCAACGCGGCCCCCACCGCGGTGGACGACCCCCACCGCCCCACCGCGGCGCCGAGCGCCGCCCCCAACGCCACCCCTCCACCGACGAACACTCCAGGAGCATCCTGCCGAAGGTGCTCCACGGGGTTCACGTCGGGATGGACCCGGTCGATGTGGGCTTCGTAGTGGTCGCGGAAGACCTTCACGTGGAGCCCCCGGCCACCAGCGAGCCGGCGCCGCCAGTCCGCCGACTGGCCCTCGGGCAGGCCAACGCTCGGCTTCATGCCCGCACGGCGCGGATGCACGAGCAGCCCCTTCCGGAGCCGGAGGATGGTACCAGCGGGACGATGTGAGAGGGCCAGGACCACGTCCTGCCAGGTGCGAAGGGCGATGGTGTTCACGACTGCACTCCTCGGATGTCGGCCAGCAAGAGGTCGGCGAAGGTCACGCCGACGCGAAGGTCCACCGCCTCGGCGGCGACCCGGCGAGCCTTCGCCCGGGCACGACGGGCGCGCTGATAGAGGGCGTCGCGGGACCGGCCGCCGAGCAGGCCGGGATGGACGTGCCGGAGGTCCTCGACAGTGAGCACCTCGGGCCCAAGGCCCCCCTCGTTGAAGAGCAGCACGGCGTCCTCGGGGGGTAGGCGGTCCAGGATCTCCAGGAGCTCACGCCGCGTCTCGACGGCCTGACGGACAGGTGCCGTCGCCCAGGCCAGCTCGTCGCGGAGCTCGTCCACGTGGAGGCCGAGCTGCTCGAAGGCCTTCGCGACGAGGACGGGGAGCGGGTCCTCCAGGTCGAGCAGGTCGGAGGCGTACTCCGGGATGGCGGAAACGCGCAGGACCTCGAGATCCGCGATCTCCTCGACGGTGCGGCCCTGGCCAGGCACGACATCAAGCCGTACGCCGGAGACCAACAGCAGCAAGCGCTGGTTGAAGACCACCGCTTCGAAGAGCGCGAGCTGGGCCAGCATGCGCAGCTTGGGCCCAGGGGCCCGCACGGCCCAGAAGGTGAGAGCGCGTCGCACCTCCGGAGCGTCAGGAGCTGGTCCGGACTCGACCAGGCGCCGTGCCCACGGAAGGAGCTCGGTCGGGACGTCCATCTTGAGCAGGTCGCCGAGTAGACCGTGGAGACGCGACGTGTGCGGGCACATCTCGGAGTCCAGGACAGCCTGCGAGAGGGGGACGCCCGCGGCTTCGGCGGCCAGAAGTTCGGTAGCCACGAGGTCGAGGCCACGGGCGAGGTCGGCGAGTCCCTGTTCCAAGACGGCCGGACCACCGACCAATTCGGCGAGGCCGCTGATCTCCAGGAGGGTGCGCAGCCTCGAGGCCACGTCGATCGGGGTGAGGTGTTCCATGAACGCCAAAGTAGCTGCGGCAGGGAGCCGATCTGACAGGGGTCCGGGAGTTTCCTCGGACACTCCCCCTCAACTCTCTCCGAACGCCAGCAGCGTGGCCACGCTCTCCGGGACCTCCCCCGGACTGAACGCCAGGGCCACCTGTTCCACGCCGACACTCCCGGCCACCCGTGCCTCGATCTCTCGGGCGTCCCGGTCCGAGGGAGCCGGTCCGGACAGGTGGACCAGCACCTGTCTCGGGTAGGCAGGCCCGAACGCCAACAGTGGTGAGCGGAGAGCACCTTCGACAGCCCGGCGGGGTTCTGGGGCCATCCCGAATCCCGCGCCACCGCGCCCACTAGGCTCGTCCAGGACGCCACGCTCTGCAAGCAGCGCCAGCACGCGCGCGGCGTCGACCACGCGAGCGACGACCTGGTCCGCCCGGCCGAAGGCCCTCTTCATGCCGAGCCGCCCGTGGGCCGACGGGACAAGCCCCTGGAGGGGAACCGGTACGAAGAGGCCAGCCGCTCGCGACAGACCGTACAAGCCCTCGGTCGTCTGCTCCCGACGACGCTTTCCTTCAAAGTAGAAGGGCACGGTGGCGACCGAGATGGTCCGGACGGCGACCGACGCGCTGAGCTCGGCGAACACTGGCATCGCGCCGG
>CAYFPX010000096.1:21695-27887 GCA_964344945.1 uncultured Enterobacterales bacterium
ACCCACCAGCACCACGCTGTCAGCACCCACCATGAGGCGGCGCATGCGCTCGGCCTCCATCAGCGCGGCCTCGCGTCCGACATCCGGGTTGCTCCCGGCGCCGAGCCCGGCGGTGAGCTCCGGGGCGAGCTGGACTTGCCGCGGGATGTTCGAGCGCTCAAGGTCCAGGCGATCCGTGCTCACAGCGGTGACCTCCGCCAGCCCCCGGACCAATGGCTCGATCACGTCCAGCGACCGGAGCCCGCCCCCGCCGACGCCGAAGATGCGGCAGTCGTGGCGTGCTCGGATCGCGCCGCCGCCAGCGAGCAGGCCAGCGGTGGCTGCGGACGATGCGAGGAAGGTGCGGCGGGAGATGGGCATGGCGCCTCCGAGCCCTGAGCCTGGCACGAGGACCTGCCAGGAACTGTCCGGGGCTTCGCCGAGGCGCATGGTCCAATCGCCCATGGCCTTCGAAGACCGCTACCAGCCGCTCCTCGCCCGACGCGTACCGATGAGCGAGGTCGAGCTCGGCCGCGCCTACGTCATCCACGCGCGCAACGGCGGGGTCGGGGTGGCCGTCGAGGACCGCGGCGAGCTGGGCTACCGACTGCACCGCGAGAAGTTCGGCCGGCACTACTTGTTCGTCGAGATCGACTGGGAGCTGGGGCCGCCGCACGGCACGGCCATCCCGCTCGGCGTGATCGAGGACCCGCCCCCCGACGACGACGACGAGCTGCTGGCCTGGCTCGCCGAGCAGGAGGAGGTCCACCGGGAGACGACCCGAGCGGCCTGGGACATCGTGCTCGGTCGGAGCTGACGGGTCAGGGCTCTACACGTGCCGCATCCGGCTCACGAGCCACCGCCACCCGATGCCCACGTCCCGGGCGACGAACTCCTGCGTCCAGCGCGCTCCCGCCTGCTTCGCCGGCACGCGCTTCCGGTGGCCGTCGTCCCACAGCCGGTAGCTGACGGTGCGGCACGGGTACTCGGAGTCCGTCCAGGGGTTGGGCATGCCGTGCGCCGCCATCTCCGCGCAGGAAGCCTGCTCCCGCTCGTCGGAGGCGTCGAGCTCGACCAGCAGTGCGTCCGCGTCGTCGATCAGGTCCAGCACCCCATCGCCCATCAGCGTGAAGCCGCCACCTGACTCGTCCCGAACGAGCCCGAAGCCGACCTCGCCGAAGTCTCCGACGATGCGCATCCAGCGCCGAAAGCCCGCAGCCGCGAGGTGGGCCGGGATGGTTGCAGGGAGCGGAGGAAGCGGCACGAGCACGGCTGGGGTGAACCGGGGTAGCGGCATCGGCCAGGCGAGCTCGCCGACCGCCGGGGCCACGAGCGTCATCGTGCCTGTCGAGAACCCGCGCAGCTTGCCCTCGTCGTCCTCGATGCGGCGGGGCCGCTCGGGCTCGATGTCCGGCAGCTCGGGCTCGGGCTCGGGCTTCCACCCGGGCGGCTTGGGCTTCACCCGGTGGACCTCGGCCTCCCAGGCCTCGAGGGCCTCTTCGCGCGACACGCCCCAGGCCAGCGCCGAGCCGTCGAAGCCATCGGCCACGACGAAGCGGGCCTCCGGCGGCACCCGACCCTCCCACAGGGCGGTGCGCATGGCCCACCGCGCCCGGGTCCAGGCGCCCTCCGCGCCACCCGGGATCGGCAACGGCAGCCGCACCCGTGCAAGCACCTCCCCGCCGGGGTCCATCTCCGCCACCATGTGCGCCAGCGCCTCGGTCCCGTGCCCCCTGGGATCGAGGTCGGGCCGGCAGAGCAGGCTGATCGGCGGCACGTCCGGCGGCCGGGCGAGCGGGTCGTGGGCGTAGGGCCGCACGGTGTCGTAGCGAATCCACGTGAAGGAGTCGCCGGCGGTCACGAGGTACTCGTACTTCAGTCCGCGGTCGTCGTACTTCACGCGCCAGTGGCGAGGCCCCTCGGAGAGCTGAAGGTCGCCGGCCCGCATGTCGGGGCCGTGGGGATAGACCTCGGGCTCGGGGTCGCGCTCCCGGAACCAGGGGTCCCCGGGCTTGTAGTCGTCGGGGGCGTCGATTGGCAGGACCGCGTCCGGGTTGATCATCACGGGGCCGAGCTGGTGCTCGCCGCGGGTCCCGGCCCAGCAGTGCTCGACGAGCGCGGTGGGCACCACCCACTCGGTGTGCTCGGCGTCGCGGACCAGGAGCCGGCGACGTTGCTCGCCGCCCTCGGGATCGAGCCAGCCGCGATCGCCCAGGGCGTCGACCACGGCGTCGAAGAGCCGCAGCGCGTCGTGCATCGTCGTCAGGCTCCGCTGCAGGGCGAGCCGCGACTCGTGCATCGTCAGGTGGCCGAGGGTGACCAATCCCTCCCGCTCGTCCCAGTGCCGGTAGCGTTCCTGAAGCTCCGCCATGCCGCCTCCCGCCTGGCTTCTACCACCGGGGCCCGGGCACGGGATAGCGCTACCCGATGAAGCCCCTGGTCCCCACTCGTCATCCGCTCGACGGCGTCAACCCGTTCGACGCCGACGGCGTGCGCGTCTGGCTCCAGCACCACCTCGACCGGGTCGTGCATCTCCAGGGCCAGCCCACACCGTCGCTCCACCTGTTCTTCGACGCCCACCGGGAGGTCCTCGACCTCGTCGCGGCGCTGGCGGCTGACCCCGGCATCGACCCGGCGGCCACCTACGCCGAGCAGGCTGCGCGGCCCGAGGTGCGCTGCGCCGTCCTCGTCGCGATGCTGGAGCGCGACGACGGTGAGCGAGCGGCGGTGGCGGTCAGCGTCAACCAGGCCGGCGGCGAACCGAGCGCCTGGTGGGCAACCTGGCGTGGGTATGCCATGGGCCGGGACGGCATCGGGACCTTCTCGTCGGACTGGGAGGGCACGGCGGGCGAGGGGCCGCTCCCAGAGCCCTTCGCCTCCCTCGTCGTGCCGGTGCCGGGCGCCCGGGCTGCGACGGTGCTGCCCGGGCGGATGCCTGAGCCCGATCTGCGTGCGGCGTTCATCGAGCTGGGGCCCGACGCCCGGCTGCCCACGACGGCGCTCGAGATGACGGAGTTCGCGGCGGCCTCGACCATGCCGACGGTGGAGCGCGAGGGCATCGACCACGCCCGCATCTTCCGCCTGCGCGGCCGGTCCTGCGAGATCTGGGAGGTTCGCGGCGACGAGCTTCCGTCCAGCATCGACGACCTGGTCCGCTACGTGTGCGGGATGGGCGAGCCGGCCGAGGCGGTCGCCCTTGTGGCCGCGACGGTCTTCGAGGAGGACGGTGAGCCCCTGAAGGCCGTCCGCATCCGGGCGGAGCTCGGCGCCGGGCTCGCCGAGCGGATCTTCACGTTCCGGATGCCGCCGGGCGCGGACCGGCACGTCGCATCGAAGACCCACTGGCGCGAGGGGCCTCGTGACCCGGAGCGAGGTTGGCTCGGGGTCGATCCGCTGGTGAGTTGGGAGCTCTACGTGAAGACGCCGTTCGGGGCGCAGGGCGGGCCGGCCGAGGGCTGAGCTACCGCGCGCTCACCCACACCAACCAAAGCTCGACACCGTCGCGAACGCCCGCCGGCCGCGGGATCCCGGGGACGAGCTCGCCGTCCACACCAAGCGCCCGTGCAAAGTCGACCAGCTCGCCCCAGCCGCTCCGGGGCGTGTCGATGCCGCCGGCGAAGCTGTGCACCACGAGCACCGCGCGCCGTGCCCGCTCCTCGACGGCGGTGAGGACGGCCGCGTAGGTGCGGTGGAGCAGCTGGTAGGGGAGCCCGCCGACTGCCTGGTCCTGGTCGTTCAGCTCCAGCCCGACGCAGATGCGGCGAAGGCGGCGGGCCCGGTTCTCCGCGGAGCCCTTGCCTTGCCCGGCCTGGAGCCAGTCGTGCACCCTTGGGCCGAAGCCCTCGTCGACCTTGGCCTCGACCCCGAGGATCACGGGGTTGCCCAGCTCGTCCTCGGCCCAGACCATCAGGTCCGTGACGCTCGCCTTGCCCTGGCCCGGCATCGGTGTCTCGTGCTCGGCCACCGCTCGGAGGAAGCGCAGGCCCCCGAGCCTGGCGGCGTTGTTCAGCGCAGCCTGCACCTCCGCCGGGAAGCCCTCGGCCTCGCTCCATGTCTCGGCGAGCCGGACGGCCGACCGCCCCGCCCGCCAATGGAGGGCCGGGTGGAGCGCCTGCCAGTCGGAGAGGGCGCGCAACGGGTCGCCCGCGTTCGACTGGAAGGCGACCTCGGCCTGCTCGGGGACTAGCGCCACAGGCCCTCGCGCGCCCTGTTGTCCGCGAAGTAGATCCAGCCAACGCCGCGCCGAGCCGCCGCGGTTGACGGTCTGGAGCGTGACCCTGCCGTCGCGCGTCACGTCGATGGTGGTCTTCACCAGGCGACCGCGGACGTAGTCGGCGTGGAAGTGGAGGCGACCGCCCTCGAAGCTCAGGTGGCGGACCAGGTCGCCGACGGACCACTCGTCGGCCGGCTCGAAGTGCAGCTCGGAGGCTCCGGCTGGGCGGGCGTCAGCGAAGCTCAGCACGCCGATGGCGAAGAGCAGCCCGAACGCGGAGGTCTCCACGTCGTCCTCGTCGATGCGGAGGACGATGTGGACGGAGCTGCCCGGCGCGAAGTCGGTCTCCTGGATCTCGACGATCTCGAAGTCGGTGGTGGCAGCTTGGTGCAGCAGCTCGTGAGCTGCGGCACGGTTGGGGTCGGTGGGCGTAGACATGGCGTTGCAGTAGCCGGCGCGGCGGCGCGGGGCCGGTCTCGCCCAGCGAGGAGAATCACCGGCTGACCCCGGACACCGACATCTACGAAGCCCCGGACACCGACATCCGAGTGCCCCTGGACACCGACAAATCCCGGGGCCGTGGCTGTGAGCGACCTCCTGCCGCCCAGATGGATACGCGAGCGGGGACCTATCGGTTCCGGCGGAACGAGAGGACCAGCACCACGCCGGGGTACCGGTTGAAGTCGCCGTCGACATCCACGTCGCGCTCGTCCTGGCGGTACCAGGCCACGAGACCCGAGTGGGGCCCAGCGCCCAGTTCCCCCGCCACGACGTCCTCCCAGGCGTCCTCGAAGCCCGTCGCCTGGCCGGCCGTGATGTAGGGCACGACGAAGGCTGCCGCGACGTGGAAGTCGGGGTCGTCGTCGTAGGTCCGCGCCTTCGCGAGAGCGAGGTCCAGCACCTCACGGAGCGTCCTGTTGCCCGACTCGGACGACAGGTTCACCTCGTCGAAGAACGGCTTACCGTTCTGGCACGAGCTCCAGCCGTGCTTGGCCTCGACCAGGTAGCTGTAGTCGCCGACGATGGCCCAGAGGTCGGCGCGGCCCTTCCCCGACTCCTTGCCGACGGCGTACTCCTCGAGGGTGACCGCGTCGGCGCTGGCCCGGAGGATGCCGCCCGACAGCAGGCCCACGTTGGTGCGCTCGTTGTAGGCGAAGGGGGCGGGGTCGTCGTCGTGGATGGCGATGTACGCGTCCATCAGGCGCGCCCACGCATCCAGGGCGGGACGCCAGTCTGCATGGGTGTCGCTGACAGACGACTGGCCGAACGACTCGATGCGAAGGGACATGCTGCTCCTCAGCGCTTCCTCGTGGGAGCGCCCAGAGCCTGCTAACCGCCCCCGTCGCGACCACTCCGGCCCCACTGCGCCAGGAGGTAGCCCCCAGCAAGGCCCAGTAGCCCGAGCACGGCAGCGTCCCCCCCTCTCGGATCGGGGGCGTCCATGGGTGACGCCGAGAGCTTGGGCGGGGACGCCATCGCACCTCGCCGCCGCCGCGCGGGGGCCTCCCACGGGTCGAGCCTCGGGGCGTCCGCGAGGCTGCTCCACGGAACCTCCCCGCTGCGTGTCCTCGGCCGTCGTGGCCGGTCGGTCACCTCGGGCTCCAGCGGGCCGACGCGCTTCGGCGCCTTCCTCGGCAGGTACAGCCGGCGCTTGACGCGAGGTGGATGGACCAGCGTGATCCAGTCGGCGGCGAGCGCCCGGCTCGCGCGCTCCACCGTGGCCTCCTGGCTGCGCGCCTCGGCGGCGTCGACCGGCCGCGCGAGTGTGCCCCGGACCAAGGCGCGGGGTGCGCCGCGCTGCCGGGCGAGGGCCTGCGCAACCCGCCGCAGCGAGGTCAATCCGTAGCGTTTCATGCCCACCTTCGGGTGCGGCGCGAGCCCGGCACGCTCGGCGGCCCGGCGGATGGTGCGCCCGAAGCTACTCCGCGGGCGGTGGGGGTCGCCCCGGGAGGGGAACAACAGCGCGGCCGGGGCCATCGTTGCGATGCCGGGCGCGGAAT
>CAYFPX010000097.1:0-10298 GCA_964344945.1 uncultured Enterobacterales bacterium
ATCGACGACTGGCGGCGTGCCAGCGGCCGATGTGGCCCCGAGGTGGGCCAGATCGGCGACTGGCGGCGTGCCAGCGGTCGATGTGGCCCCGAGGTGGGCCAGATCGACGACTGGCGCCCCCCGGGAACCCTCAGCCCGCCTGACCCACCTGACCATCCCCTCGATACCGGGCCTCGAGCATCGCGCTCTCGGCACGGCTCAGGGTCCGGCCTTGCCCCTGGGTCGTGTCCGCCACCCCCGCGCTCAGACGCACCTCGCCGAGCTTCGGGTTGCCCCGAGCCAGGTGCTGGAACAGCTGCAGCGCATCCTCGATCCGGCCCTGGGCCTGGGAGGCGGTGCAGTCCCAGAGCAACACGGCGATCTCGTCGGGACCCACCCGACCGATCACGTCGGTGTCGCGGAGGGTGGTCTTGAAGGCCTTGGCCGCCAGGCGGAGCACCGAGTCGCCGGCACCCATGCCGTTGCGCTCGTTGACCAGGCGCAAGCCGTCGACGTCGATGAGCCCGACCGCGAGGGGACGGCCGGAGCGCTGGGCCCGACCGATCTCCTCGGTCGCCCGCCGCAGCAGCGGCCCCGGGTTCAGGGTGCTGGTGAGGGGGTCGTTCTGCTCGCTGCGCAACCGCCGACGACGCCGGTTGAGCTGACCCATGATGCGACCGCGCATCTCGTCGCGACGGAGTCCCCGCACGAGCACGTCGTCCGCTCCCGCACGCATGCCGAAGCGAACCAGGCCGGCGTTGGGCGCCAGGAAGGTGATGAGCAGATCCCGCCACAGCTCGTGCTGGCGCAACACCCGACAGAGATCCGGCCCCGCCGTGGAGTCCGGGTCCAGGTCCAGGATGACCATGTCCGGCTGAAAGGCGGCGATGTCCGGCAACATGCGGGTCGGCGCGGGCTGGTGCCGGAGCAGGATCTCCGGACAACGCAGAGACTGCCGCACCAGCTCCACCGCGTTGTGATCGAAGATGGAGACCAGCACCCGGTGAGGCATGGCCTCGTCGTCGTAGAGCGACTCCCAGACCGCCGCGACGATGTCCGGGATCGAGAGGTCCGGATCGATGTACCCGGCCGCACCCTCCCGGGCTGCACGGGTGCGCTCGTGCAGATCCTGCACATCGCTCCGCGTGCGCTTGTCGTAGACGAAGACCGGCGTGTCGGCCAGACCCTCCTGCCACCGCAGCTCGGTCAGGACCGAGCTGAAGGACTCCATGGGCACGATGACCGCAGCCGGCGGCTCCGGACCGGTCTCCCGCAAGAGACTGTCCACGGACGCACAGAGACGCAGAGGCACCGGGGCATGGCCGATCCGATCCCGCAGGCGCTCCAGGTCGTCCTCGTCGCCCAGGATCAGGACGGGACGGAAGAGGGAGCGATGACCCTGGAGCCGCTTGCACAGCGTGGCCAGGTCCTCGACAGCCTTGGCCGCACCGTCCTCGCGACACGCATCCCGGGCCCGGGCCGCCGCATCGGCCACCACCGTGAGCTCCAGGGACGAAGCCGTCGAAGCGATGCTGCCGAGGCTGACCTCGAGCACGTCCATCAGCTCCTCGTCCTCGGCCGCGTCGCGCAGCAGCAGAGAGAGCTCGGTCACCTGGGACTGGAGCTGCTCGGCGAAGGTCCCTCGCAGCCGCTGCAGTCCCGCCCTGGGTGCGCCCATCCAAACTCCTGGAGTGCCTGGACTCTACCGCGCCTGCCGACCTCGACCCGGTCACAGGGTGCGGATACCGGTCATCGGATCGTGTGGGCATGTCTGAAGACCAGCGCCAGGTCCTGATCCAGTTCTTCGAGCAGGGCATCCCCCTGCACGTCTGGCTCGGGTTCCGCGTCGAAGAGCTGGAACCGGGGCGATGCCTGGTCCGGGTGCCCTTCCGGCCCGAGATGATCGGCGATCCCCTGCGCCCCGCCCTGCACGGCGGCATCGCCACGGCCCTGGCCGACGCAGCCGGCGGCCTGGCGGTCTTCAGCCGCATGGACGCCGGCGACCGGACCAGCACCGTCGACCTGCGCATGGACTTCCTCCAGGCCGGTCGACCTGGCGACGACGTGTGGTGCACCGCCGAGCTGATCCGCCTCGGCAACAAGGTGGCGGTCGCCGACTGCGAGGTCTGGCAGGGCGTCCCCCGACGCACGATCGGACGCGCCCGCGCCGTCTACAACGTGGTGACCGGCACCGGGCGCTCCTGATGGAACAAGGGGTGGTGACCCGGCGCGCGACCCGGAGCGGCCGGCGTCGCTCACCGACCCTCGAACCCCGCCAGCGGGCCGCGAGCCAGCTCGGCGCCTGGATCCTGCTCCCCGTGCTGCTGGGCTTGCTGAGCCACGCCCTGGCCTGGACCCTGCCCGCGGATCGCGTCTGGACCAACGCCGCCCAGGCCGTCCTGCTCACCGCCCCCCGCTACCTCCTGCTCGCCTGGGTCGCCGGAGCCCTGGTCCTGCTGCTGCGAGCCCGTCTCGTGCTCTGGCCCCTCCTGATGGCCACCGCCGGCCTCACCCTGGCGGGCATCCCCACAACAGGGGCCGAAGGCGAAGGCCTGCTGCTGATCAGCACCAACGTCCAGGCCTACGCCGAGACCCGCGCCCCCCTGGAACAAGCCCTCGCCGCGCTGGAACCCGACGTGGTCATCGCCATCGAGCAGCGGGCCGAAGCCATCGACGGCCTGGTCCGCATGGCCGACAACTACGACAGGGACCTGGTCCGACCCTCCCACGGCACCGCGGTCTTCTGCCGCGCCGAGCTGGGCTGCGATGCCGAGATCACCCAGGAATTCGGCTCGCCCACCTCCCACATGCCCCTGGCCCTGGTCCGGGTCCAGGGGCTGTGCATCCTGGGCGTGCACGGTCCCCCACCGGTGCCCCTCGATGCCTCGGGCCTCGCCCCCTACATGGCCCGCATCGCCGACGCCATCTCCGGCGGCCGCCTGGTCGAGCGCTGGGGACCCTGCGCGATCGCCGACCCGGTGCTGATCGCCGGCGACCTGAACGCGGTCCCCGGTAGCGGCCCCCACCGCTTGCTGCGCAGCCGCGGCCTGGTCGACGCCGTCCAGGACCAGGGCATCTGGGCCGGCACCTGGCCCGCCGGCGGTGGCTGGCCGGACCTGCCGCTCCTGCGCCTCGATCACCTGCTGGCCGGCCCCCTCGAGGTGAGCAGCGTGCGCACCCTGCGCCTGCCCGGCGCCGACCACAAGGCCCTGAGAGCACGCGTCCGACCCGCGGTTATGCTCGCTGACCGGGAGGAGGCACCATGATCGCGGTGTGGCTGCTCGTCGCCTGCACAGGCGACTCGACGACGGACTCGGGGGACAGCGGCACCGCCGAGCCGGGCCCGGTCTACCCCACCGGGGAGCGGATCCTGCTCTACACCGGCCACAGCGGAGAAGAGGGCCAGAACTCCGGCGCCGGCGCCTTCGACGACGCGGGGGAGTGGATCAAGGACACCTACGGCTGGAACGTCAGCGACCGCAGCGACCTGGCCGACCCGCTCCAGTACAGGGTCATGATCCTGGTGGACTCCGGCGTAGACGGCGACAGCGTCTTCGGCGAGTCGAGCGTGGACCTCATCCGCGAAGCCCTCGACGGTGGGGTCCGCGTGGTCAGCGTCGTCTCCCCCGACAACTGCGCGGCGAACACCCTCAACCCGCTGTTCGAGGACCTGGGCCTGATGGCCCGCTACTCTGGCGAAGGCGCCTCTACGGCCCGGGTCACCGTGGTCCCCCCGAACCGCAGCCACCAGCTCACCCAGGACGTCACCGAGGCCCGCTTCCTCGAGTCCTGCTGGGTCGAGAGCAACGGGGCCACGGTCCTGTTCGCCGACGACCGGGACGTGGTGATGACCGTCGAGGAGTCCAGCAACGGCGAAGTCGTGGTGGTCGGCGACTACAGCTGGTTCGACGACCGCGGCTACCTCGACGACTCCGACAACCAGGTGGTGCTGGGCGACCTGGTGGAGATCGATCCGGACCTGGGCCCGCTGGTCGACACGGGCGGCTGAGTCCGGCCCGAAGCGGGTGACCTGTGACCGGAGGCCCGGAGCGGCCTTGCGCCCGGGGGAACTACGGTCTGAAGAGCCAGCTGATCTTGAAGAAGTAGAACTGCTCCAGCAGCGTGGCGTCGCCGTCGACCACCAGGGCCTGGGTCGCGCCGAGGTAGGCCTCGGTCCCCGGCGTGCGCAGCCACGTCAACAGCGCCGAGAGGTCGAGATCGCTCTCGTCCGAGGTGTTGGTCGTCACGGTCTGCCCGATGAAGCGCACGCCGAGGGACCGGCTGAGCTGCCAGGTCGCCCGCAGCCGCGCGGTCGCCGCGGTCTCGACGTCGAAGCCCTCCGGCGCCAGCAGCTGGGTCGACGCGGTCAGATCGAAGCGGGTCCCCGCCGTCGGCCGCCACTGGAGCCAGCCGTTGGCCCGCAGTCCGAGCGCCGGCACCAGCTCGCCATAGTCCATCTCCTGGCCGCCGCTCACACCGAAGGAGCCGCGCAGCCTGGCGCTCCAGGTGCCGCTGTAGGAGGCGCTCGCCCGCACCCAGGGCACCTCGACCCCGGTGACCCGCACGGTCCCCGCGGCCACGGACAGCGATGCCCCGTGGTTCCGCAGCAGATCCCAGCCCGAGTGCAGGGTGAGCCCCCGGCTCAGGTCGCCGTCGAACCCGGAGTTGATCGAGCCGGCCACCAGCAGGGTGAGCTGGTCGACCAATTCATGGGACGGGTTCAGGGTGTGGTCCGCCCGGGCGTTGACCCAGGCGTTGCCGGTCTGGGTCGCGAACCCCATCTCCCGCCGGTAGTCGGGGCTCGACCCGCCTGCGCCCACGTTCCAGCCGGTGCCAATCCCGCTCGCCCTGGTCAGCCGGGCGTTGCCGTTGAGGCCGATCATGGGGTCCGCGTCGGCACCGGTCACCACGCTGCCGCTGAGGGAGCCCGCCGTGGAGATGCGGTCGCTCAGGAGCACGTTGGCGTCGACCTCGGCCACGGAATTGCGCGCCCCGTCGGGCCCCAGGATCCACTTGTCCGCTGCGGTCAGGCCCACCGAGCCGCCGTCCGCCGTGGTGCGGCTGATGCGGGCGTAGGTGTTCTCCGCCCAGGCGCCGTCCACGTCCTCGCTGCCGAAGCCGGGGGTGCCGTACTCGTGCACCGAGCTACCCGGATCCGCGTCCAGGGCGTTGAGCACGCCGAAGGCCCAGGCGTCCTCCCGACCGCTGATCTTCACGCCGTAGACCGGGTCCACGATGGTCCGGGTGTACAGGGTGGACTGGGGATCCTGGAAGGCCTCGACCCCGTCGAGGAAGAAGGGCCGCTGCTCCGGGTAGTAGAGCGCGAAGCGCTGGTTCAGCTCGATCTGTGCCACGTCGCCCTCGACCTGGCTGAAGTCCGGCAGCACGGTCGCGGCGACGCCGGTGTCCGGGGTGAGGCCGAAGCGCACGTCGAGCCCTGGCCGGACGAACTCCAGGACCGGATCGGTGCCCGACCAGTCGTAGGGCGCGCCGCCGGTGTCCCGGGTCCCGCTCTGACGGACCGCCAGCACCGGCATGACCTCCGCGCCCGAGCCGTTCCGCGGCGTGTCCACCCCAGATAGCGTGCACGCCTGGGTGAAGAAGCGTGGGTGACCCGGCTCCAGGACCGGGTGGCTGTACTTGGTGCCCAGGGCCGGGGTCTTGCGGGTGAGGATCACCCCCCAGTCCTGGGAAGTGCCGCCGGACGGGAACCGCAGGGAGCGGAAGGGGACCGCAATCTCCAGCGTGTAGCCGTCCTCGGTGACCCGGCCGCGGGAGTGCAGGACCGTGTCCCACTGGTCGTTCCAGTGCCCATCGGACATGCGCATGTCCTGCTGGATGCCCAGGGCGTTGAAGTAGAAGATGTAGCCCTGCCGGCCGTCGGCGAAGGTGTCCAGGTAGAGGCCGATCTGATCGTCCTCGTTGATCGACTCCCGCGGGGAGATCCGGGCCCGGACCTCGTAGTCGGCCTCGGCCACGCGCACGCCGACGTAGAGGAAGCGCTCGTCCTGGAGGAAGCGCACCTCGGTCCGCCCGGGGGCCGGCCCGCCCGGGTTCGGCCGGTACTGGTGGAAGTCCGTCACCGGTGCCACCGCCTGCCAGGCCGCCTCGCTCAGCACCCCGTCGATGGTGATGGGCTCGGCGGTGGTCGCCAGAGGCACCCGGTGCTCCGCGGCCTGGGCCGGCGCAAGGAAGGAGACCAGCGCAGCGAAGAGGGAGGCGAGCACGGCACAGGGTCTATCGTCAGGGGGCGTGCTCTTCCTCCTCGCCACCACAGCCGTCGCAGGCACCTCCCAGCTCTGGGGGGATCAAGGCGAGCTCTGGGACCCTCGGGGGCGCCTGCCGGACTTCAGCCGTGCGGGCTACCGGGAGGGCGAGGAGCCGCCGACCGTCGCCCCGGTGACCAGCGTGGTGGACCACGGCGCGGTCCCCGACGACGGCGTCGACGACAGCGCCGCCTTCCAGGCCGCCATCGACGCCGCCGGGGCCGCAGGCGGCGGTGCGGTCACGGTGCCCGCCGGCACCTGGCGGATCGAGCAGGTGCTCCGGCTCTCCGTGAGCGGCGTGGTGCTCCAGGGGGAGGGCCCCGACCAGAGCGTGCTGGAGCTGCCCCACTCCCTGACAGACCTGTACGGCGCCTCGGACAGCTGGTCCTGGAGCGGCGGCCTCATCGAGATCTCCCCCACCGACGCCCCGGCCCGGCTCGCCGGTGTGACCACGGAGCAGCTGCGCGGGGACACCGCCCTGACCTTGGACGCCCCAGCCGAGGGCTGGGTGATCCTGCGCCTCACCGACGACGACGACCGCAGCCTGGGGCGCCACCTGCACAACGACCAGGACGAGGCCGGCGACTGCTCCTACCAGGTGCCTCTGGTCCTGGACTGGCCGGTCTGGCTCGACGCCGACGGTGCGTTGGCCCAGCCCCTGCGCACCGACGTGCGCCTGGCCTGGTCCCCGGAGGTGCGCTCCCACCCGGCGCTCTCCGAGGTCGGCATCGAGGGCCTGGCGCTGCGCTTCCCCGAGACCGAGTACCCGGGGCACCTGGACGAGGCCGGCTACAACGCCATCTTCATCAACGGCGGTGTCGTGGACAGCTGGGTGCGCGACCTCCGCATCGACAATGCCGACAACGGTGTGCTCACCGACCAGCTCTCCAAGCGGCTCGCCGTTCAGGACCTGACCCTCGCCGGGCGCACGGGCCACCACGGGCTCAACGTGGCCCACACCTCCGACGGCCTGTTCACCCGGCTCGACCTGGTCGCCGACTACGTCCACGGCCTGAGCGTGGACCACCGCTCCAGCGGCAACGTCTTCTCCCACGTCACCGCCACCGACGACGGCTGGGGCGTGGAGCTGGACCACCACAAGGACGCCCCCTTCGAGAACCTGTTCACCGCCTTCGACGCCCCGACCAACTTCTGGCACGGTGGCTCGGAGTGCGCCGGGCCGCCGTCGGGGGCCCGGGGCACGTTCTGGGGCCTGCCCGGGCCCCTGCACGAGCCCTACTGGGGCCACATCCAGGTCAACCTGGTGGGGGAGCTGGCCGAGGAGGAGCTGCTCACCGCCGACAACGAGTGGTACGAGCCTGTCGAGGACCTGTGGCCCCGGGACCTCCACAGGGCCCAGCGGGCGGCGCGGCTGGGGCTGCCCTTCGAGGACACGGGGCTCGACGAGGACACCGGCGACACCGGGGTCTCCACCGACCCCGCCGGGTGCGGCTGTCGCGGGGGCGGGGGCACCGCGGTCCTGCTGCTGCCCCTGGTGGGGTGGGGCTGTCGGACCCGCCGATGCTGACGCTCCTGCTGGCCTGCGCTGCGACCGAGCTGCCGGCGGACTCGGCCTCGCCCGTCGCGGGGGACAGCGGGACCACCACCGGGACCGAGCACCTGCCCGGGGTCGAGGAGCCCGGCTCCGACACGCTCTTCGACCCCTCCCTGGTCCACGAGGTCCACCTGACCCTGGACCCGGACGACTGGCTCCTGGTCCGGGACCGGCCCTCGGAGAAGCTCTGGGTCCAGGCGGATCTGAGCTGGGGAGAGCACGCCCTCGACGGCATCGGCCTGCGGGCCTTCGGCTCGGGCTCCCTGCGTGCCGGCAAGCCCTCCCTCAAGCTGGGCCTGGACCACTTCGTCGACGGCCAGGAGCTCCTGGGGCTGGACGAGCTCAAGCTGGACAACTCCAGCCAGGACGTGGGCTACCTCAACGAGCACCTGGCGACCGCGGCGATGCGAAGGGCCGAGGTTCCGGCCTCCCGCACCGGCTGGGTGCGGCTGTACGTCAACGGAGAGGCGGCGGGCTTCTTCGTCCTGCTGGAGAGCATCGACGACCGCTTCGTCGAGCGCTGGTTCGGCCACGACGACGGGCCGCTCTACAGCATGAACGCCCACAACTACGCCCAGGGCCTCAACCCCATGGACGACCCGCTCGTCTACTACGAGCCGGAGACCAGCGCTGGGGGAGACGGCAGCGAGCTGGCGGCGGCCGCCCTGGCGCTCCAGGCCGGCGACGCCGCGACGATCTCCGCCCTGATCGACACTGAGGGCCTGTTCCGGGAGTCCGTGGCTCGCTCGGTGATGGGCAGCCTGGACAGCTTCTCGGCCGACGGCAACAACTTCTACCTGTTCGTGGACGACGGCCGCGTGCGCATCGTGCCCTGGGACTTCGACGTGGACTTCGGCGGCTACTACCTCGAGACCGCGCTGGTCGTGGACCCGAGGGCGCCCTGGGCCACCTCGCCCTGGGCCAGCAACCCGCTGACGGGCCAGCCCTACACCGACCCGGTGCTGTCGTGGAACCTGGCCCAGGGCCTCGACCCCGACGCCCTGGTCGCCGAGCTGCTGGCCGGACCGCTGGACTGGGCCACCCTCGACCAGGACGTGATCCAGCTCGCCGACCTCATCCGCGACGACGTGCACGCCGACGTCTTCGGCGTGGGCAGCCAATTCGAGGCCCGGGTCCACACCCTGCGCCTGTTCCTGCACGCCCGCTGGTCCGCTCTGGTGGGGGAGGACGTCGCCGACTGCGAGCCGGCGGAAGACGGGGTGCTGCGCACGGCCGACCTGGCACCGACCGGCACCGTCGGCTGGGGCACCCTGGACGTGGACCACACGCAGTGGGGCCCGGGCTTCCAGGTGGCCGGCGAGCACCACTGCACCGGGCTCTTCGCCCACGCGCCCAGCACGGTCACCCTGCAGGTCCCCGCGGGGGCGAGCACCCTGACGGGGCTCGCGGGGCTGCAGGACTGGGGCCGTGTGCCCTGCGGCGACGGCGTGACCTACAGCATCTGGCAGGGCGGGGTGCCCCTGTGGACGAGCGCACCGGTCCTGGAGCAGGTGCCGGCAGTGGACTTCGGCGAGCTGGCGATCCAGCCTGGCGAGGTCGTGCTCCAGGTCACCGAGGAGGGCGGCTACAGCTGCGACACCAGCGCCTGGCTCGACCTGGAGGTCCGCTGACGATCAGGACTCGCTGACGCTCCACACGGCCACCGCGGTGGCCGGCGCCCGGTCCCGGGTGCGGTCGTTGGCCAGCACCCACGGCGCGATCAGCTCGATGTCCGCGGTGACGCGATCGCCGGTCTGCAGCGGCCGAGCCAGATCCCGTGCCAGGAAGTCGACCCGGACCTGCCCGGTGCCGTCGGTGAGCGTGACGGTCTGTGGTGCCAGCGGATTCTCCGCCCCGCTGACGGTCTTGTTGACCGCGACGACCTGGGCGGCGATCTTGACCCGCACCTTCTGGTGCTTCTGGGCCTCGACCTTGGCCTCTCCGATGCTGTGGTGCTGGGCCTGACAGCCGAGCAGCAGCACGGAGGCGATCGCGGCGACGAGTGCAGTCCTTGCCTTCATCATGGCGTCTCTCCCACCCAGTCCTTGGGTTGAGCCCCTTGTCGCCTTTCACCCTACAACTATTTGAAGTGTCGAGGGAAGGGGGGTTTCTTTGATTTCTTGGACTTCTCCGTCCGTCTCCCCGGCACGCAGGACTCCCAGCACCCGTTCCTACGACTGGACCCGGGGCGGGGAGACACGACTTGGGCCCTTTGATCAGGCCTCTTCAGGCGCTGGCACCCGCGTGTACTGGAAGCTGTCGTCCACCAGCGTCACCTCGATCCCGTCCCCCTCGGTGAGGGACAGGGTGAGCTCCCGAGCGGCGAGCATCTTGTGCACCCGCTTCATCTGGATCTCCAGGATCTCGCCCACGTGCTCCCGGGTCAGCGGCTCGAAGACGATCGTGTCGTCGATCCGGTTCAAGAACTCCGGGCGGAAGCTCTTGCGCAGCTCCGCCAGCACCTTGGGCTCGGCGCTCTTCACGTCGCCCGCAGCTTC
>CAYFPX010000097.1:10318-11654 GCA_964344945.1 uncultured Enterobacterales bacterium
ATGACCACGCAGTTCTTCATGTCGACGATCCGGCCCTTGGAGTCGGTGAGGCGGCCGTCGTCGAGCACCTGCAGCAGGATGTTGAAGACGTCCGGGTGGGCCTTCTCGATCTCGTCGAGCAGCACGACGCTGTAGGGCCGGCGGCGCACGGCCTCGGTCAGCTGGCCGCCTTCGTCGTAGCCGATGTACCCCGGAGGGGCGCCGATGAGCCGGGCGACCGCGTGCTTCTCCATGTACTCGGACATGTCGATGCGCACGATGGCGTCCTCGTCGTCGAACATGAACTCGGCCAGGGCCTTGGCCAGCTCGGTCTTTCCGACGCCCGTGGGCCCCAGGAAGATGAAGCTGCCGATGGGCCGGTTCGGGTCCTGCAGCCCGGCCCGGGACCGCCGCACGGCGTCGGAGACGGCGACCACGGCCTCGTGCTGACCGACCACGCGCCCGTGGAGGTTCTCCTCCATCTTGAGCAGGCGCTCCATCTCGGACTGGGCGAGCTTGGTGACGGGAATGCCGGTCCACTTCGACACCACCTCGGCGATGTCCTCGTGGGTGACCTCCTCCCGCAGGATCGAGCCCTCGGCGTGCATCTGGGCCAGCTCGGTCTTGGCCTTCTCCAGGGCCGCCTCGGCCTCTGGGATCTCGCCGTAGGTGAGCTTGCTCGCGGTCTCGAAGTCGCCGCCGCGCTGGGCGGCGTCAGCCTTGAAGCGCAGCTCCTCGAGCCGCTCCTTCAGCGAGCCGATGGCCTCGAGCCGCTCGCGCTCGGCCCGCCAGCGGGTGGAGAGCTCCCGCTCCTCCTCTTCGAAGTTGGCGATCTGCTCCTCGAGCGCGGCCTTGCGCTCCAGGGCGGCCTTGTCGGTCTCCCGGGACAGGGCCGTGACCTCGACCTTCAGCCCGGCGATCTGTCGCTGGAGGAGGTCGATGGGCTGCGGCAGGCTCTCGATCTCCATCTTGAGCCGGCTGGCCGCCTCGTCGATGAGGTCGATGGCCTTGTCCGGCAAGAACCGGTCGGAGATGTACCGGGCGCTCAGCTGGGCCGCGGCCAGGATGGCGTCGTCGAGGATCCGGATGCCGTGGTGGACCTCGTAGCGCTCCTTGATGCCGCGCAGGATGCGCACGGTGTCCTCGATGCTCGGCTCTTCGACGTAGACCGGCTGGAAGCGCCGCTCCAGGGCCTTGTCCTTCTCCATGTGCTTGCGGAATTCGTCGAGGGTGGTGGCGCCCATGCAGCGCAGCTCACCCCGGGCCAGGGCCGGCTTGAGCATGTTGCCGGCGTCCATGGAGCCTTCGGTCTTGCCGGCGCCGACCATGGTGTGGATCTCGTCGATGAACAGGATGA
>CAYFPX010000097.1:11664-27497 GCA_964344945.1 uncultured Enterobacterales bacterium
TCTCGCCGTCGCTGTTCTCGATCTCCGAGAGCACGCCCTTGAGCCGCTCCTCGAATTCGCCCCGGAACTTGGCGCCGGCGATCAGCGCGGCCAGGTCCAGGCTCAGGACCTTCTTGCCCTGGAGGGACTCCGGCACGTCGTCGATGGCGATGCGCTGGGCGATGCCCTCGACGATGGCGGTCTTGCCGACGCCGGGCTCGCCGATGAGCACCGGGTTGTTCTTCGTGCGGCGGCTCAGGACCTGCAGGCAGCGGCGGATCTCCTCGTCGCGGCCCACCACCGGGTCCATCTTGCCCTCGGCGGCCATCGCTGTGAGGTTCTTGGTGTACTTGTCCAGGGCCTCGTAGTTGCCCTCGGCGTCCTCGCCCTGGACATTGCGGCCGCCCCGCATCGCCTCGATGGCGCTCATGAGCCGATCGGCGGTGATGCCGTGGGTGTGCAGGACATCTCGCGCGCTGTCTTTCTCGTGCTCCAGCCCGACCAGCAGCAGCTCGGTCGCGACGTGGGTGTCCTTGAAGCGGCGGCTGATCTTCTCCGCGTGATCCAGGGCCTTCTGGAGCTGGCGGCTCACGCCGGCCTTGGTGCCGCCGTGCACCTTGGACAGGCTGTCGACGGCCCGGGCGGCGTCGGTCTTGACCACGTCGGGATCGGCACCGATGCGGCGGATCAGGTTGGGCGCGATGCCCTTGTCCTGGTCCAGCAGGCTCAGGAGCAGGTGGGCGGGTCGGACCTCCGGGTTGCCCAGGCGGCCGGCGATGCGCTGGGACTCGGCGATGGCCTCGACGGCCTTCACGGTGAACTTCTCGTACGCCATGTCGGGATCTCCGTTGGCGGGATTGTCTCAGGCTAGGCACCGGCCCGCCGGTGGCCAGGGCGTGGCACACTGCTCTGATGGTCGGGTTGACCTGGGTCTGGCTCGCGTGCACCGGCGAAGACACCGGCTTCGGCACGGATCCCACCCCGACCGAGCCACCGGGCGACACCGCGACCGGACCGCTGCCGGACCTGCGATCCGTTCCTGCCCGCGGCGGCGGCGGGGAAGGGGAGCGAGCCGCTCAAGTCGCTCGACGACCTGCTCGCCTGGGCCGACCCGGTGGCGCTTCCGCCGCTCTCGGGCCAGCCGGACGTGGTGCTGGTGACCCTGGACACCTTTCGCGCCGACGCGCTGGGCGAGCTGTGGACCCCCGGGCTGAGCACCCTGTTCGAGACCGGCCTGCAGCTCGCCCACCACCAGGCGCCGAGCAATTGGACCAGTCCGACCATGACCGCCTTGCTGGCCGGCCAGGACCCCCTCGAGGTGGGCTACTTCCCGACCCGGCTCTCCGAGGCGCCGCTGACCCTGCGCTTCGTGGCCCAGGTGCTCGGCGAGCAGGGCTACGAGACCCTGGCCTGCACCACCAACGGCGTGCTCGGCGACGCTGGTCTGACGCGCGACTACGACGTCTCCGGGGGCTGGAGCGAGGACGCCCCCGCCGACCAGCACGTCGAGAAGTGCCTGGAGAACCAGTTCAGCGGCGTCGCGGACCGCACCGGTCCGGTCCTGGTCCATGCCCACTTCCTCGACCCCCACGACGCCTACCGAGCCCCCACCGACCTGGTGGAGTCCGCGATGGTCGACCTCTACGGCGAGGTGCTGGAGCCCCTGACCCTGTGGGACAAGACCTACGAGCTGGACACCGACCGCGGGGCCTACGCCGAGCTGGAGCGCCGCTGGCCCGACTTCGACGAAGCCGAGCGGGAGACCCTGACCCGGTACCTCGACGCCCTCTACCTGGCCGAGGTGCGCTTCCTGGACCGGGAGCTGCCCGGGCTGTTCGAGGGCCTGGAGGTGCTGGGCCTCGACCTCGACCAGGCGGTGGTCGCGGTGGCGACGGACCACGGCGAGCAGCTCTTCGAGCACGGCCACCTGACCCACGCCCGCCGGGCCTTTGCCGCCGAGACCGCCGCGCTGGCCTGGCTCCGAGCCCCCGGGTGGCCCAGCGGCCGGTACGAGGGCCTGACCACCCACCGGGACCTGATGACCCTGCTCTATGGGGCCCTGGGCCTGAACGAGCCCCAGGTCTCGGGCCTGGTCGCGCTCGACGGCGCCCCCCGGATCACCACGGGCTTCCAGTGCGCCCAGGGCGAGGAGATCAGCCCCCTGCACCCGGGCCAGCAGGCCTGGGCGGTGCACTCCGGGGGGCTCCAGCTCGTGGGGGACCTGGACGGCACCCGGCGGCTGTTCGACCTGCGAGCAGACCCCGAGGCCCTGAACGACGTCCACGACACCTGGGGCGAGGCCCCCGAAGTGCTGGCCGAGCTCGAGGCGGCGGTGGACGAGGTGGAGGCTGCGGCGGCGGCGGGATCGGACGTCTGTCTGGAGTGAGCGGCGCACTCATTGACCGGATCGCCTGGCCTCCGCCCCACCACTGCCGCGCCCTCGCCTCGAAGGGACTCGGTCAGAGCGCGTGAGTGGCGGACCTCGCGCGCTCAGAGGGGTTGAGTGGCGGCAGGCGCCGCGAGGCAGGCCGTCAGTGACCTCAGCGCCCGCCACTCGGACCCGCTGAGTGCAGCTCGTGGGGTGGTCTCGTGCAGAGCCCCGCCACTCGACCCTGTTGAGTGCGGGCAACCCGCCACTCGGGTCCTCTGAATGTCTCAAGCGGTGGTGCGGGCACCACGGCGCCTGGGTGGTGATAGCTGTCACGGGTGTGGGCACTCGTCCTGGCACTGGGCTGCGGAACGCCGGGAGCGGTCGACGCCGAGGTGCCGGCCGAGCCCATGGCCGCGGCGGTCTACACCAACGGCATGTGGGGGGAGCGGGTGCTCACCGTGATCGCCGGTCTGGACGAGGCCCTGCTCCAGCTCGACGGCGGCGACGCCACCGGCGCCGCCACCCTGAGCCACGACGTCTACACCCACAGCTTCGAGCCCGAGCTGGAGCCCCTGATCCGGGCCCGGGTCGGCCGGGCCGAGGCGGCGTCTACCGAGTACCGCTTCGGTCAGCTCCGAGAGGCCCTGGCCGCCGGGGACAGCCGCGCCGCGCGGGCCCACCGGGAAGCGCTGGCGTCCGCCCTGGCGGAACAGGCGGCGGTGCTCGACACCGCCCGCGCCGTGCTCAGGGACTGACCCCGCCCAGCGCGGCCAGCCGCACGAGCCGGTCGGGCTCGCTGGCCACCAGCCAGGGGTCCTCGACGAGCCTGGCGTGCGCCGCAGCGAAGTGCGGTCCGGCTGCCGTGGCGTCGCCCCGCAGCAGCAGCAGCTCGCCCAGCTCCTCGTGCACGTACCCGTCGTCGGTGCCGGCGGCGGCGTGCTCCTGGAGCAGCTGGTGCTGCATCCCATAGGCCTGGTCGAGATCGCCGAGGCTGCGCAGGCAGCGGGCCACGGTCCAGCGGGCGATCCGGGCGGGCCCCTCGTTGCCCGCGGCCTCGTGGAAGGCCTGGGCGTCGCGGAACAGCACCAGGGCCTCGTCGTGCCGCCCGAGGTCGTGCAGGCTCCAGCCGGTGTTGTTCAGCAGGCTGCCGAGCCAATTCTGCGCCAGGGGGTCCTCGGAGGCCCGGGCGATCTCGATGGCCCGGAGGTTCCAGTCCAGCCCGGCTTCGCCCGCGACCACGATGGCCAGCATGTGCATGGCGTCCACGATCAGGAAGTCGTGGCCCACGGCCTGCGCCGCGGCCAGGGACCGCTCGAACCAGGCCAGGGAGCGGTCGGGGTCTCCGCTGCTGCGCAGCACCCGGCCCTGCTCCAGGGCGTGCCAGGCGTGCACTTCGCTGGGACCTTCGCCGAGCTCCGCGGCGACCCCATCGAGCACCGCCCGAGCCTCGTCGAAGCGGCGCTGCAGGCCCAGGGCACGGGCGCGCTGGGTCTCGTAGAGCAAGCGCTCGGCGTCGCTCGGAGCGCTGGCTGCGGCCTCGGCGAAGCGCACCTCGCTGGCAGCGGCGTCGCCGAAGTCCCACAAGTGCCGGGGATTGGGCAGGGCCTCGGCCGAAGCGGTCAGCGGCACGAGCAGGACTCCGAGCCAGAGGGACCAGCGCCACATGCCCTGGGGCTAACCCGCATCCGTCACCAGAGTCCTCCTGCGGCGGCGGATCCAGGGCGCTGCCGCAGGAGGACTCTGGCGGCGGATGCGGGCCGACGCTCCCAGCGCAGGGGCGGCTCAGCCGCAGGCGTCCAGGGTCAGCCAGCGGTCCTCGCCGTGGTCCTCGAGTACCCGCTCGAGCTCTTCGAGCAGGTCCAGGTAGGTCTCGGGCGCTTCCTCGCGCAGGTCGTGGTACTCGAGCCGATCGGCGGACAGGTCGTAGAGCTCGCTGCGCTTCCGGCAGGCCAGCCCGGTGTCCGGGTCACGCTGGCCCCAGACGATGAGCTTGTCGTCGCCGCGGCGCAGGCTCATCGCGCCGGCGGTGTCGTTGAAGCGCTCACTGGTGACCAGGTCCCGGACCGCTTCGGCGGTGTCGTCGAGCAGCGGTGCCAGGCTCACGCTGTCCTCGCCGGCCAGGACCTCGCCACCGAGCCAGTGGGACAGGGTGGCGTAGACGTCGCGGGCGTGGACCAGCGCGTGGCTCTGGCGGCCCGGGCGATGCACGAGGCCCTCGTCCTGGGGAGGGTGCTCGGCCACGCCGAGAGCGGCCAGGTAGTCCGCACCGTCTGCCACCACGAAGGGCACGCGCACGCCGGACTCGTAGAGCGAGCCCTTGCCCCGGCCGTCGTCGAAGATCCCTTCGGCCACCCCGCTGGAGGTTCCGTTGTCCCCGAGCAGCACGACGGTGGTCCGGTCCAGCTCCCCGATGCCGTCGAGGAGTTCGCCGACCCACTGGTCCAGGCACTCGACCATGGCCTGGTGGATGACCGGGGAGGGGTACCGCTCGTCGGGGTCGAGGGCCACGGTGCCGCAGCCCTGGGGCGGCTGCTGATAGGGGGCGTGGGGGGCGTGGAAGGTGACGGTCGCCACCCAGGCGCTCCGCTGGCGGGCGATCCACTGCAGCGCGTCCTGGGTGGTCTGCTCGGTGGCGTAGACGCTCGAGACCGTGGGCCGGGTGACGGCGCCGCCCACCCGGCTCGCCGTGATGCGGAGCCAGTCGTAGTACCCCTCGCGACCATCGATGTCCAGGTCGGCGACCGTGCCGGCGAAGGCCTCGAAGCCCAGGGTGTTCGCCGGGAATTCCTCGGCGACGATCTCGTCGAGGTGGTCCTCCCAGGTCTCGCCTTCGGCCCAGTGCGCGGGGGTCAGATCCCCCAGGTGCCACTTGCCGAACAGACCCGTGCGGTAGTCCGCGGCCAGGGCGAGCTGGGCGTAGGTGTGCACGTCCAGGTCCAGGGGCGGGTTGCCCTCCCGGCCCACGGGATCGCCCACGCCGTGACGGGACGGCACCTGGCCGGTGAGCAGGCTGGCCCGGGTGGGGGAGCAGGCGGCGTTGGCCCAGGCGTCGGTGAAGCGCACGCCGGCGGCGGCCAGGGTGTCGAGCACGGGGGTGTGGGGCAGGACCTCGGCGGTCTCGGCATAGTCGGGGTCCACGTCCGCGGCATAGGCGCCGACCTTGTCTACGCCGAGGTCGTCCACCAGCACGATCAGCACGTTCCGCCGAGAGTCCACGTCGCCCTGCCGTCGAGCGCTCAGGAGCACCTGGGAGGCCATGTCGCCGCGCCGCACAGGTGCGGCCTCCACGCCCTCGGTCGGAGCCTGGATCCCGTCCGGGCCCACGTCCAGGCTCGCCGGCTGGCAGCCGGTGGTGAGGATGGTGCCGAGGACGAGGGCGTTCATGGCGGCTCCACTGGGCGGCATCCGAGGGGAGTGCAGAGTCCGTGCCCGTGGAGTGGAGGGTGGTGGCAGGCGGATCCACGGGGTGCAGAAGCTTGGGTGACCGTCGTCGGGAGACGCCTGCCGTTCCGGGGTTACGCCCCGACCCATGTTCGACCGCCTCGCCGCCCTCCTCCTCGTGGGCGTGATCCTCTGCACCTCCGCGGGCGCCTCTCGGCTGACCGCGGACTTCAGCATCGTGGCCTTCTTCAGCGGCGGCGACACCGAGAAGGTCGCGCTGGACGCGTTCAAGGCGCACTGGGGCGAGGACACCGCGGCCGTCATGGTCGTGATCGAGACCACCGAAGGCGATCTGCTGACCGAGGAGCGGCTGGACTGGCTCGCCGCCGTCACGACCGCCCTCGAGGACACCCCCGACGCGGTCGCCCGGGTGGCGTCCATCGCCACCGTGCCGCCCCTGCTGGGCAACGAGCCAGGCATGCTCGACCTGGACCCGGCCCTGGACCGGATGCCTCGGGGCGACCCGGAGTCCTTCAGCAGCTGGCGGGCCCAGGTGCTGGCGAGCCCGGTGCTGGTGCCGCACCTGCTGTCCGTGGACGGGCGAGTGGCGGCCATCGCCGCGGAGATCACTGGGGATCCGGACGACCCGCGGGCGTTGAAGCCGCGGGTCGACGCCATCGACGAAGTCCTCGCCGCCCACCCGCCGCCACCGGGCGTCACGGTCCAGACGGCGGGCATCCCGGCCATCCGGGCGGAGTTCTTCGAGGTCATCTTTCGGGACCAGCAGGTGATGCTGCCGCTCGTCGCCGTGGTGATGGCGCTCCTGCTGTGGCTTCTCTTCCGGCGGATCCACGCGCTGGTCGCGGCCGGCCTCGCGGCCCTGGTGCCGCCGCTGATGGTCTTCGGCGTGATGGGCTTCGCCGGCGAGCCGCTGGGCATCATGAACCAGACCTACTTCACGCTGCTGCCGGTCATCGCCATCGCCGACGCGATCCACATGATCAGCCGCTTCCACGAGGAGGCGCGGCGCCTGGCACCGGGCGAGCCCCTGTCGGCCGAGCTGCGGCGAGCGGCGGTGCACCGGGCCATCGCCAGCATCGGGCTGGCCTGCCTGCTCACCAGCCTGACCACCAGCGTGGGCTTCGCCTCGCTCATGGCGGCCAGCATGCCGATCCTCCAGGGCTTCGGGCTCTACGCGGCCGTCGGCATCCTCTGCGCCTACGGCACCGTGCTCCTGGTCATCCCGCTGGTCCTGCGCCGCGCCCGTGGGGCCGTGCCCGAAGCCCGGGAGTCGGGACGCGCCCACCGGGCCCTGGCCTGGTGCGCAGACCTCTCTCTGGCCCACCCGGGCCGGGTGCTCGTGATCACGGCGGTCGTCATCGCGCTCAGCGCGGCCGCGGGCACCCGGGTCAAGGTCGACAACTTCCTCACGGGCATGCTGCCCCAGAGCCACGAGACCACCCAGGCCAGCCTGGTGGTCGACGAGCACCTGGGAGGGATGCTCGGCGTGGAGCTCGACCTGCAGGGGCCCGAAGACGTCCTGCTCGACCCTGTCGTGCTCCAGGCCCTGCTGGACGCGGGCGACGAGGTCCTGGCCTGGCCCGAAGTGCGCAGCGTGGGCGGGCCCGCGACGCTGGTCGCCACCCTGCACCACGCCGCGACCGGCACACGCGCCATCCCCCAGGCCGACGATGCGGTGCTCCAGTTCCTGTCCCTGGTCGACGGCAGCGAGGCCCTGGAGAGGCTGCTCGACACCGACGACTGGTCCCGGGGTCGCATGGTGATCCGGACCCAGGACCTGGGCGCCAACGGCTTCGTGGCGCTGTGCGAGCGGATCCGGGGCGTGTTCGAGGCGCAGCTGGGCGAGGACCCGGCGGTCCGGCTGACCCTCACGGGAACCCCCTGGGTGGCCTACCGCGGCATCAACGGCATCACCTTCGACCTGCGGGACAGCCTGATGCTCGCCTTCGGCGTGGTCACGCTCACGATCCTGCTCCTGCTGAGGGACCTGCGGCTGGCGGCCCTGTGCATCGTGCCGAACCTGCTGCCGCTGGTGGTCGGCTATGGCGTGATGGGCGCGATGGGCTGGCTGCTCGATCCGACCCCGGCGGTGGTCTTCACGCTCGCCCTGGGCATCGCGGTCGACGACACCATCCACCTGATGGCCCGCTACCGGGAGGAGCGTGCCAGCGGCGTCGCCCATCGGCCCGCGGTGCGAGATGCCGTGATCCACGTCGGGCGGCCCGTGGTGATCACCAGCATCATCCTGTGCGCTGGCTTCGGCGCCAACGTGCTCAGCAGCTTCCCCACCATGCAGGTGATGGGACAGCTGGGCGCGGTGGTGATCGCCGTGGCGGCCCTGAGCGACCTCTTCGTGCTGCCCGCGCTCCTGGCGGCCTTCGGCGCCGCCGACTGATCGTCGCCGATCTGTCGCAGGCGCCCCCGGGGCCGTGCCGGTACACCGGGCCTCCACCAAGGAGCGGCCATGTGTGGGTTCGTCGGGCGCATCGGGACCGGCAGCGCGGCCGAGGCGCTGTACCTGTCCCTGCAGGCCATCCAGCACCGGGGCCAGGACGCCGCGGGGATCGCCACCTGGGACGGCGGCCGCATCCACCTCCGCAAGGGCATGGGCCAGATCGTCCAGGCCATCCCGGACCTCGACGGGCTGACCGGCTGCGCGGGCATCGCCCACGTGCGCTACCCCACCGCTGGGACCCGCACCTCGGTCGAGGACGCCCAGCCCTTCTGGACCCGGCGGCCCGCCATGATGCTGGCCCACAACGGCAACCTGACCAACGAGGTGGGCCTGCGGGCGGCGCTCCACAGCCAGGGGCTCACCGCCCTGAGCGAGTGCGACGCCGAGCCGATCCTGCTGACCTTCGCCGAGGAGCTCACCCGGCTGCGCCCGAGCGGGTTCACCACCGCCGACGTTCGCACCGCCCTGGCCAGGGTGCTGGAGCGGGTCGAGGGCGGCTACTCGGTCGTGTCCATCCTCCAGGTCGATGGTGTGCCGACCCTGATCGCCTTCCGGGACCGCCACGGCATCCGGCCCGGGGTCTACGGCCAGGCCGAGGACGGCGCCTGGGTCGTGGCCAGCGAGAGCGTGGCCCTGGACGTGCTGGACATCCAGAAGCGGGGCGACCTGCCCGTCGGCGGCGCCCTGATCCTGCGCCCCGGACAGCAACCCGTGGAGCTCACCCTGGTCGAGGGCGAGGCCCGCCACTGCGTCTTCGAGCGCATCTACTTCGCCCGTCCCGACAGCCTGATGGAGGACGGTCGGGTGAACCGCACCCGCTGGCGCATGGGCCGTCAGCTCGCCCGGGAGTGGCGGGAGCGGGGGTTCGAGGCCGACGTGGTGGTCGCCGTGCCCGACACCAGCCGCCCGGCGGCGATGGCCATGGCCGAGGAGCTCGGGCTCAAGAACCGGGAGGGGTTCATCAAGAACCGGTACTCCGGCCGCACCTTCATCATGCCGGACCAGTCCACCCGCGACGCCGCTCTGCGGCTCAAGCTGAACCCCATCCCCGAGATCTTCGAGGGCCAGCGGGTGCTGCTGGTCGACGACTCGATCGTGCGGGGCTCGACCATGCGCCGCATCGTGCGGCTGGTGCGGTCCCTGGGGCCCAAGGAGCTGCACCTGGCGTCCTTCGCGCCCCCGGTGAAGCACCCCTGCTACTACGGCATCGACATGCCTTCGAAGGGCGAGCTCATCGCGGCCAACACCAGCGTCGACGCGCTGGCGGACTACTTCGGCGCCGACTCCTTGACCTACCTCTCGGTCGACGGCCTCGACACCGTCACCCAGGTCGGCACCTGCGCGGCCTGCTTCACCGGCCGCTACCCGGTGCACATCGCGACCGACGAGCGGGCCGCAATCGAGCGTCAGCGTAGAGGCGCATGAGGGTAGGCTGTCCCCGATGCTCGCCTTCCTCCCGCTCCTGGCCGGCTGCCAGGACTACAACCTGACCCAGATCTGCGACGCCACGGATCCCTCCTTCGACATCGAGGAGGTGAGCTCCCTGGAGGACGCGGTGGGCCCTGGCTTCGTCGAGAACGACGGCGTGGTGCTCGACTACGACCTCGACGCCCTCCCCACGGACGGGGTCTGGCGGGTCATGAACGTCGACATCCTGCTGATGGTCCCCCAGGTGCGCTTCGACGTCTGGCCCGACGGCAAGGAGATGACGGTCTCGGTGACCATCGCCGACGACCCGACCGACTCCGAGGCCCTGTACTGGTCCGTGACCCAGGCGGCGGTCAAGGACTCTCTGAGCTGGGAGGAGCACGTCTTCACCCAGCCCTCCGCCGAGACCAGTGAGACCGACTACATGCGGGCCTGGTGGACCTTCGACTTCGAGGAGCTCACCAGCGGTCACGGCACCACCGAGCCCCAGTTCTTCGTCGATCTGGCCTGGACCGACGACAGCACGAGCCCCCAGGTCGGCTACAGCAACTACAACAACGCCTGCGACCGGAACTGGACCATCTACAGCGACGCCGAGGGCTGGGTCCTGAACAGCGAGCGTCCCGGTGGCGGCGGGTCCGATGCGACCTGCTCCTGGCCGATGTTCCGGGTGAACACCGGTGTGACCTGGGAGGCCGAGGAGTGCTGACCCACTGTCTGTCGCGGCGTCACCCCAGATCGGCGACGTCGCTGTCCCCCATCTCCACGCCGCCGCCCGGGAAGTACTCGGACCAGCGCCGCTCGACCAGGGCGGCGGTGTCCGGGTCGCAGAAGAGCTCGTCGGGGTAGGTCGGCTTCATGCGCGCGTCGAGCACGATCGGGCCCTCGTGCACCAGGTGGTGGCGGTGGACCCGGGTGCGGGCGTGCAGGTCGGCCGCCGGCTCGAAGCGGGTGAAGGTGGTCCAGAGGAAGCGGGGGCTGGTGCGGGTGGCCAGGCCGCTGTCGTCGACCAGGACGATGAGCTGGAAGGGCGCCAGGCCGCTGCCTGCGGCGGCGGCGGCTTCGACGACCCGATCCGGCAGGCTCGGCTCCTCGGCGTAGGCGCTCGCCTGGAGCACCAGGCAGCCGCCGCAGAAGACCCGGGGCTCGCTGCACCCCTGGGGCAGCTCGCCCTGGAACGCCCGGGCCAGCTCCCGAATCGGCTCGCCGACGCCGAGCATCACGCCCTTGGAGCCCCTGTTCACCTCGGGCCCGGCGTAGTCCAGGGTGTCCATGGACAGGTTGGAGAACACGTACAGGTCGGTCTCCGGGTTGAAGCGCTCGAGCACCGCTTCGAGGGTCGCTGGGAAGTCCGCCAGGTCCACCGGGGCGTTGGTGACCAGCAGGAACTTGGTCAAGCTCAGCTGGCCTTCGCCCAGCACCCGGAAGGCCGTGACCATCGCCTCCCGGTGGTAGCGCTCGGCCGTGACCACCGCGCCCAGGGAGTGGTAGCCGGTCTCGCCGTAGGTCCAGAGCTGCTTCACCGACGGCATCACCACCGGGAAGAGCGGCGAGAGCAGGTCCTGGAGGTAGTCGCCGAGCCAGGCGTCCTCCTGGCGGGGCTTGCCGACCACCGTGGCGGGGAAGAGCGGGTTCCGCCGGTGGCAGAGCGCCTTGACGTGGAACACCGGGTAGTCGTGCTTCAGGCTGTAGTAGCCGTAGTGGTCGCCGAAGGGGCCCTCGGGCCGGCGCTCGTGGGGGGGCACCTCGCCGACCAGGGCGAATTCCGCGCTGGCCACCAGCGGGTGTGGGCCCGCAGGGTTGTCGCACCGGGGCAGCTTGCCGCCCAGCAACAGGCTCGCCAGCAGCAGCTCCGGCACGTTCTCCGGCAACGGCGCGATGGCGCTCAGGATCAGGGCCGGCGGCCCGCCCACGAACCCCGTCGCCGGCAGCGCCCTGGGCCACCGCGTAGTGGTTGCCGCCACCCCGGTGGATCTGGATGTGCATGCCCGTGGTCCGGTCGTCGTAGCGCTGGATCCGGTACATGCCGAGGTTGTGGCCCCCGTGCTGCGGGTGCTCGGTGTAGACCAGGGGCAGGGTGATGAAGGAGCCGCCGTCCTGCTCCCAGCAGTGCAGCATCGGCAGGCGCTCCAGGCCGGGCGGGTCGTCGACCACCTCGGTCACCAGGCCGGTCTTCCGGTGCCTGAAGCCGAGCTTCGTGCCCTGGGCCAGCAGGTCCCGGTTCTGCCACAGGGTCCCCAGGCCCGGCAGCTCGGAGCCGGTGGCCAGGTCGACCGCGCGACGCACGAATTCCTGGGGTCGGGTGCCGGAGGCCTGCTCCACCCGGCTCTTCGTGCCGAACAGGTTGGTCACCAGCGGGAAGGCCGCGCCCTTGGGGTTGCGGAAGAGCAGCGCCGGCCCGCCGGCCGCGATGACACGCCGGTGGATCTCCGCGATCTCCAGGTGGGTGTCGCACTCGGTCTCGATCTCGACGAGGTCCCCGGTGGCGCGAAGGCTGGCGACGAAGCTCTGCAGGTCGGCGTGCATGGGCGGCGTCTAACAGCCGGTCTGTGTGGACCAGGTGCGACGTGGACGTCCGACCGGGGCATCGCCACCCCGGCGGCCGTGCCGATCCGCACGGTGACATGGGCATCGAGCGCTGGCACGCGACCTGCAAAAGCGCCGGTTCCGCCCTGGAGTCTGCATGCTCACCACCGCGCTGACGCTCGTCCTCGGTACCGCCCTGGCTGGAGGACCCTGCGACGGCCCCAGCACGGTGGCCGCCGACGCGGTCGCGGTCCTGCACGCGAGTCCCGCCGCTCGGCCGGCCAAGCCATCCCCCCAGCGGGGCCTGCCGAGCGGCACCCTCTCCCTCACCGACCTGGAGCGTGCCTTCGACCAGCTCGCCCAGAACGGCGCCACCATCAACGACTTCTTCGCCCTGCTCGCCGACGGCCAGCGGCGCACCCTGCCCGGCGACGTGGTGCGGAAGGCCCTCGAGAAGTACGGCGTGAGCCTGCCCTTCCTGCCCGTCGCCAACCTGGAGAGCCTCACCAGCGATGGCGCGACCCTGACCGTGAACCTGGACTTCGGCCGGTCCAGCTCCAAGAAGCTCAAGCTGCCGAAGTCCACGAACACGGTCGTGGCTTCGACCTCGTCCAGCGATCCCTACGCGACCGGCTCCACCCGCCTGCAGCAGGTCACCGGGGGCGGCCACACCCTGGTGGTCCAGGACACCCTCACCCTGGGCATCTCCGACAAGGGCCTGACCAGCATCGAGGGCGTGGCGGTGAAGAAGCTCTTCAGCTTCTCCGTGAACGGCCACTCCTTGACCAGCCCCGGCAAGGTCCAGACCGAAGACGGCGACGTGGTGGTCCAGACCGACGAGAGCGGCGCCCCGATCGTGGAGGACGGCCACTACGTGCCCGCGACCTTCGACGACTGGATCATCCTCGAGGTCGCCGGGCGCAAGATCGAGATCGGCGTGCCCGCCCTGGCGCCCCAGGGCGGCAACAGCTGACCGCTACCAGTCCCCGCTGAGCAGGAAGTACACCCGGCCCTGGCTGCTGTCCGAGCCCGGGGAGCCGAGCACCACGTCCGGCAGGCCGTCGCCGTCGATGTCGCCCACCGCGAGCTCGCGGCCGAGCTCGCTGTCGGTGCTCTTGCCCTCCCAGGCGAGCAGGGTGACGTCGTCGACGTCTGCGGTGCCGGTCATGGCGGCGCCGCTCACCAGCCACAGGGCGCCCTGGTCGCTGCTGCCGCCCTGGTACTCGACGGCGAACAGGTCGTCGGCGCCGTCGCCGTCTGCGTCGCCGGCGGTGCGTGCCTGGAAGCCCAGGTAGCCGTGGGCCTCGGTGCCCAGCACCAGCGCGTCGAGCTCGTCGCCGGCGGAGTAGCCCAGGGTGCCGAACCCCGCGGCGTCGCTGAACAGGTACAGCGAGCCCGGGTACTCGGTGGCGCCCGTCTCGTCGTCGTAGCTGGTGGCGATCAGGTCCTCGGCACCGTCGCCGTCGAAGTCACCGCTGGCCCCCGTGAGGCCGAAGTACTGGGCGTAGCTGTCGCCTTCGATGCTGGCGGTGGCGAGGTCCTCCAGGGCGCTCTCGCCGACCCGGGTGGCGTCGCCGACCCAGACCAGCTGGCCGGAGTCGGTGTCTGCGCCGTTCCAGCCGGCCTGGAAGACCCCCACGTCGGGCTCGCCGCCGCCGTCCAGGTCCCCGAGCACCTGCAGGCGGTCGAAGGTGTCCTGCTCGTCGGGGGTCCAGGTCCACCAGGCCTCGGCCTCCAGGCTGCTCGTGCCCGCCAGCCGGGAGCCGCCCGCCACGGCGAGCACCCAGGCCTCGCCGTCGGTGAAGGCGGAGCTGCCTCCGTAGAAGAGCACCACGATCTCCAGCCCGCCGTCGCCGTCGAGGTCCGCCAGGGACACCTGGTTGCCGTAGACGCCCCCATCCGGAGCGGCGCTCATGAACTCGACCAGCACGGCGTCGGCGTCGGACTGATCCATCGTCGCCGGCCAGCCGCCGGCCTGGCCGTAGAAGACGTCCAGCTCCCAGTCCGTGTCGATGCCCGCGGGGCTGTAGTGCACCTCGCCGTTGGCCACGACCAGGTCACCGAGCCCGTCGCCGTCCAGATCGCCGCAGCGCACGTTGTAGCCGAGGAACCCCGCCGGGCTGCCGGTGACGAGGACGTCGGCGTCGCTCAGGGTCACCACGCTGCCGGCGGCGGTCAGCGTGGTGGCGAAGAACACCGCGACCTGGCCGCTGTAGTCGCTGCCCTCCAGGGGAGCGGAGACCACGGCGTCGTCCAGACCGTCGCCGTCGAGATCGCACAGCCCCACGCTCCAGCCCGACACGCTGCTGCCCGAGCCGTCCAGGTAGGTGTTGCCGCCAGGCAGGGTCGTGACCCCGCCGTCGGTCCCGTCGCAGTCGCTGTCGACGCCGTCGTCGTACCAGTCGATCGCGCCGGGGTTCACGGTCGGGTCGGTGTCGTCGCAGTCGGTGTCGTCGCTGGCGTAGCCGCTGGGCTCCGAGCAGCTGCTGGTCGTGCTGCTGGCGTCGCCGTAGCCGTCCAGGTCGACGTCGGCGTACCAGGTGCGGGTCCCGGTGGCGTCGGGGCCGTCGATGGTGCCGTCGCAGTCGTTGTCCAGGTCGTCGCAGACCTCGGTGGCGTCCGGGTTCACGGCGGCGTCGCTGTCGTCGCAGTCGCCGCCGGTCTTCAGCGCCGGCTCCGAGGGCTCCTCGCAGCTGATCACCACGTCGGCCTCGCTGCCGTACCCGTCGCCATCGGCGTCCGGGTACCAGGTGTAGCCGCCGACCAGGTCGTCGTCGTCGTCGTCGACCAGGCTGTCGCAGTCGTCGTCCAGGCCATTGCAGGACTCGGTGGCCAGGGGGTTCACGCTGGCGTCGGAGTCGTCGCAGTCCCCGGGCTTGTCGGCGCTGGTGGGGGGCTGCTCGCAGGTCACGAAGGTCGCGGTCGGCGTGCCGAAGCCGTCGCCGTCGGTGTCGACGTACCAGGTGGACTGCCCGGTGACGCTGTCGTCGTCGTCGTCGATCAGGGTGTCGCAGTCGTCGTCGAGGCCGTTGCAGACTTCGGTGGCGCCGGGATGCACGCTGGCGTCGTCGTCGTCGCAGTCCCCATCGGCGATGGTCCAGCCGTCGGCGTCGCGGTCCGACGGGGTGTCGGTGTCGGTGTCGGTGTCGGTGTCCGTGTCCGTGTCCGCGTCGGCCTCGACGGTCGTCGGGCCGGTGTCGTCGGACCCGGTGTCCTTGTCGCTGCAGCCGAGCGCGAGGACGAAGAGCAGGAGCCAGGAGGGCATGGCGTCCGGTGCGGTGCTCCGCCAGCTTACCTGTTGTCGCCGGAGCTGCTCACCGAGTCCGGACGGTCGTCACGATTGCCGGTCTCCTGGTCGAGCACCCCGACGGTCTTGTTGTAGAGGAAGCGGGCCATCTGCGGGTTGTCGCCGATGCAGACCAGGCCGAGCTTGCCGAATTCGCTGAGCGCACCCATCAGGTGGAAGACCACGCCCCGCTGGCTCGCCTCGTGGAAGTGCAGGCCGTGGTAGACGGCGATGTCGATGAGGTCGTCCGGGGTCAGGCCCACGTAGGCGTCGCTCTGGAGCGTGTCCGAGGCGTAGTAGTACTTGGGCTGGCCGGTCGGGGTCATGAACAGGCCCGTCGAGCGGTCGTAGGTGCCGTCGGTCAGGAACTTCAGGGTCAGGAAGGG
>CAYFPX010000098.1:0-27364 GCA_964344945.1 uncultured Enterobacterales bacterium
TGGCCCTGGCCCTGCTGGCCGGTGCAACCCCGGCGCACGCCCAGTCCAAGCGGGTCCGCGTGGTCATCGTCGAGGACGAGGTCATCCGCGGCGAGGTCCAGAAGCCCAGTGTCCAGATCCTCATCGCGCGCCAGGACCTGTCCAGCGCCGATCAGCTCGAGCTCCAGGAGAGCTTCATCCCCCGCATCGTGAAGTCCGTGGAGTCGAAGCCGTTCTGAGCCCCCCGTCGCGCCCGCAGCGCCGCCGCAGAACCGCTGTTCAGGCCCCTATACAAATCTTCGACGAACCCCGGGCCGAGCGGGGCCGTCACAACGATTACCCCTGAAAGGTGCACCAACAGGGCGCTGACAGTGTGTTCACAGTTGGCGCCTGACACCCTCAGGTCACTCCTGTAAAGTTGCCCACCCTCGCCCCATGGGGCAGAGAACACTTCCCCGGACTTCGTCGTCCAACCGAAACCTTGCTCTAGGAGAACCCCGCATGGGACTGCTGGTTGATGCCTTCCAGAAGGGCGGCCCCTTCATGATTCCGCTGCTCGTCTTCGGCGTGTTCGCTGCTGCGATCGCTGCTGAGCGGCTGTACTACATCCTCTTCCGCGCCAACATCAACGGCACCGCGTTCTTCGCCCAGATCCAGAAGCTGATCATGGCGAACAACATCGACCGCGCGATCAAGCTCTGCAACGCCGAGCCCAACGCCGCGCTGCCCCGCGTGCTCAAGGCCGGTCTCACCCGGGCCAACCGCGGTGACATCGAGATCCAGAACGCGGTCGACGAGTCCCTGCTCGAGGTCTTCCCCCAGCTGACCCGGCGCACCCCGTACCTGACCACCCTGGCGAACGTCGCGACCCTGACCGGTCTCCTCGGCACCATCCAGGGCCTGATCCTCGCGTTCGAGGCGGTCGCGCACGCGTCCGCGGAGACCAAGCAGACCCTGCTGGCCTCCGGTATCTCCGTCGCGATGTTCACCACGATGTCCGGCCTGATCGTCGCCGTGCCGACGATCATCCTGACCTCCATCATCACCAACAAGACCACGAAGATCATGGACGAGGTGGAGCTCTACGCCACCAAGACCGTGAACCTCCTGGGCGCCCGTCGTCGCGGCACCCTCAAGGAGGAGGGCGCGGCCGAGGCCTAGGCCTCCCGCACTTCCTGGTTTCGGTTGTTGCGCTCCCGGCCCGGCTGGCACGGGCCGGGAGCAGCGACACCCACCCCCACCTGATTCCCCACACGGGAGCGACACATGGCCGGCGGAAAGGGAAGGAGGTCTTTGCAGCAAGGCGAAGAGCTCAACCTCATCCCCATCATGAACCTGGTCTCCATCCTCATCCCGTTCCTGCTGATGGCCGCACAGTTCGTGCACCTGGCCGTCATCGACTCGACGCTCCCCGCGATCGGGCCCCCGCAGGAGACGCAGCCGGAAGAGGATGACGATCCGCCCCTGCAGCTCTCGCTGGTCATCACCGGCAAGGGCATCACCGTCGCAGGCGCGGACGCGGTCCTCAACCCCGAGGGTGCCGAGGGCGCTGCCCCGGCGGCCCCCGCCGAGGGCGAGGAAGACCAGCCCACGATCCCCTGCAAGGACCCCAACTGCGCGACCCCCGACTCCTACGACTACGAGGAGCTCACGCGCCTGCTGGGCCTGATCAAGGACGAGTACCCCGACGACGAGAACGTCATCCTGGTGCCCGAGTCCCGCATCCCCTACGAGGTCATCGTCAAGACGATGGACTCGAGCCGCGAGGACAAGAGCGCCTCGGGTGAGGACGGCAAGGCCCGGACCCTCTTCCCGTTCGTCGTCATCGCCGGAGGCGCGAAGTAGCCATGGCTCTCAAGAAGAAAGCGCGCACCAGCGTCTCCGAAGACCTGAACATCACCTCGATGATGGACATGTTCACCATCATCCTGGTCTTCCTCCTCAAGTCCTACTCGACCCAGGACATCTCCGTGGCCGCTTCCGGCGACCTGGAGCTGCCGCTGTCGACGTCGGCCAAGGAGCCCCAGCTCGCGGTCAACTTGATCGTCACCAAGACCCAGATCGTCGTCGACGGCGTGCCCGTCCTCGACCTGACCCGGACCCCTGACGAGGAGAACCCCGGCAACGAGCTCATCGCCGTGCCGGAAGACGAGAAGAAGGGCCAGATGATCACCCGGCTCTACGATCGCCTCCTCGAGAAGGCCGAGCAGGCCAAGGCCCTCGGTGAGGCCTCGGGCTCCAAGGAGCACGAGTTCAAGGGTCGGATCCTGCTGCAGTGCGACAAGACCCTGCCGTTCAGCGTGGTCCGTGAGGCCATGTACACCGCGGGCCAGGCCCAGTTCGGCGAGTTCCGGTTCGTCGTCTACAAGTCGACCGGCTGAGGGCGCCCCCGGCTGAGGGCGCCCCCGCTGACGCCCCGCGTCACCGGTGCCCTGTCAACAGGCCAGAACACGAGGGCCTGTCGGGATTGCCCAGGTTGCATCCCGGCAGGCCCTCGGTCTATCTTGGCGGTGTGTTCCACCCGCCCTGGGAGACCTCTGCGGTGTCCATTCCGACCCGTTTACACAGGTCTGCTAAACTTTCCCCCCCGAGGCAACGATCCAAGAGATCGAGAGAACCTTCCTTCGTGGAAGTGGTCTGACCTGCCAACCGGCCATCATTGATGCGGTGACAGGGAACTGAGGTTCATGGCTGCACAGTCTCAGAAGCAGAACAAGGTCTTGCGGATCGGCATCGTCCAGGACGGGAAGATCGTCCAGGAGCGGCTGATCAAGTCCGGCGAGTCGGTGTCCATCGGCGAGTCGACCAAGAACACCTTCGTGCTCCCCCCGACCTCCTTGCCGAAGCGCTTCACGCTCTTCCACTGCAAGGGCGGGAAGTACACCCTCGCCATCTCCGAGGAGATGAAGGGCAAGGTCGCCTACAAGGACGCGATCGCGTCGCTCGGCCAGCTCCGGGAGAACGGCGACGCGACCCGCAAGGGCAACGTCTGGCAGCTGCCACTGTCCGAGAGCAATCGCGGCAAGGTCGGCATCCAGAACGTCACGGTGCTCTTCCAGTTCGTGCCGCCTCCGCCGGAGCCGGTCACGGCGATCAAGCGCGAGGACTTCCGCCCGCGCCTCATCGAAGAGGACGACCCGGTCTTCATGGGCTTCCTGGGGCTCTTCACCGCCCTGGCCGCCGTGATGATGATCTACGTCGCCAACGCGGAGCCCATCGAGCGGGTGGATCTCAACACCATCCCCGACCGCTTCACCAAGGTCGTGCTGGCCCCCGAGGATCCCGAGCCGGTCGAGCTCGAGACCGAGGAGGGCGAGGGCCCCGAGGTCGCCGCCGAAGAGGCCGATCCCACCGAGACCCAGGAGTCCGAGGAGGACACCCCGGCCGAAGAGGCGTCCGCCCAGGAGGACGAGCCCGCCGAGGAGATGTCCGAGGCCGACAAGGCTGCGGCCGAGGCCGCCCGCCAGGAGGCCCTTCGCCAGCAGGCGGTCGAGGAGTCCCCGCTGCTCGCCGCGCTCATCGCGACCCGTGGCGAGGGCGGTGGCGCCACCGACGATCCATACGGACAGGGCGACTCCGTTGGCCAGAACCTGGACGAAGCGCTCAAGTCCGTCACCGGCGTCCAGGCCTCCACGGCCGAGAAGGCCTCGGCCCGTGGCAGCAAGGGTGGCGAGGGTCGCGGAGACGCCGACATCGGCGACCTGGCCCAGGCGAAGGGCGGTAGCGGCGACCTGGCGTCCGGACCCAAGACCGAGGTCAAGGGCAGCGTGAAGACCGGCAGCGCCGATCTCGACTTTGTCGAGGGCGACGCCGACGCCGTCCGCAAGGTCGTGCGCAAGTACACCGGTCAGATCAAGTACTGCTACGAGCGCCGCCTCAAGGAGAACCCGAGCCTCGAGGGCCGGGTCGAGGTCCAGTGGACCATCACCGGGGGCCGTGTGACCTCGGCCAGCCTCTTCGCCAACACCACCGGCGACGACGAGCTGGGCTCCTGCATCATCTCGAAGATCAAGAAGTGGCGCTTCCCGGCCGACCAGGTCGAGGGCGAGGTGATCTACCCATTCGTGCTCACCGGAGGCTGACCGGGAGTCCGGGGCCGGATTTTCTGCAAAAAATCCAGCCCGGGCGGTGAAGGGTCCGGACGGTTCGGGACACAGAGTGACCGGGTGAGGAGCCCCCAAGGTGGGACCCTCTCTCCGTCGTGTTCTTTGCGGTCGTCTGCCCTCAAGTTCTTGCGCTCTGCGCCGATGGTGCGGGTCAGGAACCCGGGTTTTCCCCGCTCGTTTGACACGACAAGGGCCCGCTGACTAGGATGCCCCGCAGAAGGGGATGGAGGAGAAGGAGACGTGCCGCACCGCTGGAGCTGGCAGCTGATCGCTGCAGGAGTCCTGGGAGGGCTGGTTCTCACGTGGGCCCCGCCCGCGATGGCACAGGACGCCGGCGTCTCGGGAGGTCTGGAGAAGACCTCGGCGACGACGCCCAAGGAGAAGGAAGCCTTCGTGAACTCGGCGCTGACCGAGATCCGTGGCATCGCCAAGGACATCTCCAAGGCGCTGGAAGACGCTGAGCGCGAGCAGGATCTGGTTCGCTCGAACTGCCTCACCAAGAAGCAGGCCAGCGTGTCCACCCTGGTCGAGGTGGCCGAGCAGGCCCAGGCCCAGATGAACGCGTACCTGGCCGCTGGAGACAGCGACAAGGCGGACTTCGAGTTCCGCAAGGTGGCGGTGGCCCTGTCGAAGGCCCGCCAGTTCGACGCCGAAGCCGACGCTTGCCTCGGAGAGTCGGGCACCCAGCCTGGCGTCACAGATGTCCAGGTCACGGTCGAGGGACTCGCCGGCGGCGATGACCTCGCCCCGATCGACGACGGGAACGACGACATCGGCGTCGACCCGCCCGAGACCTCCCCCTTCCAATAGCACAACAGTCGGGCCTCTTGTATGAGCTGGCGCTATCGGGGCGACTTGCACGGTCTGTGCGAATGGGTGAGGCCGGCCTCCGCTCCCGCAGGACCCATGCAGCCGCTGAAGCAGGTGGATCGAATGGTTGATCGCTGCCAGAACCGGCGGCCCGTGATCGCTGGAGGCCTCCTGGGCCTCGCGACGCTGTGGCTGGCTGGGGCCCCTGTCGCCCATGCGGGCGCCGGGGATCACATTCGGGTCGGGGAAGCCGAGATCGTGCCCTCGCTGACCGTGGGGATGCGCTGGCAGAGCAACCCCTACTACGACGAGGACGTCGACTTCCTCCCGACGGTCGAGCAGGATCTCTATGGACTGCTCGCGCTGAATCCTGCCGCTGCTGTGGTCGTGTCTCTGGATGGCCCGGACGTCGCCCTGAGCGTCGACGCCGCCTGGACCCCCTTCATCGCACTGGACCCGGGCACTCAGAACCTGACCCGCGTGGCCGATGGCCAGTTCGGTGCCAGCTTCGACATCCTCCCGAGGTCTCGGGTCGGCTTCAACCTGCTCGAGGACTTCGACGTGTCGACGCGCTCCGCGAACATGGAGGAGGCCACGGACGCGTTCAACAGGCACCTGGGCAGCACCACGACTGGATTGCTGAGCATTCGCCCGGGCGCTGCCCTGGACATCGACCTCGGGGGCCGCTTCTCCTTCGACGACTACGACGTTCCACCTCAGGGCAACGCCGCCCAGAACGCCAACTACAACTCCCGGATCGCCGGGGGGCCGACGCTGAATGTCCAGTGGGCTTTCTTCCCCAAGACGGCGATCGTCGTCAAGGGCGGTGCCAATTTCTTCAATTGGTCCGAGAACCTGGTCGATGCCACGGGCGGTGACATCCGGACGGACTCGATCGGCAACGAACTGGCCGTCCCGGATGGCTGGGGCTGGCGGGCCCAGGCCGGTCTGATCGGACGCTTCACCGAGCGCATCGTGCTCAACGCCCTGGTGGGCTACGGCCAGCTCAAGTACAACGAGGACTCGGTCACGGGCGGCGGGGACCCCACGGCCACGGGCTTCGACCAGGACACCTCTGGAATCGAGGGGCTCCTGCTGACCGCGGAGGTCTCAGCGACTCCGCTGCTCGGTCACAACCTGACGGGCGGCTACCGGAAGGACTTCGAGGACTCGTGGTTCACCAACTACGTTCACTACCACTACGTCTTCGGCCGCTATTCGGCCGAGCTGGGCCGCGGGCTGGGTACACAGCTCGAGGCCGGGTACCGCAGGGAGCAGTACCGGGGAGAGATCAGCCGAGATGACGACGTCGTTCGTGCCCGTGCTGGCCTCCAGTACAACGCCGCTGACTGGCTCGACATCGGCCTCAACGTCACCTGGGCGCGACGGGCCAGCGTGGGCAATTCGGAGATCGAGTACGACAACGTCATCTTCGACGTCGGCATCACGGGGACCTACTAGGGCCCGCTGGCTGGGCTTCCTGGTGCTCGTCGGGCTGCTCGCGCCGCTCGCGACACAGGCCGAGGAACCTTCCTCCACCGTCCAGGTGCCCTCCGAGGCCAACTATGCCGTGGGCCCCGGAGATGTGCTGGCCCTCGAGGTCTTCGGCGAGACCGACCTGACCCTGGAGCTCCAGGTCAATCGTGATGGCCAGATCACGGTGCCGCACATCGGTCGCCAGAGCGTGGGTGGCCTGACCTCCCACGAGGTCGCGACCACCATCGATGCCGCTCTGCGCGACGGCTACCTGGTCGACCCCAAGGTCTCCGTGCGGGTGCTGGAGTACCGCTCGCGGCCGTTCACGGTGGTCAGCGGCGTGAAGAACGCCGGGATCTACTACATGATGGGCCGCACCACGGTGCTCGACGGCATCGCCGTCGCCGGTGGCTCGCCGGAGAACAGCACCCGGGCCCGCGTCGTCCGCACCACCGCCGAAGGCCAGCAGACCTTCGACCTGGACCTGCAGGCCATGACCGCGGGCAGCGCCGAGCCCTTCCTGCTGGAGCCCGAAGACCAGATCTACGTGCTGGAGCCCGTGGTGGTGTTCGTGACGGGCCAGGTCAAGGAAGAGGGCGCTGTGGACTGGCAGGAGGGCATGACCGCCTACCAGGCCCTCTCGCTGGCTGGTGGGCCGAATTCCATCGCGCGGCTCAAGGCAGCGTACGTCCTGAGGGACGGCGAGACCTTGTCGATCGATCTGAAGGCGGTGAACAAGGGCCGGGCGGACGACCTGGTGTTGATGCCCGGGGATCAGCTGGTGGTTCCGGAGAGCATCTTCTGAGGTTCGGTCAGAACCGCGGCTCCCGAGCCCACCGCCACGCCGTCTCGATCACCTCGTCGATCGCCGTGTACCGAGGCACCCAGCCCAGCTCCTCCCGTGCCTTCTCGGCCTGGGCGTAGAGGCCCGGGGCGTCGCCGTCGCGGCGGTCGGCGAGGTCGTAGGGCATCTTGCGGCCGGTGACGCGCTCGATGCCCTGGAGGATCTCCAGGACCGTGGTGCCGGTGCCGGTGCCCAGGTTCCAGGCGCCGCCCTGCGACCCGTCCCACAGGTGGACCAGGGCGCGGTGGTGGGCGTCGGCCAGGTCGAGCACGTGGATGTAGTCGCGCACGCAGGTGCCGTCGCGGGTGTCGTAGTCGGTGCCGAAGACCTTGAGCTTGTCCCGCCTCCCCAGGAGGGCGTCCAGCGCCAGGGGGATGAGGTGGGTCTCGGGGTCGTGGGACTCGCCGAGGGAGCCGTCAGGGTGGGCGCCGGCGGCGTTGAAGTAGCGCAGGGAGGCCACGGACAGACCCTGGCGGGAGCGGGCTTCGTCGAGGATCTGCTCCACCATCCACTTGGTCCGGCCGTAGACCGAGACCGGGGCCTTGGGGTGGGTCTCGTCGAGAGGCAGGGTCTGGGGGGCTCCGTAGACCGCGCAGGTCGATGAGAAGACCGGAGCATGCTGTCCAGCAGGCAGATCGTGCCACCGACGTTGACGTCGTAGTAGCGGACGGGTTCCCGCTGGCTCTCGCCGACCAGGCACAGGGCCGCGAACTGGAGCACGGCGTCGAAGGGCCGGGCCCTCAGGGTCCTGGTCAGGGTCTCGCGGTCCCGGATGTCACCGACGACCAGCTCGCTGCGTACCGCCTCGCGGTGGCCGGTGGACAGGTTGTCGTAGACCACGACCTCGACGCCCTGCTGCTCCAGGTACCGCGCCACGTGGGACCCGATGTAGCCAGCCCCTCCCACCACGAGCACACGCTTCGCCATTCCGCGCCTCCGACGGCAACCTATCCACCCACCCCGCTGGGTGTGCAGAAGCCTACGAGGCCATCGCCCCGGCAGATCTGAGGTACTACCTCAAGTCAGTCCATGACGTGTCAAGAGTTCTCTGCTACGATCCAGCCGGCTTTCCAGCGCTCGGAGCGGACAGGTGGCACAGAAGGGTCGTAGCGCGAAGAAGAAGACCGGTGGATCGGCCCACAAGGCCAAGCGGCGGACCTCGCCCGGCACCGCCAGCGGAAGATCCCACCCGGAGACGACCGCGGCCGCCGAGCCGGGGCTCGGTCCAGAGAACCGCCGCGCACTGGCCTACCTCGCGGGTCTGGGGGCCTGCGGCTTCACCGTGCTGGCGCTCCTGAGCTACTCGCCCACCGACCCCGCCTTCACCCACCGCAGCACCTCCTTCGAGGTCGCCAACTGGTGCGGCCGCTGGGGCGCGAACATCTCCGACGTGCTCTACCAGGTGCTGGGCTACGGCGCCTGGGCGGTGGTGCCCTTCGCCGGCTGGCTCTGGCTGCGCTTCGCCCGCCGGGACGCCGGCGCCACCGTGCGCCTGGCCATGGGCCTGGTGGGCACCTGGTGGTTCTCGACCTTCGTGGCGCTGCTGTTCGCGGCCGAGGGCGCGACCTACGACGCCTTCCCACCCGGTGGCGCCCTGGGCGGTGTGACCGCCGCCTGGCTGCTGGGCCAGGTCGGCACGGTCGGCTCCTACGTGATCGTGACCCTGGCGATGCTCACCACGGCCACCGTGACCTTCGGCATCGACTGGGAGCAGCTGGCCGAGCGCGGCGTGGCCTCGGTGGAGGCGGGGACCCCGAGGGTCGGGGCTGCCCTCGCCGGCGGCGTGCGACAGGCCGCCGGTCAGAGCGGCCGCGCCGTCACCCAGGGCCTGGACGCCCTGCGGGCCTGGGCGGCCCGTCCGCGGCGCTGGGAGCGCCTGGACGACTACGCGGAGCCCGGCTTCGACCACACCGAGGAGGTCCCCAGTCTCGACGAGGACGAGCCCCCGGTGCGCTCGAACCCCGGGGTCCGGCAGTCGCAGCAGCGCCGGGCCGAGCCCCGCTTCCGGCAGGAGCCCCAGGTGGTCTTCGACGGTCCCGCTCGGACCGAGCTCGCCTACGACTTCTCCGAGGAGAAGCTCCAGGGTGCCGTGCCCACCGCCGCCAGCGCCGTGGCCCTGGTCGAGGTGGAGCCGGACACCGGCTACGACGTGCCGCCGGTGACGGTGGCGGAGCCGTCGGAGCACGGGCTGCCCGAGGAGCCGCCTGCGGCGCCCTCGGTGGTGGCCACCCCGGTGCCGGTGCGCAGCCTGGGACCGCGCACGACGGTCCACACGCCGGTGTTGGACATGGACCCCTTCGACGCGCCCGAGCCCTCCGGGCTGCACGCGGCGGTGCCCTCGCCGCCGCTGGCAGGCGCGATGGTCGAGATCACCCCCGGGCGCCTGGAGTCGGGCACCAACGGACGCGACGACCTGGTCGTGCGTCAGGCGACGCCCGAAGAGGTCTTCGAGCTGCCGACCCTGGGCCTGCTCGACCGCCACCAGAAGACCGCCGGGCACCTGGACGAGCGCTTCCTCAAGAGCCAGGCCGAGACCCTGCAGCAGAAGCTCGCCGACTTCGGCATCAAGGGAGAGGTCACGGCCATCCGGCCCGGGCCGGTCATCACGATCTACGAGTACCTGCCCGCGCCGGGCGTGAAGGTCGCGAGCATCGTGCGGCTCACCGACGACATCACCATGGCGATGAAGGCCATCCGGGTGCGCATCGTGGCCCCCATCCCGGGCAAGGGGGTGGTGGGCATCGAGATCCCGAACGAGAGCCGCCAGACCGTGTGGCTGCGCGACATGCTCGCCTCCCGCGAGTTCCGGGAGGGCAAGTTCGACCTGCCGATGGCCCTGGGCAAGACCGTCGAGGGCCTGCCCTACGTGGCGGACCTGGCCAAGATGCCCCACTGCCTCGTCGGCGGCACCACGGGCTCCGGCAAGAGCGTGGGCATCAACGCCATGCTCTGCAGCCTGCTCTTCACCCGCACGCCCGAGGAGCTGCGGCTCATCCTCATCGACCCCAAGATGCTGGAGTTCGAGCCCTACGAGGACATCCCGCACCTGCTGCACCCGGTGGTGACGGAGCCCAAGCTGGCGGCGGCCGCGCTCAAGTGGGCCTGCAAGGAGATGGACGAGCGCTACAAGCTGCTGGCCCGCTGGGGCACCCGGAACATCTCCTCCTACAACAAGAAGGTCACCCGGGAGATGGCCGACTGGACGCCCCACAAGGCCCGGAAGTTCGCCCCTCGGGGCTGGCCGACCGACCAGCCGCCGCCGCCGCCGCGCAAGATGCCCTGGATCGTCATCGTCATCGACGAGCTGGCGGACCTGATGATGGTCGCCGCCAAGGAGGTCGAGGCCAGCATCGTGCGCCTGGCGCAGAAGGCCCGGGCCTGTGGCATCCACCTCATCGTGGCCACCCAGCGCCCGTCGGTGGACGTGATCACCGGCCTGATCAAGGCGAACATGCCCTCTCGCATCGCCTTCCAGGTGCGGTCCAAGACCGACGGCCGCACGATCCTGGACCAGAACGGCGCCGAGACCCTGCTGGGCAAGGGTGACATGCTCTACCTGCCGCCCGGCGTCTCGGCCCTCGAGCGTCTGCACGGCCCCTTCGTCGCCGACGAGGAGGTGGGCCGGGTGGCGGACTTCCTCAAGGAACAGGCCGAGCCCCTCTACGAAGCCGAGATCCGCGTCGACGACGAACACCTCGAGAGCATCGACCCCGAGGACTACGACGAGGTCTACGACCTGGCGGTCTCCCTGGTCACGGACAAGGGCAAGGCCTCGACGTCGATGATCCAGCGTCACCTGAAGATCGGCTACAACCGGGCCGCTCGGATCATGGACCTGATGGAGCGGGAAGGGGTGGTCGGACCGGCCGACGGTGCCCGTCCGCGGGAGGTCCTGGCCCCCTCGCACCCCAGCGCGTGAGCCCGACCGATCGGTCGGGAGTGGCGGTGTCATCGGATGTAACGGCATCGAACAACAAGGAAAGCTCGGCGTCCGAGGCGCTGTTGGATGGTTGCCACGAGGGCTTCCACGCAGTAAAACCGAGGACTCGACGTCCGGGAGGACGGGTTGCTCAAGCGCCGAATTCTCCAGGGTCTTGCGACCCTCCTGCTCGCGGCAGGCCTGACCTCTCCCACGGCCCTTGCCGACGACGGCAAGCCGGCCACCCAGGACTTCATCCCCAGCGACGCCAGCCCGGAGGTCATCGCCGTCGTCGAGGGTGTGGAGTCGACCTACAAGGACGTGCAGGCCCTCCAGGCCACCTTCGAGCAGACCGTCACCGCCGCGGGCCAGACCCGCACCGACAAGGGCACGGTGCTGCTCAGCCGCCCTCGCAAGATGCGCTGGGACTTCACGGGCCCCAACGGCTCGCTCTTCGTGACCGACGGCAGCCACATGTGGGTCTACACCCCGTCGCTCAAGCAGGCGATCAAGTACGCCGACCTGGGCCAGGCCGCGTCGAGCGTCGCGCCGATCGAGCTCTCCGACCTCGGCAGCCTGCGGGACAAGTTCACGGTGGTGCTCGCCCCGGAGAACGGCCGCAAGAGCAACTTCGTGCTCATCCTGACCCCCAAGGAAGGGGGCAAGTACCCCTTCAAGTCGGTCAAGCTCGAGCTCACCAACAAGTACGTGCTGGCGTCCATCGCGGTCACCGACACCCTGGACAACCTGACGGTGCTCGAGTTCAGCAAGGTCAAGTTCAACCCCGACGTGCCGGCGGACAGCTTCTCGTTCACGCCCCCGGCCGACGTCGAGGTGATCGAGGCCGGCGCGCTCTAGCAGCGTCGCCGACAGCCCTGTGTCCGGCCCGTCCCAGAAGGTCCACCTGGTCTCTCTGGGCTGCCCGAAGAACCGGGTCGACAGCGAGGTGATGGTCGGCCAGCTCATGGACCGCGAGCGCTACGACCTGGTCGACGACCCGGACGCCGCCGACGTCATCATCGTCAACACGTGCTCGTTCATCCAGCCGGCCACCGAGGAGTCCATCGAGACCGTCCTCGAGATGGCGAAGTTCAAGGAGGCCGGCTCCTGCAGCAAGCTGGTGGTCACCGGCTGCATGGTCCAGCGCTACGGCCAGGCGCTGGAGGGCGAGCTGCCCGAGGTCGACCACTTCCTGGGCACCGGCGAGTATCACCGCATCGACGAAGTGCTCAGCGCCCGCGCCGGCCAGGCCCCGCGCTCCTACGTCGACACGCCGCTCTACCTGCACGACGAGCAGACCCCGCGGGTGCACTCCTGGGCCCGCCACAGCGCGTACCTGAAGATCAGCGAAGGCTGCAATCACCGCTGCGCCTTCTGCATCATCCCCACGCTTCGGGGGCGCCTGCGCAGCCGGACCATCGAGTCCCTGGTGACCGAGGCGGCTGGCATGGTCCAGCAGGGCGTGCGGGAGGTGAACCTCATCTCCCAGGACTCCACCGCGTATGGCCGGGACCTCTACGGCCAGCCCCGGCTCGCCGAGCTGCTCCAGGCCCTGGCGCGGGTCGATGGCCTGGACTGGCTCCGCGTCCACTACGCCTACCCGATCGGGCTGCCGGACGCGCTGCTGGAGACCCTGGCCAGCGAGCCCAAGGTGGTGCCCTACCTGGACATCCCGCTGCAGCACGCGTCGGGCCGCATGCTCAAGGCCATGCGCCGCGGGGTCACCCGCTCCGGCCAGGACCGCATCCTGGCGCGCATCCGCGCCGCGGTGCCGGATCTGGCGCTCCGCACCACCTTCATCGTGGGCTTCCCCGGAGAGACCGAGGAAGACTTCCAGGAGCTCGAGGACTTCGTGCGCACCTGGCGCTTCAGCCGGGTCGGGGTCTTCCCCTACTTCCAGGAAGACGGCACCGACGCCGCGGAGCTGCCGGATCAAGTGCCCGACGAGGTCAAGGAGGAGCGCCAGGCCCGCCTGATGGCCCTCCAGGCCGAGATCTCCCTGGCCCACCACGAAGCCCTGGTCGGCGAGACCGTCGAGGTGATGATGGACGGGGTCTCCGACGAACACGAGTCCCTGCTGGTGGCCCGCCTGCCCACCCAGGCCCCAGACGTCGACGGCCAGGTGTTCGTGACCCGGGCCCCGGCGGGCATCAAGGCCGGCGATGTGCGCCAGTGCCGCATCGTGCAGGCGTCGCCCTACGACCTGGTGGGCGAGCTGGTCTGACCCCTCAGCGGGTCGCGGTCAGGGCCGCGACTTCGCTCAGGAACACCGGGCGCAGGTCCCGGCGGTCGGTGGCCTTCAGCCAGGCCACCACCTGGCCGGCGTGTCCGGTGGCCACGTCGACGACCAGCACCACGGCGCCGAGCTTGCGGGCCATGTGGTGGGCGCGGTTCAGGCTGGACCGAAGCTCGCCCGAGAGGTCGTCGTGACGCCGCAGCAGGGTCACGCCCTGCTCCCGGGCGTTGCGCAGCGCCGCGCCCTCGGCGGTCCCGGTGGCGTCCAGGAGCACCATGGAGCGCTCGAGCAGCAGGGACGGCGCCAGCGCGGCCGGCGGCACGCTCAGCACCACCCCCGTCGCGCCGGGCACGGCCATGACCGCCTCCCGGGCCGCGACGTCGGAGTCCACCTCGGCGGGCAGCTCGACCAGGACCTCCTTGTGGTGGCGGGTGGCCTCGCGGGCCATGCGCAGCGCGAAGGGGCTGAAGGGCACCAGGCCCACGCTCAGCGGCACCTCGGCCTGGAGCACGGCCTTGTCCAGCTGGGCGTCCTCGCCCAGCCCGAGCACCACCACGGCCACCAGGGCGGGCTGCTCGCCGCGCTCCCGCTTCGACGGCTCCTCCAGGGTCGGCACCAGCACCAGGCGGTGCACCAGGCGCTTGCCGGCGTAGATGCGCACGTCGACCTCGAGGTCCTCCCGTGGGGTGACGTAGACCTGGGCGCCTGGCAGGGCCTCGGCGGCCAGGCCTTGGAGGCGCCGGCCCAGGCTCTCGGGGTCCACGCCGGGCTCCAGCTGATACCGGGTCTGCCAGGCGGTCCATGCGCCGTGGGGATCGATCCGCTCTTCGCTCTCCGACGCGAGCTCCTCGGCCTCCTGGAGCACCGCCGGCAGCAGCGAGGTGCGCAGGACCTCCTGGAGCAGAGCGGGCTGCAGCTGGATCTCCGCCGGCGCCGAGGGCTCACCGGCGATCCAGTCCTTGGCGAGGTGTTCGCTCAGCACGCCGAGACCCGCCACGAGCAGGGCCGCTGCCAGCAGCAGTCCGGCTGCACGCCGCCAGCGCACCGGACTCAGTCTCCGGTCGCGCGGGCCAGGGCGAGCGCCTCGCGGAGCTGGAGGTCTTCCCCCACCCGCTCGGCGATCGGGCCCGAGAAGCGGGGGGAGCCGGTGTCGCCGCCGTCGGCGAGCTCGAGAGCCTCCAGCAGCGCGAGCAGCTCCTGGCGCTTGGCCTCGTCGATCTCGGTGAGGCCGGCGAGCTGCTTCTCCAGCTTCTCCCGGGGAGAGCTCCCCGGGCGGGTCCGCCGCTGGATGAGGTCCGGCGTGACTCCGCCCTCCTGCTCGATGGAGCGCCCGGAGGGCAGGTGGTAGCGGGCGACGGTGAGCCGCATGGCGCTGCGGTCCTGGTACTCGAAGACCGACTGCACCGAGCCCTTGCCGTAGGTCGGCTGGCCCACCAGGGTGGCCCGGCCCAGGTCCTGCAGCGCCCCCGCCACGATCTCCGAGGCGCTGGCGGAGTCCGCGTCGACCAGGATCACCAGGCGCGCCTCGAGCAGGTCGCTCGCGGCTGGCGTGGCCGCGTGGGCTTCGCTGGCGCCGGCGCTGCGGCCCTGGGTGGTGACGATGGTGCCCTCCGCGACGAAGGCGTCCACGATCTCCACGGCCTCTTCGAGCAGGCCGCCAGGGTTGTCCCGCAGATCGAGGACCAGGCCCGTCAGCGGCCCCGCGGCCTGGAGCTCGCCCAGGGCCGTCGCGAACTCCTCGCCGGCGTGGCGCCGGAACTGCTCCACGCGCACGTAGCCCAGGCCCGGCTCCACCAGCTCCTGGGCCACTGCCGGGGAGTGCACCTCGTCGCGCACCACGTCGACGGTCAGCAGGCCATCGGTGCCGCTGCGCTCGACCCCCAGGGCCACGGGCACACCGCGCTTGCCCCGGACCCGGCTCACGGCGTCCCGGAAGGGCACGCCGGTGATGTCCTCGCCGTCGACCCGCACCACGCGGTCGTCGAGCCGGAGCCCGGCGAGTGCCGCTGGACCACCGGGCACCACCTCGACGATGCTCATGCCACCCGAAGGGTGGGGCTTCACCTCGACCCCGATGCCGCTGTAGCCGCCCTCGCTGTTGCGCAGCAGCTCGGCATAGGCGTCGGGGTCCAGGTAGAGCGTGTGGTCGTCGAGGCTGTCGGCCATGCCCTCGAGGGCCCGGTAGACCAGCGCCTCGCTCTCGACCGGCTCCACGTAGAAGCGCTCGATCTGGCTCAGTGCCCGGGCGAAGGTGTCCAGGCTGGCGTAGGGGTCGCCCCCCGCCGCGTAGGAGGCCCCGACGGTGGCGGCCCCCGCGTAGAGACCGGTGCCGAACACCAGCAGGGTGGCGACGAAGGCGGAGACGGTGCGCAGGTTCACGGGGGGATCCTACTCAGGAGCTACGCACACAGCCCCGCTTGAGCCAGGACATGGGGTTCTGGGAGGTGCCGTGGTACTTCACCTCGAAGTGCAGGCGGGGCCCCAGGGTGTCGGTCACCCCGGTCTCGCCGGCGGGACCGATCACGTCCCCTGCAGCCAGGCGCTGGCCCGGCTTGACCTGCACCCGGGCCAGGTGGGTGTAGATGGACGTGTAGTCGTCGCCGTGGTCGACCACGACGGTGAAGCCGAAGCCGTTGACGAATCTCGAGGTGGCCACACGGCCCTCGGCCACGCTGCGCACGGGCATGCCGAAGGGCACGGAGATGTCGATGCCGCCGTTCTTGGAGCGGGTGCCGGTGGCGGGGTCGGTGTAGGTGCCGAAGCCGCGCAGCAGAGTGCCGGTGGTGGGGCAGGGGAGCTGGCCCTTCAGGGTGCGAATGCGCTTCGCGGGCGCGACCGCCTGGGGCGCAGGCTGGGCCTCGTAGGCCGCCAGGCTCCGGCTGGAGCGCTCTCGCTGGGCCAGCGCCTTCATCGCCAGGGACCGCCGCCCGCGGACCTCCTCCAGCAGGGCCAGCTTGCGGGCCCGGGCGTCCCGCACGGTGCTCTCCCGCAGGCGGACCTCGGCCTGGAGGGCGCCGAGCGAGGCGCGATCCTGCTCGACCCGGGCCAGGGCGGCCTCCTTGCGTGCCACCTGGTCCAAGAACTTGCGGAAGCGCGTTCGATCGGACTTGAGGATGGCCAGCAGGTACCGGGAGCGCCGGCGCAGATCCGCCGGGTCGTCGGCGGAGAAGATGATGCGGGCGATGCCCCGCCGGTTGAGCCGGTACAGGGCCTGGGTGTGGTCGGCGACCACGTCTCTGAGCCGCTCCATCGAGGCCTGGGCCGCGGCGAGCTCGTCTTCGCTGGCCAGGCGCTGGTGCTCCAGCTCGTCGCCCCGGTCCCGCAGGTCGGCCAGGTCCTGCTCGACCCCGGCGAGCTCCTGGTCGAGGTCGTTCAGGGCGGTGAGCACCTCCCGCTCCTCCATCCGGGCCTTGGCGAGGGCGCGGGACGGGTCCTCCTCCTGGGCGTGCAGGCCCCCGAAGAGGACCAGGGCGGTGAGCCAGAGGGCGCGGATCATGGCGCCGCCTGCCAGAACCGGCGCACCGCGGTCATGCAGCCCAGGATGCCCAGGAGCACGCCAGCGGCGCAGAGCCCGGCCAGGTGGCTGGGCGGCAGGAAGGCCAGGGTGCCGCCACCGATGGTGAGCTGGAGGGTCTCCTGGAGGCGGACCAGCAGGAAGCGGTGCAGGCCGTAGATCCCGCCGATGGCCAGGCCGGCCCCCACCAGGCCCTGGACGGCGCCCTCGACCAGGAAGGGTGTGCTGATGAAGCCCCAGGTCGCGCCCACCAGCTTCATGGTCTCGAGCTCGGGCCGGCGGGTGTAGACGACCAGGTGCATGGCGTTGGCCACCAGGAACACCGAGGCCGTCAGGATGAGCCCGCCCATCGCCACACCGAGAGCCTGGAGCAGACCCAGGAAGGTGTTGAAGCGCTGGACCCACTCCTGGCCGTAGTCCACGTCCTCGAAGTCCGGGCCCTTGAGCTGCTCGGCGAAGGCTTCGACCTCGGCGGGGCCGGTGAAGTCGTCCCGCAGGGTGATCTCGAGGGAGGCCGGCAGCACGCCGTCGCCCAGCTCGCCCAGGATGCCCTGGACCTCGGGCACCTTGTCCGCCAGGTAGGCCCGGGCGTCTTCTTCGGAGATGTAGCGGATGTCGGTGACCTCGCTCAGCCGAGCGACGTCGTCCTTGATGGCGAAGCGCCGGTCCACGGGCACGTCGCTGTAGAAGTAGGCCGAGACGTGCACGTCCCGCTCCCACTGGCTGACCATGCCCTCGAGGTTGACGATGACCGTCAGGTAGACCCCCGCGAGCATCAGGGCGGCGGCGATGACCCCGGCGGCGACCAGGTTCAGGGACAGGTTCTCCCAGAGCGAGCGCACGGCCCGCCGCAGCATGTGGGGCAGGGTGGCGGTCACTGGGACACCAGCTTGCCGCCCTGGAAGTGGAGGCGGCGGGCGGGGAAGCGGTTCATCAACGCGGCGTCGTGGGTCGCGATCAGGATGGTGGTGCCCCGCAGGTTCACGGCACGCAGGATCTCCATCACCTCGACCGCCATCGCGCCGTCCAGGTTCCCGGTGGGCTCATCGGCGAGGATGATGGCCGGGTCGTTGATGATGGCGCGTGCCACGGCCACCCGCTGCTGCTCGCCGCCGGACAGCGCGGCGGGCAGGCGGGCCTCCTTGCCCCGCAGACCGACGGTGTTCAGCACGGCCCGGACCCGGCGGTCGATCTGGCCCCGGTCGGTGCCCAGGACCTCCAACGCCAGGCCGACGTTGTCGTGCACGTTGCGGCTCGGGATGAGCTTGAAGTCCTGGAAGACCACGCCGATGTTGCGACGCAGGAAGGGCAGCTGCCGACCGTTGAGCTTGCTGGCGTCGACCCCGCCGACCAGGAGCTTGCCCGTGGTCGGGCGCTCGGCGCCGTAGAGCAGCCGCAACAGGGTGCTCTTGCCGGCGCCGGAGGGGCCGGTCACGTAGCAGAACTCGCCCTTGGGCAGCTGGAAGGTGACGTCGTCCAGCGCCGGCACCTGTCCGTAGGACTTGTGCACGTGGTAGAGCCGGATCACGCTGCGGCCTCGCTGAACGGGCCGCTCCCGAGGACCAGGTCGACCAGGGAGACCGGCTCCGGGGCCGCACCGAGGAAGCGGGTCCCGACCGTGCGAAAGCGCTCCAGGTTGTCGGTGACCAGGAAGCGCGGGGCCCGGCGGGGACCCTGGGTCAGGCGACCCTCGGCTGCCAGGCCCTGGGCCACGGCGTGGGCGGTGGCGGAGGCGGAGTCGATCAGGGTCACGCCGGGCAGCGCACGACCGATGGCGTCGACCATCAGCGGGAAGTGGGTGCAGCCCAGGATCACGGTGTCCGGGCCCCCGACCAGCGGACCCAGGTACCGCTGGGCCACGGCCTCGGCGATCTCGCCCTCGTGCCAGCCCTCTTCGGCCAGGGAGACGAACAGCGGGCAGGCCACGGCCGACGCCCGGACGCCCGCCTGGGCGAGCAGCGCCTGGTAGCGGCCGCCGCGCACGGTGCCTTCGGTGCCCAGCACCCCCACGTGGCCGGTCCGGGTGCGGGCCACGGCCTCGGCCACGCCGGGGCGAATGACGCCGAAGACCGGGAGGCCCAGCTGGCGGCCCGCCACCTGGAGCGCCGGCAGGGCGTGGGTGGTGGCGGTGTTGCAGGCCACGACCAGGGCCTTCACGTCGTGCGCGACCAGGGCGTCGGCCACCTGGCAGGCGTAGCGCAACACGGTGCGCGGGCTCCGCGTGCCGTACGGGACGCGGGCGGTGTCGCCCAGGTACACCAGGGACTCGCCGGGCAGCTCCCGGGCCAGGGCCGCCAGCACGGTCAGGCCCCCGATCCCCGAGTCGAACACGCCGATCGCGCGGTCGTCAGCCATTCTCAGCGGGGCTCCCTGCTTCTCTGAACCCCCCCGTGATAACGCCTCCGAGCATGGGTCGAACCACGATCGCGGTGTACGGCGGGAGCTTCAATCCGCCCCATGTGGGCCACGCCCTGGTGGCCGCCTGGGCCCTGTGGACGAGGCGGGTCGACGGGGTCTGGCTGGTGCCGACCTTCCAGCACGCCTTCGACAAGGCCCTGGCCCCGTTCGAGGAGCGGGTGGCCCTGTGCCGGGCCCTGGCGGCAGACGTCTCGGAAGCCATCGAAGTCCTGACCCTGGAGCGGGACCTGCCCGTCCCCAGCTACACCGTGGACACCCTGTCCATCCTTCGAGACCGCAACCCGGGGGTCTCGTTCCGTCTGCTCGTCGGCGCGGACATCCTGGACCAGGTCGACGCCTGGAAGGACTGGGGTGTGATCGCCCGGGACTTCGACCCCCTGGTGGTGGGACGGGCCGGGTTCGGCGACGTCCCGGGCGCACCCACCTTCCCCCAGGTGTCCTCGACGGCGCTGCGGACCGCCCTGGGGCGCGGCGAAGACGTCGGCGCCTTCGTCACGGCCTCCGTCTCGGCGCTGCTGCCGGGGTCCTACGCCGGAGCGGGCCGATGAGCCGCGTGCTCTACCTCTACGACATCGACGGCACCGTGCTCAGCACCGGTGGCGCCGGCCGGCGGGCGCTGAACCAGGCCTTCGAAGCCCTGCACGGTCGCGCCGACGCCTTCGCAGAGGTCTCCTTCGCCGGGCGCACGGACCCGTCGATCAGCGCCCAGGCCTTTGCCCAGGCGGGGCTGCCCTTCGACCGGACGGCGCTCTCGGAGCTGAAGGCCGCCTACCTGGCGCGGCTCCCGGGCGTGCTGGGGGCCGCCAGCGACCGGCTGGTCCTGCACCCGGGGGTGCACGCCGCCCTGGCCGCCACGGCGGACCGCGGCACCAACGCCCTGCTCACCGGCAACTGGCGTGACGGCGCCCGCCACAAGCTCGACCGGGTTGGGCTGTGGGGCGCCTTCGCCTTCGGGGCCTTCGGCGACGACTCCGGCAACCGGAACGACCTGGTGCCGGTGGCCGAAGCCCGCGCCCGCGCGGCTGGGGTCACCTTCTCCCGCACGGTGGTCATCGGCGACACCCCGAGCGACGTCGCCTGCGCCCGCGCGGGCGGCGCCGTGGCGGTGGCCGTGCTCACCGGCTGGAGCAGCCGCGAGGCCTTGGAGGCCGCCGAGCCGGATCTCCTGATCGAGGACCTGGACACGGGCCTGGAGGCCCTGCTCCGCGCTGCTTGGATCTCATTCTAGTTCCGGTGTGTCCAGAACCCGATCTGCGTCGCCGCCGCCCAGTTGGACTGGCTGCCGCCCATCACCAGCGCCCCGAGCTCCGGGTCGTTCGCCACCAGGGGCAGCACCGTGGCCGCCTCGAGGGTGCCGACCGCGTCGCCCTCCCGGCAGTTGTCCGCGGGCTCCCAGGAGCCGTCGCTCAGGTGGAAGATCTCGCCACAGGCCAGCGGCCCGGTCGCGTAGGTGTCCCCGAAGGGGAACTGGGAGGACGACTCCACCCCTCCGACCACCAGCACCCGGTTGCCGCTCAGCGGGATGGCCGCGTGCCCGGCGCGGGCGATGCTCATGTCGTCGACCTCGTCGAATTCCCGCTTGTCGTGGTCGTAGACCCAGGCCTTGGCCGAGGCGTCCACCTGCGTGTCCAGGTCCACGATGGCCTCGCCCACGTGCACGCCGCCGGCGATGAGGACCTTGCCTTCGTCCACCTGGGTCAGTGTGTGCAGCCCGAGGTCCATGGGCAGCGGGGTCGCGAGCTGGTTGATGTCCTCGTTCGGGGCGGCCAGGTAGCAGGCGTCGAGCGTGTACCAGGTGGACGAGGAGATGTCGATGCCCCCGCAGTGGAGCACGCCCTCGGTGGTGCCGAGCACGTCGGCGGCCCCATAGACGCCCAGATCGAAGGGGCCGAGCTTCTGGAAGGCCCGCTCGCTCCGGTCGAAGTAGTCGATGTAGCTGACCACGGACACGCCGCCGCCGCTGCCGCGGCCCCAGCCCCCGAAGATCACCACGTCACCCTGGTGGTTCTGGACCGCGACGTGGTCGAAGCGCTCCTCGCCCATCCAGGCGTCGACCCCGAGCTCCTCGATGTCGCCGGTCTCGGGATCGTAGAAGAACGCCGTGCCTGTGACGTTGGCGCCGTTGAGCCACTGGGAGGTCCCCCCGGCCACCAGCACCTGGCCCGCCAGCTCGTCGGCGTCGTTGAGGGTGGTGGCGCTGAGGCCGACCCGCTCCGTGTGGGAGGAGCCGCCGTCGGTGTACGCCGGCATGGTGCCGATCTCGACGAACACGGGCTCGTCGTCGGGGGTGCCGAGGTCCAACAGGGAGATGGTGTCGAAGGCGTCGTCCGGGTTGCCGCCGGTCGCGCGGTCCTCGCCGCCGAAGAGCAGGAAGCGGCCGTCGCCGAGGGACGAGACCGCGCCCTGGAAGATGCCCTCCTTGGAGTCCCGCTCCAGGAGCCAGCCCATGGCGTCGACCTCGCCGACCCAGATCGGCACGCTGCTGGTCTCGCCGTCGCCGATCGTGATCGGCGCCGTGCGCCCGAAGGCCGTGACCTGGTGTGCGGTGCTGCCGCGGTACGTGAGCGTGTCCCCGGCCATGACGTCCAGCCCGCCGAGGCTGACCTCGGTGCCCTGCAGGGTCATCTCCTGGTAGATGTCGTTGTTCGGGCCGACGACCTGGAGCGAGTGGGAGTCGACGCCGTCGAAGGGGTCCTGGTTCTTGTCCGCGACCACCGGAAGCAGCGTGAGGGTGTACGAGATCGGGTCCTCCCCGGCGGTGCAGCCGCTGAGCCAGGCCAGGCCCCAGAGCGCGGTGGTGACGCCCATCTCGTGGTCCTCCGTCGGGCGGAGGGTAGAGTCCCCCCCGAGGAGGTGTCAACACGGCTGTGAGGTGGGTCGAGTCCCCAGCACTGGCCGGCCTGGCGCGGATCCGCCACGGCTTCACCGCTCGGAGCGGCGGCGTGTCGGAGGGCGCACTCGCCAGCCTGAACCTCGCACCCCGCCCCGGGGAGGACCCGGACCACCTCGCCGAGAACTGGGCGAGGGTCACCGCCCGAGTGGGCCTCCCCGGGGCGTCGGTCGCCCTGGTGCACCAGGTCCACGGCGCGTTGGTGCTGGACGGCGACGGTGCAGGTGCGCCGGATGAAGTGGTGGGGGAGGGGGACGCGGTGGTGGTGACCCGGCCCGGGGTGCTGGCAGCGGTCCGGATCGCGGACTGCGTGCCGATCCTGATCGCGGCCCCCGGAGGGGTCGCCGCGGTGCACGCGGGCTGGCGCGGCACCGCCGAGGCCATCGTGCAGCGGGCGGTGGCAGCGCTGTGCCAGCGCGTCGGCTGCGGCCCTGGTGAGCTGGTGGCTGCGATCGGGCCCTGCATCGCTGTCGACGCCTACCAGGTCGGGCCCGAGGTGGTGGCGGGGATAGCAAGCGTGGTCCCCGAGCAGGCCTTTGTCCAGCCCCGGCAGCCCCGCCCTCACGTGGACCTCAAGGCCGCCAACGCCTGGCTCCTGGACGACTGCGGGGTGGGACGCGTGGACGTCCTGCCGCACTGTACCCACGGGGACTCGGGCTTCTACTCCCACCGCCGCGACGGCCCGGCCACCGGCCGCCAGGCCGGGGTGATCGCGTGGGTCTGACGGTCCTCTGGCTGGGATGGCTCTCCTGCAGCCGGCCGGAGCCGCTCCCGGCCCTGGATCCGCTGCCCGCGGCGTTGGCGGCCTACGACAGCGGGGTCGCGGCCCTGGCCCGCGGGGAAGCCACTGCAGCCGCTGCTCACTTCACCGAAGCCCTCACCCACGATCCCAGCAGCGCTGAGCTCCAGCTGTGGTTGGGGCGGTCCCTGGCGGCGGCTGGCGACGCCCCGGGGGCCGTGCGCGCGGCCACCGAGGCACTCGCGCTGCAGCCCGGAGCGGGGATCGCGCTCTACAACCGGGCGTGCTGGCGGGTCCAGGCCGGCGAGCTCGAGGCGGCGGTCGTGGACCTCGAGGCCGCACTGGCCACCGACGAGGTGGGCACCCTCACCGCCGCGTCAGATCCCGACCTGGCGCCACTCCGAGCCCACCCGGTCTGGCAGGCCCGGGTCCCGGCGGCCGGGCTGCCGGTCCTGCTCGAAGCCGGCCCGGAGTCCGCCTTCCTCGGCTCGGACTGGACGGTCACGCTCTTCGCCCGTCACCTGGTGGACGACCCGCTGGCGCCGCGCTGGGAAGGGCCGGCGCCCCCGGGCCTCGCGATGCGCCGGGTGGTCGAGGACCGCACCGTCGAGGGCGAGGAGGTCCGCACCTCGGTCGCTTGGACCTGGCGGGTGGAGGCACCCTACGAGGGCGCGGTCGGTCCCCTGGTCGTGACGGCAGGCGGGCTGTCGGGGCGGACGGGCGCGGTCGAGGCGAAGCTGCTGGCACCGCCGGACACCCCGACCGCCACGGGCAGCCCGCCCGTCCTCCCCGTCCCCACCGCTGCCCTCGGTGCCTTGGCGGAGGGAGCTCCGGTGCGGGAGGGCGAGCGCGTCCGCGTGCGCGTGCTCGCCGGCGACAAGGTCACCTGGACCCCCCGGCCCGCGGACCTGGTGCGGCACGAGCTGCGGCTCGATGGGCAGGTGGAGTGGGTCGCCTGGGAGGCGACCGCGCCGCCCGGCACCGAGCTCACCGTCCGCCGCGGACGGGCGGTGCGATTCGAGGGGACCGTCGAGTAGCGCTACGCGCCGGTGTCAGCGCCGGTGTCGAAGTCCCCGCCGGTGTCGCCGGTGTCCGGTGGGTCGACCTCGGGGCCTTCGGGGCACAAGGGCCCGGGCAGCTCGGAGCAGCTGCTGTGGCAGCCGCAGTGGGCGCCTTCGGTGTTGCTGCTCAGGTCGCTGTCGTCGCAGCCCGTGAGCACCACCGTGTCGGAGCAGACCAGCCCGTAGCCGCTGTTGGTGGTCGTGCTGAAGCCGCTCAGGGTGGCGGTGGCCCAGCTCAGCGCCACGCCGTCGCTGCCATTGCCGGTGACGCTGAGGTCGTCGAGGACGGCGGCGAGCGCCTCACGGCTGCTGCTGTCGCCGTCCAGGTCCAGCCCGGCGCCGTCGTTGTCGTAGATGGTGCCGCCGGTGATGGTGAAGTCGGCGTGGCTGGACACCAGGCCGGCGCCGGCGGACTCGGAGATGTCGACGTCGATGAGCTCGACGTCGTCGTCGTTCAGGTTCTGGAGCACCACGCCATCGCCGCCGGACCGCGCCACCGTCACGTCGCTCAGGGACACGCTGCCGGCACTGTAGGAAGTGCTGGTGCTGGCGACGACGTAGAGGCCCGCGCCGTAGGTGTTGTCCGAGACGGAGATGCCCTGGGCCACGGCCTCGGGCGAGGAGCTGGTCCAGCTGAGCACGATCGCGCCCTGGGTGTAGGACTGCTCGGAGCCGCCGGTGGCCGAGACGTCGACCATCACGAGGCGGCTGTTGGACAGCTCGATGCCGTTCTCCTGGGCGTCGCTGACCGAGACGTTGTCGAGCTCAAGGTCGCACTGGTAGCTGTAGATCCCCGGTTGGTAGTAGGTGGCGTCTTGGGCATAGCTGAACTCGCCGTTCACGTAGTACTCGAAGGCGGAGCGGTACCCGGGCACGCCGGCGACCACCACGTCCTTGATGATGGCGGTGCCGTAGCTGCAGTAGATGGCGTAGCTGCCGACCCGCTCGAAGCTATTGTCCTCGATGTTCACGGGGGCCGAGCTGGACTGGCTCGAGACGTAGATCGCCTGCTGGTCGTAGTCCTGCCAGCTGTTGTCGATGATGTCTGCGTCGGAGCTGTTGGCGTAGATCTGGACGCCGCGCGAGCCGTCGGTGAACGAATTCCCGGAAATTAGAATCGGGCCATCGTACACGCTCACGATGTCCTGGCTGTAGTCCTCGTAGTAGTAGTCGAGGACGTAGGACCCATCGCCATAGTAGTCATACTGCCAGTGGTAGATGGCGTGGCTGTCGGAGAAGTGGTTGCCCTCGAGGGTCAGCGAGGCGCCGTACTGGCTGAAGATGCCACCGCCGGCCGGGGTGTCCGTGACCGAGCTGTTCTTGAGGGTCAGGTCTCCTTCGATGTTCCAGACGCCGAAGTACTCCCCGCCGGCGAGCTCGATGTCGTCGGCCACCAGGGTGGCCTGGAGCACGACCACGTTCATGAGCTCGGAGTTCCGGGCGCCTCCCCCGGTCCAGGTCACGTTGGCGCCGTTGAACGCCGCCACCGCGAAGCCGTGGGTGATGGTGGTCGAGCCGTCGCCGTTGTCGACCAGCGGGTCGACAACCGTCCGCAGGTTGTCGACGTCGACGTCTTCCAGCACGGCGTCGACGTCGTTGAGGAAGAGTCCGTTGCCGCCGTTGTCGTCCATCGTCACCCGCGTCATGGTCAGCGACTGGTCGCCATTCCACGGGAGCGACACCATGCCGCTGGCCTGGTGGCCGATGATCGAGGTGTCGGTCACGGACACCTCGCCGTCGGCCTGGACCACGATGCCGGCGCTGTACCCGTTGTCCAGGTCGGTGAGCACCACCTCGGGGTCACCGGTGACGGTGGTCTCGGAGATGGCCACCCCGTCGCCGAGGTTGAGGGCCACGATGCCGTAGGCCAGGTTGTCGGTGAAGGTGCCGCCCGTCACCGTGCAGTTGCCCAGGTAGCAACGGCTGCCGAAGAACCCGCCGATGATCTCGTCGGCGCTGGAGTCGAGGTGGGCTTCGTCGGTCCAGTGTCCGGCCAGGCTGTCCGTGAAGACGTTGTTCGTGCTGACCAGGGTGCTGTCCTCGGTGCCCCAGAAGGCGTAGCCGTCGACGAAGCCGCCGTCTTCGGTCAGCTCGGTGTAGTTGGCCCGGGTGATGGCCGAGTCGGACAGCGAGACCGTGGCCCCGCCGAGGGCCTTCACGCCGAAGCCCAGGGGGTCGTCCATGGTGACGCCGGTGATGTCCGCCGTGCCGCCGTTGATCTCGACGCCGCCGAGCTGCGGCGCGGTGAAGGTGCAGCTGTCGACGACCGTGCCCTCCGAGTCCACGGCCTGGATGGCGGTGCCGTCGATGGACGTGAAGGCGACGTTGGTGAAGGAGACCGCGGTGGCGGAGTCGAGCTTGAAGCCCGAGCGGCTCGACTCCACGGAGACACCGCTGATGCCGACGCCCACGGCACCGCTGATGGTCGCGGCGACCTCGTTGCTCGGGGCCCGCCAGATCACGCCCTCCAGGTCCGCACCGGTGGGCGCCGTGATGGTCACGGACCGGGTGATGGTGACGGTCTCCTCCAGCACGCCTTCGCACAGGGTGATGGTGCTGCCCTCGTCGGCCACCTTGAGGGCGTCGGCGAGGTACTTGTAGCCGCCGTCGCCGTCGACCTTGATGCAGCCCTCTTCGTAGTGGGGGTCGGTGTCGAGGGTCCCGCTGTCGGTCGGGGTGGGACCGGTGTCGTCGCCGAAGGGCCCGCCGTCGGTGCAGCCCGCGAGGAGCAGGGCGAGGGGAGCAAGAGTGCGCATGATCCGCCTGTGGCCCGGCATTCCGGGCGGGAAGGAAGCGCCTGCACCGTAGCCTGACGCCACCGGGCCCACAACCGCGGCGGGCCGGCGTGCTATGAGCGCTCGCGACCGTGGAGGAGGAGTCCTTGGGCACCACCGATCTGACCCGCCAGGCACTGCTGGAGAAGCTGGACGACTGGGATCGCCGGGCGCACGAGGCCGGCGGTGAGGCCCGCACCGCCCGCCGCCACGAGCGCGGCCAGCTCACGGCCCGCGAGCGGGTGGCGCTGCTGCTCGACCCCGGGAGCTTCCGGGAGCTCGACCGGTACGTCACCCACACCTGCACCGACTTCGGCATGGCCGACAAGAAGGTCCCCGGCGATGGCGTGATCACCGGCTACGGGCGCGTCGACGGGCGCCTCGTCTACCTCTTCGCCCAGGACTTCACGGTCTTTGGCGGCTCGCTGTCCGCGGCCTATGCCGCCAAGATCTGCAAGGTCATGGACATGGCCATGCGCAACGGCGCCCCGGTCGTCGGGCTCAACGACTCCGGGGGGGCCCGCATCCAGGAGGGGGTCGCCTCCCTGGGGGGCTACGCCGACATCTTCCTGCGCAACACCCTCGCCAGCGGGGTCGT
>CAYFPX010000099.1:0-16700 GCA_964344945.1 uncultured Enterobacterales bacterium
CCAGCCAGGCGCTCAGGAGCGGCTCGGGACACGGCGCGCCGCCGCACAGCAGGGTGCTCAGGCTGCGGGTGTCGTAGTCGTCCAGGCCCGCGTCCAGGAGCATCTGATACATGGTGGGCACCGCCACCGTGGCGGTGATGCCCCACGCCTCGATGACCTGCAGGCTGCGGACCGGATCGAAGGCCGCCGCCAGCGCCACCATGCCGCCCCGGTAGAGGGTGGGCGTGGCCAGGCAGTTCAGGCCGCCGGTGTGGAAGAGCGGCGTGAAGGTCAGGGTGCTGTCGTCCCGGGTCAGGTCGCAGGCCAGCACGGTGTTGACGGCGTTGTGGTGGGCCTGGCGGTGCGGGATCAGCGCCCCCTTCGGCCGGCCGGAGCTGCCCGAGGTGTAGAGCAGCTGCCAGGGGTCCTCCGGGCCGGCGCCGGGGCCCGCGACGGGGTCGTGACCGGGGCCGTCCTCCAGGGACAGGGCCGAGCGCACCAGGGTGCCGGCGTGGGCGGCGTCGGTGAGCAGGACCCGGGCCTCGCTGTGCACCAGCTGCCAGGTGAGCTCGGGCACGCTCAGGCGCCAGTTGAGGGGGAAGAAGACCGCGCCGAGCTCGGCGCAGGCGTAGAGCAGGGCCAGGGACTCGCCCCGGTTGTGGGCGAGGACCGCGACCACGTCGCCCCTGCCGACGCCCTCGGCCTGGAGCCGGCCGGCCCAGCACAGGGCGTCGTGGTGCAGCTCGGCGTAGGTCCAGCGGCGGCCGGTGCCGGTGTCGACCAGGGCTTCGCGGTGGCCGTCGAAGCGGGCCCAGGCAGCGAGGACGCGGTTCACGGCGCGACCCTCTGCAGCCAGGTGTCGAGCAGAGGCTGGAGGGTCTCGGGGCCGTAGCGTCCGACGACGGCGCCGATGTGGCCGGTCTCCAGGACCTCGACCTGGACGTCTTCGGAGGAGACGGCCTCGGCCAGGGGCAAGGCGGCCGCTGCGGGACAGATGAAGTCCCGCTCACAGGCCAGCAGGAGCACGGGTGCGGTGATGGCACCGAGCTCGACGCACTCGCCGGCGACGTCCCAGGTCCCCGCCTCGAGCCGGTCCTCCTGGTAGCCCTTCTGGATGAACTCCCGGGCGAAGGCGCCGGGCACCGGCACGTTCTCCTCGAGCCAGCGCTCCCGGGCCAGGACCCGGCGCAGGCGCTGGGGGTCCTTGGACGCCCGGGACACGCTGGCGAGCTTCTGGGGGATGCCCATGGGGTCGAGCAGCTGGAAGCCGGCCTTCATCCAGTCGACCGGGACCAGGCCGGTCTCGTCGATGAGGCCGTCGAAGTCGAAGTGCGCGGGGTCGGTGAAGTCCCGGAAGCGGCCCCCCTCGGAGAAGCGCACCGGCGCGGCCAGGGCGATGAGGCCGTGGACCCGGCGGGGCCGCAGAGCCGCGTACATCGCCGCCAGGGTGCCGCCCTGGCAGTAGCCGAAGAGCACCGCTCGCGGCGCACCCGCGTGGCGGCAGGCCCGGTCGACCGCGCGGTGGAGCAGCTCCAGGAGCACGTAGGCGACGTCCTCTGCGGCGTCCTCCGGTCCGGGCACGCCCCAGTCCACCAGGTAGACGGGGTGTCCCCGCTCGGCGAGGCCGCCCACCAGGGAGCGGTCGGGCTCCAGGTCGCAGATGCTGGCCCGGTTGATGAGGCTGGGGACCACGATCACGAGCACCGCTCGGGCCTCGCCCCGGGCCGGGTAGTGGCGCAGGGCGAGCTTGTCCTGGGTGTGCACCACCGTGTGCGGCGTGAGCCCCACCGGCGGTCGCGGCAGGGCGCTCAGCAGGGCCAGGCCGTGCTGGAGCTCTCCGGGGCGTCCCGCACGGGTTTCCCGGGCATGGCGGCTCACTCCGCGCCCTCCCCCACCCAACGCAGCAGCGCTTCGGGCAGCCGCTTGCCGACGCACACGCCCACGTGCCCGCCCTTCAGGGACTCGGTCGTGACCGGCCCGCCCCACACCCGGGCCAAGGCCTCGGCCGCGGGCGGTTCGCAGATGTGATCGCCCGACGCGCTGAGCACGTGCGCCGGCACGGTGCAGGCCCCCAGGTCGACCGGCCGGCCGGCCAGCTGCCAGCCCCCGGTCATCAGCGCGTTGTCGAAGTAGCAGCCCTTCACGTAGGCCCGGTAGGCCTCGCCGGGGAAGTCCACCGGGTCCGCCGACCACCGCTCCAGGTGGGCCCAGAGCTCCCGGAAGTTCGGGCTGTCGATGCGCGCCGCCAGGGTCGCCCACCTGGACCACTGGCCCATGGGCCGCAGCCAGGCGAAGGCGCTCTTGATGATGTCCGCCGGGTAGTTGCCGAAGCCCTCGATGGCGTCGTCCACCGGGAAGGTCTCCGGCGTCGCCCAGCGGGCCAGGCGGCCGGAGGCGTGGAAGTCGATGGGGGCGCACAACAGCGCCAGGCGCCGCGCGGCCCGGGGGTGCCGGGCCAGGTGCATCGCCACAAAGGTGCCGCCGACGCAGTAGCCGAGGGCGTCCAGCTCCTGGCCCGCGTGGCGCCGGGCACGGTCCAGCGCGCGGCCGAGCCGGTCGTCGACCAGGTCCGCCAGGGTGGTGTGCCGGGCCTCGGGACCGGGGCGGCCCCAGTCCAGCAGGTAGACCGGCACGCCGGCGCCGGTCAGACGCTCCAGCACCGAACGGCCCGGCAGCAGGTCGAAGATCGTCCAGGTGTTGATGAGGGGCATCGACACGAAGACCGGGGTGTGGCGCGGCTCCGGCGCCGGGAAGAACAGCAGCCGACTCGGTCCCTGGCGGTGGATCACCGCGTGGGGGGTCCGGCCCGAGCGCGCCCGGCGGACCGGGTCCGTCGCCAGGAAGCGGGCGACCTCCACCACCATCAGCCTGCTCCCAGGGCGGCGAGCTTCGCCTCGATCGACGCGAGGCGCTCCCGCAGCTCGAGCTTCGTCTCCGCCGCCTCGATGCGGGCCTTCACGGCCTCCTCCTCGGCGGCGACGACCCGCTCGCTCAGCTCGTCCTTGAGCTCCAGCAGCAGGTCCTCGACCTTGAGCAGCCGGTCCTCGAGCAGCGAGGCGATGCGGGCCACCCGGGTCAGGTCCGCCCGGGTCGGCAGGTGCATGCGGGTCAGGTTGTCGTCGACCGCCTGCTCGTACTGCTGGCGGGCGCGGGCCCCCGCGGAGAGGCCCTGGCCCATCGCGTCCAGGAAGGCCGGCGACTCCAGGACCTGGTCCCACCAGCCGGTCAGGGCCTGCTCCCACTGCTGCTGGAAGGCCTGGGCCATGTCGCTGAGGTCTGGGGTCTTCCCGGTCATCGGTTCAGCTCGCGGTGGGGGCGAAGGCGTCGACGGCGGCCTGCTGGGCGGAGCGCACCAGGGTGGCGGCGGTCTCGGCGGCCTTGAGCGCCTGGCGGCCGGTGACCTCGGCCTGGGTCTGGGCGAACCGCACCTGGTCCAGCTGCCACTTCAAGGCCTTGTCCTGCAGCTCCAGCGCGGCCTGGCCGGCCTGGTGCAGGTTCTTGGCGTACGTCTCAGGGGTGGGCAGGGTCGACATCTCTCTCCTCCTCGGGTGGGTCAAGCCGGGTCTGTCCCGACCGTCGACCGCAGCCTATGTACCGTGTTGCAGCGCGTCAATCAATTTCTGTTGCGTTGCAACATGCGATGGTCCGATAGGCTGTCCACCGATGCGCACGATCAAGAAGTATGGCAACCGGCGGCTCTACGACACGGAGACGTCCTCCTACATCAACCTCCAGGAGCTCGCGGACCTCATCCGTTCGGGCGTCGACGTCCAGGTCGTGTCTGTGTCCGACGGCTCCGATCTCACCCGGGCGGTGCTGCCCCAGGTCCTGCTGGAGGTCCAGGGCGCTGCGGCGATGCTGCCCGCCGGGATGCTGCACCGCATCATCCGGCTCTCCGAGGACGGCCCGCTGACGAAGCTCGTGCGCCAGCAGTTCGCGGCGGGGCTGGAGCTGCTCGACGCCCAGCTCGGTCAGCTGGAGCGCCAATTCGGCTGGGCCACCAGGGGCCCCACGCCTCCCCCACCGCCGCCCTCCAGCGAGCCTGCGCCCTCGTCCGCGGCGCCGGAGGGAGCCCACCAGGCCACCGAAGAAGACGAGCTCGCTGCGCTGCGGCGGAGACTCAAGGACCTGGAGGACCGCCTGTCGTGACCCTCTGGGCCATCAGCGACCTGCACCTGCACTACGAGGAGAACCGGGAGGCTCTGGCGGCGATGCCGGACCACGGAGCCGACCACCTGATCGTCGCCGGCGACGTGACCGAGAGCGCCGGACAGCTTCGATGGTGCCTCTCCCTGCTCAGCCAGCGCTTCGCCCAGCTCTACTGGGTGCCCGGCAACCACGAGCTCTGGAGCGTCGGCGACGGCGCCGCCCGCGGGGTCGCGGCCTACGAGGAGCTGGTGGCGGTCTGCCGGGACCTGGGGGTGCTCACCCCCGAGGACCCGTTCCTCCCCTGGCCCGGCGCCGGCGGGCCGACGGTCATCGCCCCGCTGTTCCTGCTCTACGACTACACCTTCGCCCCGGACCACGTGCAGGACGCCGTCGCCTGGGCCCGAGAGGACGGCATCGTCTGCCGGGACGAGTCCCTGCTCCACCCGGACCCCTATCCCTCCAAGCAGGCCTGGTGCGCGGCGAGGGTGGCCGACGCCCGGGCCCGGCTGGGCGCCCTGCCCGCCGGCACCCGCACCGTGCTCGTCAACCACTGGCCCCTGCGCCGTGACCTGGTCCGCCTGCACCGGATCCCGCGGTTCATCCCCTGGTGCGGCACCCGGGCCACCGAAGACTGGCACACCCGGTACCGGGCCCGGGTCGTGGTCAGCGGCCACCTGCACATGCGGGCCACGGACTGGCGGGACGGGGTGCGCTTCGAGGAGGTGGCGGTCGGCTACCCGCGGCACTGGCGGTCGGACAAGAGCTGGCAGCAGTACCTGCGGCCGATCCTGCCGCACGATCCGCCGGCGCCCGAGTCCGGTCACGCCGGTCCCGTCTGGCACCGCTGAGGGCTCACGCCGGGCGCCGGGCGCTGACCCGCCGCGGCGGGCCTCGGGCCTCGGCAAGCGGCGGTGCGAAGCGAGGGGAGAAGAGGGGTCAAGGGAAGAGGAAGAGGGGTCAGAAGAGGGGTCAGGCACCCCCACTTGCCACTTCGACAGGTCTCCAGGACCCGCACCACCACTTCAGGAGAGTGGGGTCAGGGCGCCACACCTGGACCTCAGGACTGTCAAGCCGACCACGATCCCGTGGGGCCGCACGCCCGAGGCCGTGTGATCCGTTCTCACCGCACCGCCGTATGGGGGGACGAACACCTGACTCACCACCCACCCCGAAGGAACCCCTGACCTGAGCTCACAGCACCTCGCTCACGGCCACCCGCGTCCGTCCCTTCCCGCAGGCCAGCGGAGCGCGACCCCTCTTCCCCCGCCGCGGACCCCCGCGGGACCGGGTGATAGGCTTCGCGCGATGTCGGGGACCACGCCGGACGGGCCCAAGGCCTGGCTCGCTCGAATCGCCCAGGATGGGGATCGGGAGGCGTTTGCAGCCTTGTACGCACACTATGCACCCCAGGTGAAGCGCTACCTGATGCGGTCCGGGGCCGACCCGGTCGCCGCAGAAGAGGTCGCCCAGGACGTGCTGCTCACGGTCTGGCGGCGCGCCCCCACCTACGATCCGACGCGAGCGAACCCCAACACCTGGATCTTCACCATCGCGCGAAACCGGCGCATCGACCGGCTGCGCAAGGAGAGCCGCCCGGAGCCCGAGGCCAGCGAGGTCCTGGAGACCATGCAGCCCCAGGCGGCCACGGACACCCAGGTGAGCGAGAGCCGCAGGGCCGAGGCGGTGCGCAAGGCCCTGGCCGCACTGCCCCCGGAACAGGCCGAGGTGTTGCACAGCTCGTACTTCGAGGGCCGCTCCATGCGGGAGCTCTCAGACGCCACGGGGGTCCCGCTGGGCACCATCAAGTCCCGCTCCAGGCTGGCGATGATCCGCCTGAGACAGGAGCTGGTCGCGCTCGGAGGGGAGCCATGAGGCCCACCCACCTGATCCCCGACGACGTGCTGATGCGCTACGCCGCGGGCAGCGCCGGCGAAGCCGTGAGCCTGCTCGCCGCCTGCCACCTGACCCTGAGCCCGGACTCCCGGGAGCGGCTCGGGGAGCTCGAGGCGGTCGGAGGCGAGCTCTTCGCCGGGCTGACCACGGCGGACCTGGCCCCCGGCAGCCTGGAGGCCGTGCTGGCCCGCCTCGACGAGCCGGCGCAGAAGCCCGCACCCCCGCCCCCTGGCGACCGGACCTTCCCCGCACCACTGCGACGGGTCATGGCCCGGGCCGGCAAGTGGAAGACGGTCTGGCCCGGCGTCCAGGTCCTGGCGCTGCCGGTCCGCTTCGGCAGCCAGCCGGTGCGCATGGTGCGGTTCGCGCCCGGCACCGAGGTCCCCCAGCACACCCACGGCGGCGACGAGCTCAACCTGGTCCTCCAGGGTGGGTTCACCGACCGCGGCGGCGAGTACCTGCGCGGCGACATCGCCGTGGCCGACGACACGGTCGAGCACGACCTGGTGGTGCACGACGACGACGTGGACTGCATCGTGCTGTCGCTGTTGGACAACCCGCTCGTGCCCCGAAGCCTCAAGGGCACCATCGCCCACTGGATCACGGGCATCTGACCCGGGCCAGACGGGCCGCTGGGGCCCTTTGACCGGCTGGAGAGCCGCGCGGTATCGTGCCATCGTCGGGGGGGAGTCCCCGCCTAGGCACGAGGCACCACGCCGCCCCAATGGAGCCCCAGGACCCGAGCGTCCCCCTGCGGGGACCCGATCCCGTCGACGAGCAGGAGACCGCCCTCGGCTCGGACGACCGCACCCGCTCGGCCAACCAGGCCTTGCGATCCCTGGCCCGAGCAGCGCGCAGCTTCCAGCTCTACGACCCCGGCAACGACGCCATCCGCACCTTCCTCGAAGAGGTTCGCGACAGCTTCGGCACCTTCGGGGGCAGCCACGGCGCCATGACCCTGGCCGTCCGACCCTTCGAGATGGTGCTCGCCCCGGAGCGCGAGGTCGTGTACCTGGAGCGCGATCGCGAGCGATCCCTCGCCTTCCGGCTCTTCCGCGACGGCGTGCGCAACGTGGTGATCGGACCGGACGTCTCCTGGGGCGAGCTGCTCCAGCTCCTCGAGATCCTCTCCATCCGCTACACCGGCATCTCCCACTCCGAGGACGACGTCGTCACCCTGCTCTGGAAGGCGAACTTCCAGCACATCGACGTCGAGGCGGTCGAAGGCTTCGTGCCCGAGGACGAGGTCGAAGACGACGGCCTGGGCCTGGAGCTGGCCCACGAGCGCCTGGCCGGCCACGCCGAGGTCCGGGTCCCGCCGAACTTCGACCTGCCCCACCCCAACCTCTCCGGCGAGGAGGAGCCCGCCTTCCGCCCGGTCGCCGACACCACCCTCGACCGCTTGCGGGCCGAGGACACCAGCCAGCACCTGCCCGAGGACTGTCTGGGCCTGGTGAGCGAGCTGCTGACCGTCGTCCAGGACCCGACCGACCCCATCCGACTGGGCGAGGCCCGGCCGCTGCTCACCGAGATCCGGGACTTCCTGCTCAGCGAGGGCCAGCTCGACAACCTGCTGCGCATGCTGGATCTCCTGCTCATGGCCGCACGGGGGGACCAGGACGGCGCCCAGGTCCAGGTGCTGATCGACTCCTTCGCCGACCGCAACGCCCTCGCCCGGCTCGTGCACTCGGTCCCCCCCGACGCCGCAGACGTGCCGGAGTCCTTCCTGCGGTTGCTGGACCAGCTGCCGGGCGACCACCTCTCCACCCTGGTCGATCTGCTGGAGGTGGAGCGAGGCGCCCGCTCGCGGCGCACGATCCGACAGCTCATCGCCCGGGAGCTCCCGGCCCGGGCCCCCTACGTCATCCAGCGGCTCCAGGGGGCCTACGGGGGCGTAGCAGCAGACCTGTTCCGCACCATCACCCTCGGCAGCCCGGACGACGCCCAGAAGCTCGCCCTGGACCTGAGCAACTCCGGCGACATGGACATCCTCTTCGAGTGCTGCCACGTGGTGGAGCTCACGGGCTACAACGCCACCACCCGAGCCGTCGCCTTCAAGCTGCTCCACAGCCACGAGGAGATGGTCCGCATCCGCACCATCCAGGGAGTCGGCCACCAGGGGGATCGCCGCATGTTCCCCGCCCTGGCCCGCCACGCCAAGGAGCGCTCCGGCGGCCGCCTCGGCCTCGACGAAGCCAGGGTCATCGGCGGCGTCATGGCGCGACTCGACGGCGACGCGGCCCTGGCCTCCTTCAAGGACTGGTGCCTGCCCCAAGGCCTGCTGAGCCGGGTCCGCGGCACCGACACCGCCCTGAACTGGGCAGCCGTCACCGGCCTGCCCCTGGTCGACGCCGACGAGGCCGACGCCGTGCTCAAGCAGATCGCCCACCTCAACCGCGAGGACGAAGAGCTCTACAACCAGGCCGTGCAGGCCCGGGTCCGGCGCCGCCAGCGCATCGCCGAAGCCCAGCGCGAGCGCGAGGCGGGCCCGTGAGTCTCGAGCAGTCCGCCGCGGAGATCACCCAGGCCCAGTTCCAGCTGGGCAAGGCCCTCGAGCAGGCCCGGGCCGGCGAGGACCAGGAGCTCGCCGCGCAGATCCGCGACCGCGGCGAGGCCATGGTCTTCCTGCTGGCGGGGCTCCTGCGCCTGACCAAGGTCCACGCCTTGGACAACGCCGCCTTCGACCTGCCCATCCGGGAGTTCGGCGAGGCCCTCACCCACATGATCGGCCTGCTCGGTGCGATCCACGTCGTGCTGGTCGAGGGCCAGGTCTACGTCAACGACATCCGCATCCGGTTCGACGCCCGCACGGACAGCGGCGCCTGGATGGGCGACGAGATGGCCCGGCACCACGTCGGGGGCTTCTCGTTCCACCAGGCCCCCGACGAGCCCCAGATGCGGGAGTTCCTGGCGCTGGTCTCCCAGAGGCCCCGAGAGGGAGACAGCCCGCGCCTGGTCTTCCAGAAGGAGCTCAACGACGCCGGGCTGTCCTTCATCGAGCTGGCCCCGATCTTCCGCTTCCGCCTCCACGGCGAGCAGGGCCGGACCATCGATCGCAGCGTCAAGCAGGTCTACACCCGCTGCAGCCGCCTGGTCAGCGAGGCCTGGGGCAACCTCTGTGCGCAGCGCACGCCGAATCCGCTGCCCGTCCGGCGCATGGTCACCGAGCTCATCGATCTCGGCGGCGGCGACAAGGAGGGCCAGACCGTCGAGTCCCGGTTCGACCCGCGGGCTCCCCAGTACGTCAACCACTCGGTCCAGGTGGCGTCGTTGAGCCTGGTCATCGGCCGCGCCCTCGGCATGAGCGAAGCCTCGCTGTCGGATCTCGGGGTGGCGGCCGTCTACCACGACGTGGGGTACACGGTCTCGGAAGGCGGCTACCCGCCGCCCTTCGAGCGCCACGGCAGCGCCGGGTCCCGGGCGTTCCTGCGCCAACGCGGCTTCCACGCCGCCAAGGTCCGGCGCATGCTGGTGTGCCTGCAGCACCACCGCAGGTACGACGCCCACCCCAAGCCGTCGCTCTACGCCCGCATCGTCCGCATCGCCGACGACTTCGACACCTTCACCCGCATCCGGCCCGACGGCCCCATGATGTCCCCGCCAGCGGCCCTGCGCCGCATGCTCACCGGGGCCGGCACCCACTACGACCCGGATCTGCTGCAGGTCTTCGTGAACGCGGTGGGCAAGTACCCTCCCGGGACCTTGCTCCAGCTCGGCGACCGCTCCTGGGGAGTGGTGGTGAGCGGCGTCCGAGACCCGGACTCCTTCGACAAGCCCCTGGTGCGGGTCGTGCGCCTGGGCACCGGCGACCCGCCCGACATCGAGGTCCTGGTGGACCTGGCCCTGCGGGGCACCGTGCTGCGGGTCATCGAGCCCGGCGACGCCCCCGCCTGGGAGAAGCACGTGCTCTGGGAGCCCGAGCCCGAGGAGGAATTCCTCTTCGAGCCGCCACCGGAGCTGGCCGAGCCCGCCCCCGAGGAGCCCGAGGAGGCCCCAGGCAGCGACGCGCCGGGCTCGGTCACGCCGAGCGTGAGTCGGGCCGACAGCGTCTCTCGCAGTCGCGGCACAGACAGCTACAGCGGCTCCTACAGCGCGACCGGCTCGCGGCCGCCCAGCGAAGGCGTGCGCTCCATCCTCTCCCAGCTCGAAGCCCGCCGCAGGCAGTCCAAGGGCAAGGCCGAGCAGGCCCCTTCGACCGGTCCCCTGCTCGAAGCCGAGGACCAGGCCCTGCTCCACGAGCTCGAGGACGAGGGCGAGTACCTGCCCGAGCTCCTCGACGACGAGCAGGCCGACGAGGTCTTCGCCGACGACGAGCTCGAGGTCGAGGTCAGGGTGGACGAGGCCGCGGGCTCGACAGAGGCCCAGGAGGACGAGCTCGCCCTGCTCGCCTCGATGTTCAGCTCGCGTCCTTCGCCGAAGAAGAAGCGCTGAAGACACCCAGTCAGCCCTTCGACTCCTTCCGCCCGAACTGCTTGACCAGCGACAGGTAGTCGATCCGCCCCCCCGGCAGCCGCGGCCGGCCCCGGTCCGCGCTGCCGAGCCAGCCCACCCGCCGCCGGCACGCCGCCAGGACCGTGGCCACGTCGGGCTCGTCGGTCTCGACCTCGTCGGAGAACCGCTCCAGCTGCCGGGTCGCCACGTGGCCCCTGCGGGCGATGTCCTGGAAGAGGTTGGCGATGCCCACCGCGTCCAGGCCCGAGGTGCGGGTGACCTCGCGCACCACCGCGAGCACGCCGCGGGCGTCCAGGTGGCCCTCGCCGTAGAGCACGAGCGCTGCCTGGAACCAGGAGTGCACCGGCACCACCCGGCCCCCCAGAGGGCTGAAGCGAGCGGTGGGCACCCCCCGGTCCAGGTGGATGAAGACCCGCTCTACCGCCTCCGCCGTGGCGACCTGCTCCAAGAGCTCCAGCGCCTGGTCGCGCTGGTCAGGGTAGACCCCAGAAGCCTGCAGGATGCGCCCCACGTCGTCGGCGCCGAGGCGGCCGGCGACCGCGTCGGCGAACACGGAGTAGACCAGCGCGTCGACCTCGGCGTCGTCGCCGAAGCAGGTCTCCGTGACCGCCTGACCCACGCCGATCCGCCCCCGGAGCAGAGCCGGCAGCTTGTAGCCGAACTGGCCCTTGATGGCGCGGAGCCGCCCGCGCTTCAGGTTGCCCAGGTTGTCCTTCAGGTGGAGCTCGTCGAAGCGCACGCCGTCGAGCTCGAGCTTGCGCTGGAGCACGTCGCGCATCTGGGTGGGCGAGCCGCTCAGGAAGATCACCCGGGCGCCCGGCCGACTGCTCAGGGCCCGGAGCAGCGCCGCCGAGCCCGGCACGTTGCGCTTGGCCTCGGCGGGCTCCAGGGCGCTGCGCAGCAAGCCCCGGACCGAGTCGAAGTCGGTCTCCAGGTAGGTCTTGTCCAGGTCCCAGCGGTAGACGTGCACGCTGGACTCCTATCCCGTCAGCCGCCTCACTCCGCGCAGGGGCGCGTCGAGGAGGGGCGCCCGAGCGGCGGCCACCGCGCCGTCGAAGCCCGGGTTGCTGGAGATGGCGAAGCGCGGCGCCTGCCGCAGCTCTCCCAGGCGCTGCCGCACGTCGGCCTGGACCAGCCGACCGGTGATGCCCTGGAGCATGCCCCCGCCGAGCTCGACCTCTTCGAGCCCCGGCAACACCGCCAGGGCCTCGCGGATCGCGCCGACGAGCAGGGTGCCCAGCCAGGCCACGAGCTCCCGGCCCACGGGGTCTCCGGCCCGGTTCAGGTCGCGCCAGGCGAACCCCGCCTCCGCCGGGGTGACGGGCCTGCCCCGTGTGCCGCTCAGGCTCCGGGCCACCCCGAAGTTCGACAGGTAGGACTTCATCGCGCCAGCGAGGGGCAGGTAGGTGTGGGGCCGCGCGGTGGGCGCCACGTCGACCACGAGCCGGCCCAGCTCCGACGCGCTCACCGTGCCGTCGGCGTCCACCCAGCAGCCCCCGAAGGAGGTGCCGACCTGGAGGCGCAGGAGCCGGCGGCGACCGCGGCCACTCAGCAGTCGCCCCAGGTTCGCCAGGTCGTTGAAGATGGCCACGGGCCCGTCCACGAGCCCCTCGGCCACCTGGGCGGGCAGCGCCTCGAGGCTCGCCGCGCTGCCCAGCCGCTCCCGCATGACCGTCGAGAGGCTCACCACCTGGCCGTGCACGCCCATCGGCGACGCCAGGCCGATGCCCAGGGACGTCGGGCGCTCGCCGGCGCAGACCTCCTGCACCAGCGCCCGCGCCCGCCCCACGATGGACGCCAGGCCGTGCTCCCCCTCGGGCCAGGTGGGGCCCTGGGCCGTGCGCATCAGCACCCCGTCCTGCAGGGCGCAGACCTTCATGCCGGTGCCACCGATGTCCAGCCCCACCGCCAGGCCTCGCCCGGGCCCCGGGTCCGCGGTCTGGATCGCCGGCAGGTCCAGAGCCTCGCCGGGCGGCTCGGAGTGCTCGTCCTCGCTGGTGGAGATCGGCAGGGCGTGCACGCTGCGGATGTCGTCCAGCCAGGGCTGCAGCCGGGCCTCGGAGCAGGGGGCGTCGAGCACGACCCGCAGCGGCTGGAGCAGCAGCACACCGTTGTGCAGCCTGGTGAGGACCGCCCGGGCCCCGCGGGCGTCGGCGGGGGCGTACCAGCGGAAGGTGCGCTGCCGCGAGGAGGCGCCGAAGCCGAACCGGTACTGGACGGTCCACGCCACCGACCTGGGGTGGTTGGCCCAGGTGTCGAAGCGCGTGGCGAGGGTCTCGGGCGTCATGTCGGCAGTCTCGCCTGCGGAGACCGCCCAGCCCACCGCCGGATTCCCGGCTTTGCAGGACCGTCACTCAGGCGTGAGTGACTTGTCCCTTCTCACCCCTCGCGAAGCCACCGGGCCGCCTGCCGGGCGTAGTAGGTCAGGATCAGATCGGCGCCGGCCCGCCGGATGGCCAGCAGGCTCTCCAGCGCTACCGCCCGCTCGTCGAGCCAGCCGCTGGCCGAGGCGGCCTTGAGCATCGCGTACTCGCCGCTCACCTGGTAGGCGGCCACGGGCAGGGCCGTCGCCTCCCGCACGGCCCGGATGACATCCAGGTAGGGCCCGGCGGGCTTGACCATCAGCATGTCGGCGCCCTCGAGCTCGTCCAACCGGACCTCGCGCAGCGCCTCCCGCACGTTGGCGGGGTCCATCTGGTAGGTCTTCTTGTCCCCCTGGCCCGGGTGGCTGTCGAGGGCGTCCCGGAAGGGGCCGTAGAAAGCGGAGGCGTACTTGGCCGTGTACGACAGGATCGAGACGCCGGTGAAGCCCGCTTCGTCGAGGGCCGACCGGATGGCCCCGACCCGCCCGTCCATCATGTCGCTGGGGGCGATGACGTCGGCGCCGGCCTGGGCCTGGCTCAGCGCCTGCTTGACCAGGACGGCGAGGGTCTCGTCGTTGAGGATCTCGCCGCTGGGGGACACCAGGCCGTCGTGCCCGGCGCTCGAGTAGGGGTCGAGGGCCACGTCGGTCATCAGCACCAGCTCGGGGAAGCGCTGCTTCAGGGTGCGCAGGGAGCGCTGGACCAGGCCGTGAGGGTCGTAGGCGTGGTGGGCGTCCCGGGTCTTGTGGGCGTCGGGCTCCGCCGGGAAGAGCACCACGCTGCCGATGCCGTCCGCCAGCGCGCCTTCGGCCTCCCGGAGCAGGCCGTCGGGGGAGAGACGGGAGCAGCCCGGCATGGACGGGATCGGCTGGTCGTGAGCCGCGTCGTGGAGGAACAGCGGGTAGACGAAGCGGTCGGCCGTGACCCGGGCCTCTCGCGTGAAGGCCCGCAGGGCCCGGTGGCTGCGGTTGCGACGGGGTCGCTCGGCGGGGTGCGGCATGGCGGCTCCAGCCGCGCCTGATCACTCCGCAGGCGCGACGGGCTCCAGTAGCCCGGGACCCTGGTTGTGCACCTTGTTGACCAGGGGCACCACCTCGGTGGCCTCCCAGAGCGCGGGCTCCGACGGCCGGAGCAGGTGGGCGACGCGCTCGGGGTCGGTGATGCTCGGATCGAGCCAGAGGTCCTGGTCCGCCGGATCGATCACCACGGGCATGCGGTGGTGCACCTCGGCCATCGCCTCGTTGGCCTCGGTGGTGAGGATGGCGAACGACTCCAGGGGCTCGTCGCCGCGGCGCCAGCGCTCCCAGATGCCGGCGTAGACGAAGGGCGCGCGATCTCTTCGGCGGAACACGAACGGCCGCTTGACCTTGTCCTGGCGCAGCCACTCGTACCAGCCGTCGGTGAGCACCAGGCAGCGCCTGCGGGCCAGGGACCGCTCGAAGCTCGGCTTCTCGGCCGCGGTCTCGCTGCGGGCGTTGATCAGGGTCGGCAGCTTGTCGGGCCTCGCCCAGCTCGGGACCAGGCCCCAGCGCAGGTGGGCGACCTCTCGGGGGGCGTCGGCGTCGACCCGGCGGATCACCGCGAGCTCCTGGGTGGGGGCGGCGTTGTACCGGAGCGTCAGCGAGAACGGCACCTGGATCTGGTAGATCGCGGCCAGCACGTCTGCGTCTGTGGTCTGGATGAAGCGCCCGCACATGGTAGGGAGTGTAGCGAGGCACCAGGCATGGTCCGCTCCATGATCCCCCTCCTCCTCCTCGGTTCCCTGGGTTGCACCGGTGACTTCACCGGCGGCGACTCCGCAGGCACGACCGCCTCAGACAGCGGGTCGACCGTCGGCACGGCCGACAGCGGCACCACCAGCGGCGAGGTCGGCTGCCTCTCCGGCCGCCTGCGGGACGCCAACAACGGCAGCGGCGACGGCCTGGTCATCGACGCCTGGGAGCCCGTCCTCTGTGCCCCTCTGGGCAGCACGACCACCGCCGCCGACGGCACCTTCTGCCTCCAGGGACTGCCCGTCGGCACCCCGGTGCTCCTCCAGGCGACCTTCGACGAGCGCTGCCCCTGGGCCCATGGCAAGTCGGTCACGATCCCGCTGTCAGGCACCTGTGAGACCGGCGGCTGTGCCGAGCTTGAGACCTGGTACGAGTGCCAGGGGGAGTCCGCGAGCTGTCCGTGAGGGAGACTCCGGCCATGCAGGTCCGCATGCTCGAAGCCGCGATCCCCACCACCCGCTACGCTGCGGTCCGCCGCTTCTACGCCGAGCTGATCGGGCTCCCGATCGCGTCCGAGGGCCGCAGCCACGTCTTCTTCCAGGTCGGCGGCTGCCAGATCGCTGTGGTCGACGCCACCGGCGGCGACGCCACCGTCCGGCCCTCCGGGCACGGCATCTACCTGGATCTCGCCGTCTCCGACCTGTTCAGCCTGCGCCGCCGCGTGCTGCGCGAGGGCATCCGCCTGCTCGACGACCGCCGCGACGAGCACGGCGTGGCCATCAGCCTCCAGGACCCGGAGGGAAACCTGCTGAACCTGTTCCAGGAGGGTAGCTTCAGCGAGTGAAGCTCCTGCCGCTCGCTCTGTTCCTGGTGGGCGCCCCCGAGGTGCACGCCCACGGCGCCGACACCGACGAGGACGGCTGGATCGACGAAGTCGACTGCGCCATCGACGACCCGGAGATCTACCCGGGCGCCGAGGAGATCTGCGACGACGTCGACCAGGACTGCGACGAGGAGATCGACGAGGAGCCCTGCGACGAGGGCTGCTTCGCCCGCTGGAACCGCCAGCGACAGGCCGCGGCCCTGATCTTCCTGGTGGGCTTCGGCGCTGTGCGGCGCCGTCCCTCGTTAGACTGAGCACCTGAACGCCCGTTCAACTGCAGGCCCATGCTCGTCCTCGGCATCGATCCCGGCTCCACCGCCACCGGCTACGGCCTGGTGAGCCGCCAGCGCGGGCGCTACCGGCTGCACGCGGCCGGGGTCCTGCGGACCCGCTCCAAGGACCCCATGACCGAGCGCCTGGCGGTCATCCACGACGGCATCGCCGCTCTGCTGCTGGAGTTCCAGCCGGGGGCCTGCGCCATCGAGGCGATCTTCCGGCACAAGTCCTCGGAGTCCGCCCTGCGCCTGGGCCAGGCCCGCGGCGTCGCCCTGCTCGCCCTGGGCCGCGACGGCCTGCCGGTGTACGAGTACAACGCGATGACCGTGAAGAAGACCGTGGCAGGCTCGGGCAAGGCCGACAAGGACCAGCTCCGGCGGATGGTCGAGACCCTGCTGGGCGAGAAGGTCGAGGGCCCTCACGACGCCGCCGACGCCGTGGCCATCGCCATCACCCACCTGGCCCACGCCCCTCGGCGGCAGGCCCTGGAGCGGCGCCGGTGATCGCGCGGCTGAGGGGGATCGTGGAGACCCTGCCCGAGTCCACCCTCATCGTGGACGTGGGCGGGGTCGGCTACCGGGTCCTGGTGGACGGCCGCACCTGGTCATCCATGGAGAGCGGGACCGAGCAGACCCTGCTGATCAGCACGCGCATCCGCGAGGACGCCTTCGATCTGTTCGGCTTCACCGGCACCGACGACCAGGTCCTCTTCGAGCGCCTGCTGACGGTCAAGAGCGTCGGCCCCAAGCACGCCTTCGCCCTGCTGGGCGGGCTGGAGGCGTCGGACATCGTGCGGGCCATCGACGCCGAGGACGTGGCGACCCTCACCCGGATCAAGGGCATCGGCGCCACCATCGCCCGGCGCATCGTGTCCGAGCTCCAGGGCAAGCTCACCACCACCATCTCCTTCAGGCCCACCACGCGGACGACCGGCCCCAGCAGTGGCGACCAGTTCAGCCTGGCCCTGGCCCGACTCGGCTACAAGCGCTCCGA
>CAYFPX010000099.1:16729-26952 GCA_964344945.1 uncultured Enterobacterales bacterium
GGGCGATGCCTCCCTCGAGGACCGCCTGCGAGCCGCCCTGCGCTACCTGTCGAGGACCGAATGAGCCGCATCGTCGATCCCGCCGAAGCCGACTTCCTCGATCCGGCCCTGCGTCCGCGGGACCTGGGCGAGTACATCGGCCAGGCGCGGATCAAGGACAACCTCCGGGTCTACATCCGCGCGGCCCTGCAGCGCGGCGACGCCCTGGACCACGTGCTCTTCTCGGGACCGCCAGGGCTCGGCAAGACCTCGCTGGCCTACATCGTGGCCGAGGAGCTGGGGGTCGAGCTGCACACCGCCAGCGGTCCCACCCTGGAGCGCGGCGGCGACCTGGCCGCGCTGCTGAACAACCTCCAGGACCGCGAGGTGCTGTTCATCGACGAGATCCACCGCCTCAACCGGGCGGTCGAGGAGGTCCTCTACCCGGCGATGGAGGACTACCAGATCGACGTCTTGCTGGGCTCCGGTCCGGGCGCCCAGTCGGTGAAGCTGCCGCTGAGGCCCTTCACCCTGGTGGGCGCCACCACCCGGTCGGGGCTGCTGACCAGTCCCCTGCGGGCCCGCTTCGGCATCCAGTGCACCTTCGACTTCTACACCCCCGAGGAGCTCCTGGCGATCATCCTCCGCTCCGCCCAGCGCATGTCCCTGCCCATCGACGACGACGGCGCCCGCGAGCTCGCCCACCGCAGCCGGGGCACCCCCCGCATCGCCAACCGCCTGCTGAAGCGGGTCCGGGACTTCGCCCAGGTCGAGGGCGACGGGACGGTGGACCTGGCCATCACCCGCAAGGCCCTGGGCCGCCTCGAGGTCGACGAAGAGGGCCTGGACGGCATGGACCGCCGCATCCTGCACGCCATCGCCGTGAAGTTCGAGGGCGGCCCCGTGGGCCTGACCAACCTCGCCGCCGCCATCGGCGAAGAGGCCGACACCATCGAAGAGGTCTACGAGCCCTTCCTCATCCAGCAGGGCCTGCTCCAGCGCACTGCCAGGGGACGCATCGTGACGGCCCGCGGCCTGCGCCACCTGGGCGCGACCCACGACGTGCTCGCGGAGCAGGCGGAGCTCTTCTGATGTGGCTGGCGCTTGCTCTGGCCTGCGGCACCGGGGCCGCCAAGCCCCAGCTGGAGACCATCGAGCTCCACGTCGACGGCCACACCGTCAGGGCCGAGCTGGCCGACGAGCCGGCGGAGCGGGCCCAGGGGCTGATGTACCGCAAGGCCCTGGGGCGCGACGCCGGCATGCTGTTCGCCTACCCGGAGACCGCCCACCGCAGCTTCTGGATGGAGAACACCCAGATCCCGCTGTCGATCGCCTACATCCGGGCCGACGGCACCATCGCCGCCATCAAGGACATGACCCCCTTCGACCGGACCTCGGTGCCCAGCGGGGCGCCGGTGCTCTACGCCCTGGAGATGACCCAGGGCTGGTTCAGCGAGCACGATGTGCAGGTGGGCGACCGGGTGGGCGGCCTGCCCGGGGCCTCGAAGAAGTAGGGAATACCCCTCCTCGACGCGCTCCTGACGCGGACTTGTGGCCACTCCGCGGACCTGGCGCTATGCTGCCGGCCATGTCCGGGTCAGGGCCCAGAAGCGACAAGCTGGAGACCGACCTCCCCCACCCGGGAGAGGCGGTCCAGGCCACCCTCGCCAGGGCCGTCCACATCGCAGGAGTGGGGCTGCACAGCGGAGCAGCGGTCCACGTGTCCGTGCACCCCGCGCCCGTGGGAGCCGGCCTGCAATTCGCCCGGGTGGACCTGCCCGGCTCGCCGACCGTGCCGGCCCACTGCACCTGGGTCTCCGACACCCAGATGGCCACGACCCTGGCCCGGGGGCCAGCGCGGGTCTCCACCGGTGAGCACCTCCTGGCAGCCTTGACGGCTCTCGGCATCGACAACGCCCGCATCGAGGTCGACGGCCCCGAGATCCCCATCCTCGACGGCTCGGCCCGGGACTGGCTGACGCTGCTGGAGCAGGCAGGCAGCACGACCCAGGGCGAGCGCCCGCTCACCATCCTGGTGCGCCGCCGGGTCGAGGTCTCCAACGGCGACCGCCACGTGCGCCTCGTGCCGGCCCCGGCGCTCGAGATCGACGCCACCATCGAATTCCCCCACCCGGCCATCGGCCGCCAGCGCCTGGCGCTGACCCTCACGGCCGACAGCTTCCGCGACGAGGTCGCCTGGGCCCGGACCTTTGGCTTTCTGGACCAGGTCGAGTGGCTGCGCAGCCGCGGCCTGGCCCGCGGGGGCACCCTGGACAACGCGGTGGTCTACGACACGGAGCGCATGGTCAACCCGGAAGGCGCCCGCGCGGCGGACGAGCCGGTGCGGCACAAGGTCCTCGACCTGGTCGGCGACGTTGCTTTGCTGGGTGGGCGGCTGGTGGGTCGGCTGGAAGCCGTCAGGCCGGGGCACGGCATGACGCTGGCGCTGATGCAGGCGCTGTTGGCGGATCCCGACGCGTACGAGATCGTCTAGGGCGACTCGAGCGGTGGTGGCGGGGCCCGCTTGGCGCGTCCTCGTCGGAGGAGCGGGCTGGCTCCCGGGGCCGCTCCGCGGGGCCGTCCTGGCCCCGTTCCACCACGGTCGGAATCGCCTCCGCCCTTCCAGGACTCTCGGCCGTACGGTCCCTCCCTGCGGTCGGGCTTTCGCCCCCCCTGCGGGGTCTCCTCCATTTCCCCGGGAGCCAGCCCGCTCCTCCTGCGGACGCGCCTGCGCTGCGAGTGGTGGCACTGCCAGCCGCGTTGCTTGGGTCTCCAGGCCCGCCAGGGCCTCACGGGCCAACAGAGGGCTCGGGCGAGGAGAAGAACGGAGCTTTCGAGCCGGCCCGGCAGGTTCGATCTCCCTCTCCGCCGCCGCCCCTTCCTTCCTGCGGGTCCCCTCTCCCACCGAGCGCAGGGGAGGGCGCCGGCGGAGCGCGGGGCTCACCGGGGCAATGGAGGAGAGCGAGAGTCCTGGAAGGACGGAGCGATTCCGACCTTAGCAAGGGGGCCCCGGACGGGCCCCCGCAGCGGCCCCGGTGAGCCCCGCGCGGAGCCGATCAGCCCGACCCGGAGCGGCGAGCAGCATCAGACCCCGATCCCGCCAAAAACCAAGAAGGCCGCCCCACGGCGAGGGCAGCCTTCCATCCTCAGTCCCGAGTAAAGCTACTTCTTCGGGGGCTTCGGACGTGGCGAGGGACGCCAGCGCATCGGGACCTCCTGGGTCGGTGAGTGCCGCTCCGGACGGGGCGGCGGGTGGATGCAGTCTTGCCCGGCGTGGGTCCCCTGTCAAGGCGCCGCGAGAGGCATACTGGCGCCCGATGGCCCTCGCCGACGCGACCTTGCCCGACGGCTCTCCCCTGCCCTTGCCGGCCGGTCCTCCCTACGCTTGCCGGGACCTCGGTGACTGGCCCGGCACCCCCTTTGCGATGCCCGCCGGGGATCCCCGCTTGCCGGCGCTGTTCGCCGGCGGCGCAGCCCCCAGCCCAGGGTTCGACAACCTGGTCGGCAGCACCACCGCCTGGCAGGACCCGGAGCTCGCGCCGTGGCTGGACTTCCTGGACCCAGCCGCCCCGAACCACCGGGAGAAGATGCTGGAGCGCGCCCTCTACCTGCACCACTGGGCCCCCTGGCTGCCGAGGGTCGGGCGCGTGCTGGACCTGGGCGGCGGCACCGGCCGCTTCACCGCGGCCCTGCTCGACCGCGGCCTGGACGTGGAGCTCGTGGACCCGGACCTGCGGTCCCTCTGGCGGGCCGCCATGCATGCGGCCGGGCTGGCCGGAAGGCTGGACCTGCACTGGTCTACCGGCACGCACCTTCCCCCGGTGGCCCCGGTCGACTGCGTCCTGGCCACCGAGGTCCTCTGCTACGTCGACGATCCCACCGCGGTGCTCGGGGCCGTGCGCGAGGTGCTGGCGCCCGGGGGCGTCTTGCTGGCGTCCGTCGAGGCCCGGTGGGGCTGGGCGGCGGCCCTGGACGCGCCCGCCGGTTCGCTGGAGGCCCTCCTGGGCGACGGGGTGCTGCACGTTCCGGGGGACCGCTGGGTGCGGACCTACGACGAACCTGCCCTGCGAGCCCTGTTCAGCGGCTGGGAGCTGGAGCTGCTCCTGGGCACCCACTACACCACCTCCGGGCCCTTCGAGCTGGCGGCCGGCGAGCTCGATCTGGCGCAGACCCTGGCCTGGGAAGAGCGCCTGGCGGCCCACCCCGTCACCGCCCCCCTCCACCGGGCGTGGATCGTCGCCGCACGGGCCCCCACAGCCGGCTAAGCTCCCCCCGTGCGCGTCCTCCTCGTCCAGCCGCCCAGGCGGTACTGGCCCTTCACCTCCGAAGGCGACAACTTCCTGCTGCAGCAGGCTCTGCCCGCCCTGGCGGCCGTGGCCCGCGAGGATGGCCACGAGGTCCGGGTGGTGGACTGCATGCCGCTGCACATCGGCTGGCGCTCGCTGTTCCACCTGATCCGGGAGTTCAAGCCCCACGTGGTGGGGGCCGGCGAGAACCACGCGCTCTACGCCACCGAGGCCATGCGCTTCTTCCGGCTCGCGCGCGAAGCGGCGCCGGAAGCCGTGACCGTGGCTGGCGGGGGCCACTTCACCAACCTGGCCCACCGCTACGCCGTGCATCCGGACATCGACGCCATCGTGGTCGGCGAGGGCGAGCAGACCTTCGCCGAGCTGCTGCGAGCGGTCGACGGGGGCGACGACTGGGGGGACATCGCCGGCCTGGCCTACGGGGCCGACGGCGAGCTGGTCCGGACCCCCGCCCGCAGGCTGGTGCGCAACCTCGATGACCTGCCCTTGCCCGCCTACGACCTCATGCCGATGCACCTCTACGGCACGAGTCGCTACCTGTTCTCCCCGGGCGGCACCACCATCCACCACAGCCGGGGCTGTGTCTCCAAGTGCAGCTTCTGCGCCTGGTGGACCACGATGGCCGACCGCCGGGTCGACGCCTCGGGCAACACCAAGCTCTCCCCCCGCTGGCGGTCCAAGAGCGTCGATCGGATGATGGAAGAGGTCGAGTGGCTCTACCACCAGTACGGCAAGCGCAGCTACGTCTGGGTCGACGAGTCCTGGAACATCGACCCGCGCTTCAACCAGCAGTTCTCCGAGGCCATGATCCGGTCCGGCATGAAGACCAAGTGGTTCACCTTCATGCGGGCGGACTGCATCGTGCGGGACGAGGAGAAGGGCATCCTGGCAGACCAGGTCCGCGCCGGGCTGAGCCACATCCTCATCGGGGTCGAGCGGGCCGAGGACGACGGCCTGAGCTCGCTGGACAAGCGCTTCTACACCGGCGGCATCGCCGAGCAGGCCATCCGCATCTTCAAGGAGAAGTACCCGGAGGTCTTCATCCAGGCGACCTTCATCGTGGGGGTCAAGGAAGAGGACCACGCCTCGCTCCAGCGCCAGGTGGACCTCGCCAGGAAGCTCGACATCGACTTCCCGGCCTTCCACCCGATCACCCCCGTGCCGGGCACCCCGATCTACGACGACGCCATCGCCAACGGGCACATCACCGAAGCGGACTTCGACGACTTCGACTGGCTGAGCCCGGTGCTCGACACCGACTACCTGGACCGCCACGAGATCGCCCAGGCGCTCTACGACATGAACAAGCAGTTCGTGAACACGCGCTGGCTCTTCAAGGGCCTGTTCAACCCGGTGGACTACAAGCGCGACATGTACCGCTGGTTCGCCAAGGTGAGCGGCTCGATGGCCCTGGCGGGGCTGAAGCAGCGCATCAACCCGCTGAACACGGACTACTACAAGCAGCTGGTGCAGCCGGACTGGTACGACTCCTGAGCCCAGGGCTCAGGCGAAGCGCTGGAGCACCAGCCAGATCATCCAGCCCAGGCAGACCTGCTGGACCGCGAAGAACGTGAAGCGCACGTTCACCGCCAGGTTCGAGCCGCTCGAGACGTGGGCGAGGGTCTGGCCGATGCGGGCGAGGAACCAGGCCCAGGCGAGCCAGCCGACCGTGTCGCCCGGGATGACCACCAGCTGATCGGCCGCGATGACCACCAGCCCGTAGAGCGGCACATTCTCCACGCAGTTCATGTGGGCGCGGTTGAGGCGCTGGTACCAGCTCGGACCGTGGGGCTGCCCACTGGGAAAGGCGTTGGGGGCCTGCCAGCGGCCCAGGACCTGCACCACCCGCCACCCGCCCATGGCGCCCACCAGGAGCAGGGTCCAGATCACGGCGCCCATCAGCGGCACCACCGGCTCGATCAGGGCGTCAGGCAACAACGGAACCCGGTGGAGTAGTCGTGGTAGCTGCGGCTGTGGGCGGTGGTGACGTAGGTGCAGCCCTGGCCGTTGTAGCTGCCGTCGGCATAGAACCCGCCGCGGAAGACCCCGCTGGACTCGTCGACCCACTCGTGCAGGTTGCCGTGCAGGTCGTGCACTCCCCAGTGGCTGCGGCAGTCGGCGTACTCGCCGCCCGGAGCGACCGTGCCCGGCTGCTGGTTGATGCCCGGGTCGTTCATCGAGGTGCCGTCCCAGACCCCCTCGCTGGTGCCGAAGTAGTCGATGACCGGGTGGGTGCCGTCGTAGTCGTCGTTGCAGGCGCCGTCGACGTGCTCGTCGCCGTAGGGCCAGGTGGTGCGGTCCGGTCCGACACACGCGGTGTTCCACTCGCTGTCCAGGCACAGGCGCTTGCCGGCGGCCTCGCAGGCGGCGGCGGCCTGGTCCCCCGAGATGTACCCCTGTGGGACCTGACCCCTCTGGGAGACCGCCCGGACCGTGCGGTCGCCGATGGTCTCGTAGGGACTCGACGGGACCCACTCGCCGTCGAGCTGTTCCTCGAGGGCGGCCTCGTAGCGGTCCATGCAGAAGGTCTCCGCGACGTAGGCCATGCCCTGGGGGCAGGGGCCGCTGGTCGCGTCGCCGGTGTCGGTGTCCGGGGAGGTCCCCCCGCTGTCGGCGGGACCTCCGCTGTCGGCGGCGGGGGTGTCCGCACCGGAGTCCGTGGCGGCGGAGGTCGGCTGCTCGAAGGTGCGGTGCTCGGCGTCGCCCGCGGTGCAGGCGATCAGGATCCAGGCGATCACTTCTGCACCAGCAGCCGGGTGTGGATGCCGCACTCGGTGTGGCCCTTGGCGAACAGCCGACCGTCGCGCTCGGACTCGCCCGGGCGCAGCTTGCGGGTGCAGGGCTCGCAGCCCACCGAGCCGTAGCCCTGGCTGAGCAGGGGGTGCTTGGGGACCTGGTGCTCTTCGAGGTAGGCATCGACCCAGGCGCGGTCCACGTAGGCCAGGGGGTTGATCTTCACGAAGCCCACGGCGTCGCGCTCGATGGCGGCGATGCCCGAGCGAGCGCCGCCCTGGTCGCCTCTGCGGGCGTTGACCCAGGCGTGCTTGCCGTCGAGGGCCTGGGCCAGTGGCGCGACCTTCCGGTGGTCGCAGCAGGCCAGGCGGTCCTCGCGCCAGGTGGGGCCGAAGGGCCTCGGGCGGATGGCCTCGATCTCCACGTCCAGCAGGTCCTGGATGTCCTCGCGGTAGTCCAGGGTCTCCGGGAAGTGGAAGGACGTGTCCAGGAAGGCGCAGTGGACGTCGTCCCACTTCTGGCGGGCCATGTGGAGCAGGGCGATGCCGCCAGGACCCAGGCCGGTCGTGAAGGCCAGGGCCTCGCCGTAGGTGTCCATGGCCCAGTGCAGCAGGTGCTGCGGGCTCAGGGTGTCGGGGGTCAGGGCGATGGCTGCCACGAACCCCCTCCTAACTCCGTTAGATCACGACCGTGACCATCGCCTTCTTCGACCTGGACAAGACCCTCATCGCCCGGAACTCCGGCAACCTGTGGATCCGTGCCGAGCTCCGGGGCGGTCACATCTCCAAGCTGCAGTTCCTGCGGGCCACGGGCTGGTTCGTGAAGTACCGCATCGGCCTGGCGGACATGGAGCAGGCCCTGCGCCTGGCCATCTCGACCCTCGAGGGCGACCGCGAGAGCGAGGTCCGCCAGCGTACCTTCGACTTCTACGACCGGGAGTGCCAGGGCCTCGTGCGGCCCGGAGCGCACCTCGCCGTCGAGGAGCACCGCGCCGCCGGCGACGCACTCGTCATGCTCACCAGCACCAGCAACTACCTGAGCGGCCGCTTCGCCGACGACCTGGACTTCGACGAGGTGCTCAGCAACCGCTTCGAGGTGGACGAGGCCGGCGTCTTCACCGGCCGGCCCATCGAGCCCCTCTGCTACGCCGAGGGCAAGCTGGTGCTGGCCCGGCAGTGCGCGGAGGCACGAGGCGTGGCCCTGGCCGACTGCGCCTTCTACACCGACTCCATCGCCGATGTGTCGGTGCTCGAGGCCGTCGGGCGACCGGTGGTCGTCGATCCGGACCCCCGGTTGAGACTGCGGGCGACCAAGGCGGGTTGGCCGATCGTGGACTGGGACGGCGCACGCGGGTCGCGTGCGCCGGCGGCATGAAGGAGGGCGGATGATCACCCTCTGGCTCCTCGCCTGCGCCTCCGTCGGCTCTCAGCGTGACGCTCCCCCCCCTCCCGCCGAGGAGCCAGCGGCCCCCTCGGCCGCAGCGCCGGCCACCGAGGACAAGCCCGCGACCCCGACCCTGCCGGCCGACTACCGCACCTGCGCCACAGACGACGACTGCGTCGTCGCCTGGGCCCTCGCCGGTCTCGATCACCTGCCGGCCGAGGGAGAGTCCTGCAAGGCCGAGTGCGTCGTCGGTGTGTCCAAGGGCGCGGCCGAGGCCTGGCAGGAGGCCGTCAAGGCCCTGGCAGCCGGCGTCCCGTGCGACCTGGAGATGGAGCCCTGCCCGCCCCTGAGCGCGTGGACCGCCCGCTGCGTCGAGGGCACCTGCACGACGGAGTACGTCGGCGACTGAACCCCGTCAGATCGCCATCCCGTAGATCCCGTACAGCAGGTTCCGCGGCGAGATCGTCCGCAGCGTCACCAGCTGCTTCTTGAGCTGCCGCGGCCGCAGGTAGAAGCTCCGCATCGCTACCTGCTGCATCTTCACCAGCTCTGCCGGGTCGTAGCCCTGGGGGTGGTAGATGAGCGCGTCCGGGTCCGGGTTGAAGGTCGTGTAGTTGTCCCAGTCGTCGCGGAACAGGTCCTTCTGCCAGCGGTCGTCGAAGAGCTTGGAGCCCGGGAAGGGCACGGTGATGGCGTACTTGGCGAAGTCCAGGTCCAGCTCGATGGAGAAGTCGATGGTCTCCTGGGTGAGCGCGGGGGTCTCGCCGGGCAGGCCGATCATGAACAGCCCCACGGTCTGGATGCCGGCCTCGCGGGCGTTCTTCACGCCCTCACGGACCTTCTCCGTGGTCAGGGTCTTGTTGACGTTGCCCAGGAGCATGTCCACCCCGGACTCGATGCCCATCAGCACCCGGCGGCAGCCGCCGTCGTACATGATCCGGCAGGTGTCCGGGTCCAGGCGGTCCGCCCGGGTCTCCGAGAGCCAGGCGCACTTCTCGTCCAGGCCGCGCCGCGCCAGCTCCTCGCAGAAGGGCTGCAGGTCCTTCTTCACCAGCGGGAAGATCGGGTCGATGAAGCCGATCTGGCGGACCCCGAAGCGCTCGACCAGGTACTGGTACTCGTCGACGAGCTTGATCGGGTCCCGCTTGCGGTAGGTCTTGCCACCGGTGTGGATGAGGCTGCAGTAGTCGCAGCGGTAGGGGCAGCCCCGGGACCCCGCCATGGTGAGCACCGGCTTGGCGAAGTCGGCGAAGGGCAAGAGCCCGTAGCGGTGGATGGGGAAGAGCTCCCAGGCCGGGTACGGAAGTGCGTCCAGGTCCTTGTTCAGGGCCCGCGGCTTGTTCGTGATCGGCTCGCCATCGACCGAGCGCCAGGTCAGGCCGTCGATGGCGCTGAAGTCGTCGTCGCCGCTCTCCAGGGCGTCGAGCAGCTCCTGGCTGGTGCGCTCGCCGTCGCCGTGCACGCAGAAGTCGACCCCGTGATCCCGACAGATCTCGGCGGCGAAGACCTCGGCGTGGATGCCGCCCCAGACCACCCTGGCCTGGGGCACCACCTGCCGGAGGCCGCGGGTGAGGACCTCGCAGACCGGGGCCGAGGGGGTCAGCACGGTCATGCCCACCAGGTCCGGCTGGAAGCGCCGGGCCCGCTCGACCACCTCGTCGCCGGAGAGCTTCTCGGCGAACATGTCGACGACCCGGACGTGGGCCCCGTGGGCCTGCATGGCGCCTGCGATGTACGCCAGCCCGGTGGGCGGCATGGGCTCGAGCAGGCTCGCGAAGCGCCCGAGCTTGCGCATGTTCATCGCGGGGTTGATCAGCAGGA
>CAYFPX010000100.1:0-2787 GCA_964344945.1 uncultured Enterobacterales bacterium
GTGTGTTTGCGAGCGGCGACCACCTGACCTGCTCCGTGACCCCCTACGACGGCACCGACCAGGGCGACGCGGTGAGCTTCACGGCCGTGATCGACAACCAGGAGCCGGTGATCGACGACGCCGCGATCACCCCGGACCCGGCCACCAGCAACGACACCCTCACCTGCGTGCCCGGCAACACCACCGACCCGGACGGCACGACCACCTTCACCTACAGCTACAGCTGGGAGGTCAACGGCCTGACCGTCGCCAGCGGCGAGACCCTCGCCGGCGCCTTCGGCGAGGGCGACAACGTCAACTGCAACGCCACCCCGAACGACGGCCAGTCCGACGGCAACACGGTCTCCAGCCAGACCGTGACCATCCAGAACGGCGTGCCCGAGGTGACCGACGCCGTGCTGAGCCCCGAGGACCCGGGCGCGGCGGACACGGTGACCGTGGCGGCGACCGCCGACGACCCAGACGGTGACAGCCTCCAGATGATCTACTCCTGGCACATCAACGGCGCCCCGGGGCCCGAGAGCTGGTCGTCCTACAGCAGCCTGGACCTCACCGGCTACGTGAGCGCAGGCGACACCATCTACGTCGAGGTCACCGCCGACGACGGCAAGGACACCAGCGACGCCTTCGTCACCAACACGGTCACCGTGGTGAACTCCGCGCCCACCGCTCCGGAGATCAGCATCGATCCGGAGAGCCCGGGCGAGGGTGTACACGACTTCCAGTGCGTGATCGATGTCGACAGCGACGACGTCGATGGCGACACCGTGACCTACACCTTCTCCTGGGAGGTCGACGGCGTGCCCTACACCTCGGCCTCGACCACGGACCACACCGGCGACACCGTCCTCGCCGGCGAGGCCTACGAGGGTGAGGAGTGGGTCTGCACCGTGACACCCAACGACGGCAACGGCGACGGCGACAGTGCCGAGGCCTCGGCGACCATCGGCCCGAACTGCGGCGAGATCAGCAGCGTGGACTCCCCGAGCAACGTGCGGTCCACGGGATCCACCTATGGCAACTGGTTCACCGACCCGGAGCAGACCCTGGGCGAGCAGGTCTGGTACATGGACTCCTACAACGGCAGCACCATCGAGGAGTACGACTCCTTCGCCGACTTCGAGTCCGGCACCGTCGCCGACTCCTGGAGCCTGACCTACAGCTACGACGGCACCGGCGCCGTCGCCTACAACGGCTACCTCTACTACAACTCCGCCGGCACCCGGAACATGGTCAAGTACGACCTGGACGCCCGGGCGGTCGAGGACGTCGTCGAGCTCACCGACGCGGGCTACCGCAACACCTACCACTACGAGTGGGGCGGCTACTCGGACATCGACTTCTCGGTCGACGAGAACGGCCTGTGGGTGATCTACGCGACCTCGGGCAACAGCGGCAAGGTCGTGGTCTCCAAGCTGTCCGAGGACCTGGACATCGAGGACACCTGGAACACCGGGTCCGAGTCCAAGAACAACATGGGCAACGCGTTCGTGGTGTGCGGGCTGGTCTACATGATCGACAGCTACAGCTCGTCGAGCACGACCATCAACTATGTCTGGGACACCGATGCCGACAGCGGCTCGAGCGAGTCCATCACCTTCGAGAACCCGGGCGGGTACAACTCGATGGTGCAGTACAACTACCTGGACCAGACGGTCTGGGCCTGGGACAACTCACAGCACCTGGTCTACGACCTGAACTTCTAGGTTCAGGGGTCAGACCCTAAGGCTTGATACTTTTCCCGAGCAGCTCGGACACGAGGCGCTTCTGCTCGGGGTGCTTGCTCTTGCCCCGGTTGATGGCGCTGCACCAGTTGGCCACCTGGGCCGTGCTCGCGCCCAGGCGAGCGCCCGCCTGGGCGTGAGTGAGGCCGGCGCAGCGGGTGAGCCACCACGCCGCCACGCGGCGGGTCGGATTGCCGCCGCGCCCCTGAACCGTGACCAACAGGTGGTCGACGGTCAGGTCGGCCAGGCCGGCTACCTGGGCGAGGGCCTGGTCTGCGGTGGGCAGTGCATGATCTGGCGGCGGGGCGACAGCGGGCGCCGAGGAGCCACCCTTGACCCACAGGCGGCCTTCGTCGAAGGACTCGGGCGCCGATCGGCTGCCACTGCGGGTCTGCTGGAGAGCATCGAGGTAGCCGTCGCGCCCCCCGAGGTGGTCCAGGAGCTCTGAGGTGGTGAGCCAGGACGGGGTCTGGGAGAGCCCGGCGTAGGCGTGGTGGCTGGTCCAGCGGCTGTCGCCGGGCAGGCGCACGAGGTTGGCCTTGACCGGGTTGAGGTGCAGGTAGAGCAGCAGGTGGGTCCAGTAGTCCTCGTGCTCGACCACGCGGTTCTTGAAGCGGCCCTTCATCACCGGGCCGTCCCAGGTCCCGACGAGGGCGTTGAGGCCCCGGGTGAGGTCGCCGGAGAAGACCTTCATCGCCCGGCTCAGGTTGCCCTGGGGGCACTCGAGCATCAGGTGGTAGTGGTTGGGCATGAGCGCGTAGCCGTGCACGCGCACGCCGCAGCGGTCGGGCAGGTCCGCTACGGCCCGCATGAAGACCATGCAGTGGTCGTCGGTGTGGAACAGCGGTTCCTTGCGGGCCGACCGGTTGAAGACGTGGTGGCGAGCGCCGGGGTAGTCGATGCGCGGGCCGCGAGCCATGGGGACCCCTCGGGGTGAAAGGTGTCAAGCGTTGGGGTCTGACCCCTATGGCTGCTATGGCTCGGGGTGAAAGGTGTCAAGCGTTGGGGTCTGACCCCTTGTTCTCGTTCTGAGCCCCGGTTCTCGACCTGGCGCTCGCGGCCT
>CAYFPX010000100.1:2797-6534 GCA_964344945.1 uncultured Enterobacterales bacterium
GGGGAAGCGGCCGATCCCTGGTTCATGGAACGTCCTCCTGTCCTTCGCGTGCTGGTGATCGACCCCGACCTCCTGCGGCAGCAGGTCCTGCAGGAGATCCTGCATGGCCTGGACACCGACTGCATGACCGCGTCGACCGGCTCGGAGGGGCTCTGGAAGCTCTGCGCCGGCCGCTACGACGTGGTGGCCATCGCCGAGACCCTGCCGGACATGACCGGTGCCCTGGCCGCCCGGGTGCTGCGGGACGGCGGCGACCACCAGCCCATCGTGTTCGGCCTGACCGATGACGCCCAGGCCCGCCAGGCCTTCCTGGCCGCCGGCGCCGACGACGTGCTCGAGGCACGCCCGGACCTGGCGTACTGGCGCTCCGTGCTGCGCCTGGTCGACCCTCGCGTGGATCGAGGCCGGGCACTGGACCGCGCGGCCCTGGACGCCTGGCGCGACTATCAGGGCCAGGACACGTGGCTCGCGGTGGTAGAGGACTACCTGGCCGCGGGCTCCGCCACGATGGTGCAGCTCCGCCAGGCCATCGCTCGGGCCGACGCCGACACCGCGCGGCGGGCCGCCCGGATCTTCGGCAGCCACAGCCGTGTCGTGGGTGCGGGTGCCCTGGCCCGGGCCTGCGAGGACCTGGAGGCGGCCTTCGTGCGCCAGGATCTCAAGGCCGCCTCGGGCCACCTGCTGAGGGTCCAGGACGACTGGCTGCGGGTGCGCGCCGCGCTGGAGCCGGAGCCGCTGCGACTGGCGGGCTGACCCCTCGCGGGCCCCGGGAATTCCCCCACAGGATCAGCCCCTCCTTCCGATAGGGTGGGGCGGGTTTCCGAGGGGTAGGCGTGGCTCTGTTCGGCCGTGGCAAGAAGAAGAGTCTGGTCCAGCAAGCGGCGACGCGGTCCTGGAAGAACGAGGAGGAGCGCGAAGCGCTGCTGGTGAGCCTGCGCGACGCGGAGCTGGCGCCGGGCGATGCGCTGCCGCTGATCTGGGTCGGCGACGCCGGTGTGCGCCAGGTGGGCCTGGACCTGATCTTCCAGAACCCCGACCACAAGGTCCTGCTGATGGTCGCCGGCGACATGATCGAGCAGCCGCCCCACAAGCGGACCTACGTGACCAAGATGTTCGGCAACGTGGCCGACGGCGTGATGCGACAGGTCATCGAGGGCCTGCTCGATGATCGCACCACCCAGCGTCAGCGGCTCGGCTGGGAGATGGCACTCGCGCTGGAGGGCGAGCTCGGCCGGCACTTCCTGACACGGGCGGTCAACGACGCCCCCTCGGCGACGCGGGTGACGGCACTCCAGCGGCTCCTCCGGAACGAGGAGCCCAAGGCGCTGTCGTCGGTGCTCACCGAGTGTGCCAAGAGCGAGGATCCGCGGCTGAGCAGCACGGCGATGCAGGCGCTGGTCTCGGTCTACGCCCCCGAGGTCGTGGACCTGATGGTCGATCGCTTCGCCCGGGGCGATGCCACCAGCCGGGAGATGGCCCAGGGCTACCTCTCCCGCGCGGCGGGCAAGGACCCTGCCGCCATCCGCACGCGCATGCTCGAGCTGCTGAGCGAGGGCGAGGACAGCACCCGTCGGGGCTGTGTGGAGATCCTGCTGGCCTCCGGCAACCGCGAAGAGGCGATGCAGGAGGTCCTGCGCTTCTGCAAGGGCCTGGTGGGCTGGCTGCGAGCGCGGGTGCTGGAGACCCTGCTGACCTTCGGCGACGACGTCCTCCGGCCCGCGGTGAAGCTGCTCGACCACCCGGACGAGGACGTGCGCACCGCGGCACTGGTGCTCGCCGAGAACTTCAACGACCCGCGCATCGTGGGGCCGGTGTCAAGACTGCTCAAGGATGAAGACTGGTGGCTTCGCATCAGCGCCTGCGACACCCTGGGCCGGGTCGGCGACGAGCGCGCGGTCAAGGCCCTGGTCGAAGCCCTCGAGGACGACGACGCCCGCTGGGCAGCCATCGACGCCCTGGCCCGCATCGGCTCCGTCCAGGCGCTCAAGCCGCTGAGTGGACTCCTGCGGGACAAGCGCGTCGAGGTCCGACTCGAAGTGATCAAGGCCTTCTCGCGGTTCAGCGACAAGCGGCTGCTGTCGTTGCTGCAGAGCGTCAAGGAGAGGGACCCTTCCAGCGAGGTCCGAACCCGGGCGTCCGAGGTCCTCCGCGAGATGGGGAAGAAGCTCCAGATCGAGGTGGGCGACGTCGAGCAGGGCACCAGCGCGGTGTCTGCGGCCCAGCTACGCAATCCCATCGACAAGCTGCTCGCCCAGATCCGGGAGCAGGGCGCCAGCGACCTCCACCTCACCGGGGACGAACCGCGAGACAAGGGGCTCTTGAGTCGCATGGACCTGAAGCCCGTGCCCGCCGCCCAGTGCGAGAAGGCGATCATGGCCCTGCTCCAGCCTCGCCACAAGGAGCTCCTGCAGCAGCAGGGACACGTGGATCTGTGTCACAGCATTCCCGAGGTGGGGCGCTACCGGGCGAACATCTATCGACAGCGACGCGGGCTCTGCGCGGCCTTCCGGGTCATCCCCAACCTGCCGCCGACCTTCGCTGACCTGCGACTGCCGGGGCAGCTGACCCAGCTCCTCGACTACCACCAGGGCATCATCTGCGTCTCCGGTCCGGCCGCCAGCGGGAAGAGCACGACCCTGGCCGCCATCGTGAACCTGATCAACGAGACCAAGTCGGACCACGTGATCACCCTCGAGGACCCGATCGAGTTCGTGCACCCGGTGAAGACCGCCCTGGTCAACCAGCGCGAGGTCGGCAGCCACACCGCGTCCTTCGCGCGGGCCCTGCGCGGCGCTCTGCGCGAGGACCCAGACGTCATCATGGTGGGCGAGATGCGCGACGCGGAGACGGTGCGGATGGCCCTGGAGGCCGCCGAGACCGGCCACCTGGTCATCGCCACCATGCACACGACCAGCGCCGTGAGCACGGTCGAGCGCATCGTGAAGAGCTTCCCCCCCGAAGAGCAGGCGGCGGTGCGCATGGGCCTGAGCGAGTCCCTCAAGTACGTGGTCAGCCAGCAGCTGATCCGGCGCAAGGATGGCCAGGGGCGGGTCGCGATCTACGAGGTGCTGAAGGGGACCTTCTCGATCGGCACGCTCATCCGCGACAACAAGACCTACCAGATCCCCGGCCTGATGCAGATCGGCCGCAAGCACGGCATGCAGACCGTGGACATGGCCCTGATGGACCTGGTCGAAGCCGACCTGGTCGCCCCCGAGGACGCCTGGCGCCGCGCGCAGAAGCCGGAGACCTTCGAGGCGATGTGCGACGGCCAGTTCATGAAGGACCGCCGCAGCAAGAAGCGGGAGGAGGTGGCCTGATGGCTTCGAACCGCATCGATCGCTTCTTCAAGCTCATGGTCGACCGCGGGGCCAGCGACCTGCACTTCTCGGTGGGTCGGCCGCCCCTGTTTCGTCTCTCGGGGCGCATCGAACCCATCCGCTACCGGGTGCTCGACGAGGAGGACTACACCAACCTCATCAAGCCGATCACCCCACCGCATCTCTGGCGGGAATTCTGCCAGACCGGAGACATGGACTTCGCCTACGAGGTGCCCGGTCTGTCCCGGTTCCGGGTGAACCTGTTCCGCCAGGAGCGCGGCGCCGGAGCGGTGTTCCGGGTGATCCCCACCAAGATCCTGACCATCGACCAGCTCCGGCTGCCGGGCTCGGTCCGGCGGATCTGCGGCTTCGAGTCGGGCCTGGTCCTGGTCACCGGGCCCACGGGCTCGGGCAAGA
>CAYFPX010000100.1:6698-12635 GCA_964344945.1 uncultured Enterobacterales bacterium
CTTCGTCACCATCGAGGACCCGATCGAGTTCGTGCACCCGAACAAGGAATCCCTGGTCACCCAGCGCGAGATCGGCCCTCACGCCAGCGGCTTCACGCCTGCGCTCAAGGCGGCGATCCGCGAAGATCCGGACTGCATCCTGGTCGGCGAGATGCGCGACCTCGAGACCATCGAGCTGGCGCTGAACGCCGCGGAGACGGGACTGCTGGTGTTCGGCACCCTGCACACCAACTCCGCGGCCAAGACCATGGATCGCGTGATCAACGTCTTCCCGACCGAGCGCCAGGACAACGTGCGCGGAATCCTGGCCGGGGTGATCAAGTGCGTGCTGTCGCAGCAATTGCTCCGGAGGAATGGGGGCGGCCGGGTCGCAGCGGTGGAGATCCTGTTCGCCAGTGGCGCGATCAGCTCGCTGATCCGCGAGGGCAAGACCCACCAGATCTCCGGGGCGATCCAGACCGGCGTGGCCCAGGGCATGATCGGCATGGACGCCAGCCTCAAGAACCTGGTGAGGGAGGGCGTGATCTCCAGCCACGCGGCACTCGAGAAGGCTCTGGAGAAGGACGACATGCGCAGGTGGCTCCGGGAGAATTCGTCCGACGACTGGGAGGACGAAGAGTCCCTGCGGATGCCGGCGGTCGGCGGATAGCGCCCCTCAGCGCGGCTGTATGGCGTGCACCACCGCGCCGTCGCAGGTCGCGACCGGGGCTCCGAAGTGCCGCTCTGCCCAGCTCACCTGCCCCGGGTCCCGGGCCACATCGACCACCAGCCAGTGGAAGCCCTGCTCCCGCAGGAAGCCCAGCTGGGGTGTGCCCAGGGCTTCGCCCATGTGGGTGCCTTCGTATGAGACGTAATTGAAGCCGCCCTGGTGCTTCAGGCGGTCCCTGGCTCGGCCGCCGTGCAGGGCCCAGCTGGCGATCCCGGGGTTGGCGGACGGTCGGTCGTGCAGCAATTGGTAGAGCCAGGACCTCTGGAGGTCGCCCTCCCAGTAGGAGCCGTCGGCGGGCCAGACGAGCACGGCGCCGTCTTCGTCGGCCAGAGCGGACACGCAGTCGGCCCGGGGGACCTCGGTCTCGGGGAGGGAGAGGCCCAGCCCGCCGAGGACCAGGCCGTCCACGGCCACCAGGCCTGCTGCAGCCCAGGCGCCGCCCGGCCAGCGGGCCAGGCCGTCTGCGGCGAACGCGGCGGCGATGCCCAGGCCCACGCCGGCCACGCTGAGGAAGCGGGTCGGCTGGGTCAGGGGCCGCGCCACGGCGTCCATGATGTCGTTGAGCAGCAGGAAGGGCAGGGGGATGGCGCCGGCGACCGAGCCCAGAGCCAGGACGACACTGCCCACACCGACCAGCAGCCAGGGGGCGGCGCGGCGACCGGCGAGCGCGACCCCCGCGACGGCCAGGGCCAGGCCCGCGAGGCCCAGGTAGTCGCCCCCCTGGGCGCCCTCGCCGGCGAAGACGTCCAGGGTCCAGCGCACCTCGACCGGGCGCAACATGTCCACCGGGTCCAGGCGTGCCCACGGCTTGTCGATGACCTCGAGGAGCCAGGGGCCCAGGTAGCGGGTCTCCTCGACGATGCGTGGGGGGTAGTCGGGGCTGGCGACTCGGCCGTAGAGCGCGGAGACCCCGAGGATGAGGGCGGAGCCGCCCGCGAGTGCCCCCGCCAGGTGCGCTGCGGCCCTGCGGCCCGGCACGCGCCAGAGGCACCAGAGGGCCTGAGCCAGGGCGACCGTGGGCAGGACCGGAGCCAGGTAGGGATTCTCCAGGGCGACCAGGCCCATGCACAGGGCGGCGAGGGCCGCGTCGCGCCGGGTCGGCGAGGTCAGGCAGGCGTGCTGGAAGACCAGGCCCAGGGGCACGAACAGCGCGGCGATGGCGACGACCGAGCCTTCCCCAAGGCCGTACCAGGTGTAGCGCATGCCCAGGGGCACCAGGCCGGCGGTGAGCGCGGCCGGACGCGTGCAGCCCAGGCGCACAGCGAGCCAGGCCGTCGCCGCAGCCAGGCCCCCGGCCTGGACCACCCCCACCAGGGCCGCTGCCCGCCCGATGCCGGCCCAGGGCTCGGTGAGGCTGAAGACGATGCCACTCAGCGGCGAGAGCACCGCTCCCCAGGCGCCCGAGGGGTGGTTCGCCAGGTCGGTCCACCCGCCCCAGGCCGCGCCGAGCCACTCGTGGCCGAACCACCACATGCCCCACAGGGTCGAGAGCACGTCCGGTCCGGCCCCCGGGATGGCGTCGGCGGCGAGGTGTCCGCGCAGGGGCCAGCACGCCAGCAGCACCAGGGCGACGAAGACGGGGGCGGACCGGCGCAGGGTGGCGAGCACGGCGCGAGCATCCCACGGGAGGCCGGTCCGGCGAGGGTGGTACCGTCCCGCAATGCGGTGGCGGATCGGACACGCGCTGGCCCTGGCCGGGCTCCTGCTCGCCTGCGGCGACGCGCCCCCCGCCGAGGGGCCGCCGGCGAGCGAGCCGGGGCAGCCGGCGGTGCCGGGAGGTGGGCCCGGGGGGCCACCGCCGGGAAGTGCACCAGGACCCCCGCCGGGGGGCCCGCTGGGCTCTTCGCCGACCGAAGACCTGTCCAGCAGCTGGCGGGCGTCCCTGGGGGACCCGGTCTCGGGTGGGCAGGCCGGTCCAGCGTGCGGGGAGGGCGAGCTGGCGGTGCCCGCCGGGGCCTTCCTGATGGGCAGCGAGAGCGATCACGCCGGGCGGGACGAGCAGCCGGTGCACGCCGTGACCCTGAGCGGCTATTGCCTCGACGAGACCGAGGTGCGTGTCGCAGATTTTGCGGCATGGATCCGTCGCGGTGGGCGCACGGCCGGCGGCGAGGACCTGCGCAGCATGTCGCCGGCCGGGGTCGTCCAGCCCGGGCGCGGCGACCACCCCGCCGAGGGTGTGACCTGGAGCGAGGCCCAGGCCTACTGCGCCGACCTGGGCAAGACCCTGCCGACCGAGGCCCAGTTCGAGAAGGCCATGCGCGGCGGCTGCGAGCTCGGAGACGACCCGGCCGCCTGCGATCCCGCAGACCTGCGGCCCTACCCGTGGGGCGACGAGCCGCCGACCTGCGAGCGGGCCAACCACCAGTCCACGGTGGAGGGCTTCCCCAGGCTCTGCGAGTCGGACACCCTGCCGGTGGGGAGCGGCGACGCCGGGCGAGGTCCCTACGGCCATCGCCACCTCAGCGGCAACGTGTGGGAGCTGGTCGCCGACACCTGGCACCCCGGGACCTACGGCGAGGGCGCGCCGCGGTCGGATCCTGCGGGCCCGTCCAGCGGCGACATGCACGTGTTGAAGGGCGGGGGCTGGAACACCTTCTCCACCAACATGCGGGCCGCGAACCGCTTCCACGACCTGGTGATGGGCTCGGCGACCGGGTTCCGCTGCGCCCGCAGCGCGGTCGAGGCCGTCCCGGACGACGTGGCGCCGCTGCGGCTCGTGACCCTGTCCGGCACGGTGACCAGCGCGAAGGGGGCGGTGAGCGGCCGGGCGCTGTACGTCACCGCCTTCGACCAGGCCGACACCGACGCACGGACCGGCATGCTGGCCCCTGGCCGGTCACCGGTCGCCGAAGTCCGCTTCACCCCGACCGGCGCGGAGAGCTTGCCGTTCGCCATCCGAGTGCCCGCGGGCTCGTCCTACCTCGTCTCGGCCGCGCTGGACGACGGCTCCGGCGCCGGCAAGGACGAGTACGTCTCGGCGTCCGGCTCCGGGGGCTTCGGTCCGGCGGACCAGAACCCGGTGAGGGCCGCGGGGGATGTCGCTGGACTGACCATCCGCATGCTGGCGCCCGGTGCGGGGCCCGGCGGTGGCCCCGGCGGTCCACCGCCTGGGGGCGGCCGGCCCGGCCCACCTCCGAGTGGTCCCCGGTGATCCGGGGTCGGAGGTGGCTCTTCGCCCTGGCGCCCGGCCTGGCTCTGCTGTTGGTGGGGGAGTGCACGGCGCGGGTCGCAGGTGCCGAGTGCGAGGCGATCGTGCCGGCGGCCACCGGCTGGGAGACCATGGTCGGCGACGCCCGGTACCTCTGGAAGCTGGAGCCCAACCGGCTCTTCGAGAGCCCGGCGGGAGACACGCAGATCAACAGCGTGGGGCTGCGCTCCAGCCACCTGCCCACCGACCCGAGGCCGCCCAACCTCAAGACCGTGCTCGTGACCGGCGACTCGAGCGTCTACGGGTGGGGTCAGCCCGACGGCAAGACCTACGCCGAGCAGCTCGAGGACCTGCTCCAGCGGGCGTTCACCGGGCAGCGCTTCCGGGTCGTGAACCTGGGGGTGCCCGGGTACTCGACCGAGCAGACCCTGCGGCTGCTCGAGGACCTCGGCTGGTCCTACGACCCCGACCTGTTGGTGGTGCACAACATCTTCAGCGACTGCAACATCGATGCTTTCCAGGACCGCACGGCCTTCGCCCTGGCCGATCCGGACGGAACGCTGGCGCGCCGCATCGCCCACGGCTCCGCGCTGTACTGCGCGGCCTACATGCCCTGGGCCCGCCACATCTCGACCGTGAACCAGCAGACCAACCGGGTGCTGATGCCGGGCATCCCGACCAACGCCAACCAGGCGGTCGCCCTGGAGAAGATCGACCAGGTCATCGATCTGAGCCGCGTGCCGCTGGGGGACTACCTGGACAACCTGGAGACGATCCAGGATCAGGCTGCGAGCCGGGGGGCGTCGATGCTGCTGGCGCCTCTGGCCCAGGAGTGGGACGTGGGCGTGTGGAACGTGCCGATGGATCCGCCGACCCCGGACCAGGTCCTGCCCTGGACCCCCTACCGGGAGGCCCAGGCCGAGTGGGCGGCGGAGCACGGGATCGAGGTGGTCTCCATGCCAGGAGCCTTCGCCGCGGCGCCGGGTGACAAGGCGAGACTGTTCATCGACAACATGCACCCCAGCGTGACCGGGGCCGCGGTGATGGCCCAGGCGATCGTGGAGCGGCTGCGGGCGCACCCGGAGCTGCTGGAGCTCACGAGTGCGGACCTGAAGCCTGACTACCGGCCGCCCGCGCTGCCACGGGGCAACGGGGTGCAGGCGCCCGGTGGGCCGCGTGGCCCGGGGGGACCCCAGGGTCCGCCTGCGGGTGGTGCGCCCCCTGCTCCGCCCCGTGGACCGCCCCCCGGCGGGCCCTGAGCGGTGTCGCGGCGCCAATTGATGCGACGGCTGGGCCTGTGGCTCCTGTTCGCCGTCGCCCTCACGGCACCGGGCTCGCTCACCCCCTGGGCGGTCCTGCTGGGTGACCCGGCCATCGACGTCTGGAACCACGCCTGGGGGTACTGGTTCGTCGCCGACAGCCTGTCCAGCGGGCGGTTGCCCTTCGAGACCCCGCTGGTGGGCGGGCCCGACGGCGGGGTGCTGTACTTCATCGACACGCCAGGAGCGCTGGCGATGCTGCCGGTGACCTGGCTCTTCGGGCCGGCGGTCGCGTACAACCTCGCGTTGCTGGGACGCATCGCGCTGGCCGGCCTGGCGGCGCAGCTGCTGGCGGAGGAGCTGGTCGGCGAGCAGGGTGTCCACGGGTGGATCGCCGGGGTCGCCTATGGCTCGACGCCCTTCCTGCTGTGCGAGCTGGCCAACGGCATCTCCGAGGTGTGTGCGACCCAGTGGCTGGCGCTGACCCTCTGGGCGGCGGCCCGTGCCCTCCGCACCGGGGAGACCCGGCACTGGCTGCTGCTGGGCCTGCTCCAGGGCGTGACCTCGGTGACGACCTTCTACTACGGGCTCACGTCGGCGCTGGTGGTCGGGATCCTGGTGCTCGTGGTGCTCGGGCGTCGGGCGGTGGGAGAGCGGTCGGTGCCCCTCCGGCCGTTGCTCCAGGGCGGCGCGGGGGCCGCGGCGGGCCTGTGCCTGGTGCTGCCCCACTGGCTGATCTTCAAGGCCTCGCTGGCGTCGGAGCGGGCGCTCATCCGGCGCTCCGTCGAGCTCAACGCCCAGCTGATGGCGCACAACGCCGT
>CAYFPX010000100.1:12645-26941 GCA_964344945.1 uncultured Enterobacterales bacterium
TGGATCCCCGGGTCTATGTGACCCCCGGCGACTTCCAGTCCGTGGACCTGCTGGCCGTCTACGGCGAGCCCTTCATCCACACCGGGTACCTGCGCTGGACGGTCATCGCGTTCGCCGTCGTCGCCGCCTGGCAGCGCCCGATGCTGCGGGGCTGGCTGGCCCTGGGGGTGACCTCCCTGGTCTTCGGGCTGGGGCCCTACCTGTGGTGGGACGGCCAGTGGCTCCAGGCCGGGGGTCGGGTCCTGTCCTTGCCCTTCGACTGGCTGCGGCTGGTGCTGCCCCAGGTGGCGATCACGCACCCGCTGCGCCTCTCCCTGGCGGCCCAGGCGCTGTTCGCAGCGCTGGCCGGGGTGGGTGCGGCTGGGCTGGCGGCCAGGCTGCCAGGACCCGCGAAGGCCGGTGCGGTGGGGCTGACGGCGCTCCTGGTCGCCGAGGGGCTGTTCGGGTCCGCCGCCACCTGGCCCGTGCCGACCGCCGACGCTGCGGTGCCCGCGATCTACCAGGACGCCCCGGAGGGCATGGTGCTGGACCTGCCCGCCGAGGTCGGCACGGGCATGGAGACCAGCCGCTACTTCTGGTACCAGACTGCCCACGGACAGCCGATCCCCTACACGCCCGACGTGCGCATGGGCAGCGCCCGGGACCCCCTGGTCTTCCGGGCCTTCGCCAAGCCGTCCAGGAGCCCCACCGAGCCGGTGCGCGAGGTGCCCGCGGTCCCGCCGCCCGACGTGCTGGCGCACCTGCGCAGCACCTACGGCCTGGTCGTCGTGCACACCGCGCTGCAGGAGAAGGCCGGGATCCAGCCGACCTACGAGAGCGTGCTCACCGGGGCCCTCGGTTCGGCGGAGGCGGCGGACGGCCTGGTGGTGTTCCGCCCGTAGGGGGCGCCTGCTGCGGGTCGACGTAGCCCAGGGCCTCCAGCTGGTTCACCGTGTCCTGTGACATGAAGCGGCCCTGTTTCGGTGACGCTGCCTGGTGCTCGGAGAGCGCGGCGATGGAGGCGTCGTGGGCCTGCTGGGCGCCGGCGAGCGCTGGGGGCACGTTGCCGGAGGGGTCCAGCTCCTCGGGGTCGCTCGCCAGGTCGTAGATCAGGGTCGCCCCCCGCTGCCAGATGACCTTGGCGGTGGCGCTGCGTGCCGCGAATTGGGGATCGGGCATCCAGGGGTCGGTGAGGGCGTGGTGCACGGTGGCCGGTGTCTCAGCACCGCCGAGCGCCGGGCGCTGGTCGACGCCTTGCATGCGGGCGTCGGTGGGCCAGCCGGCGAGGGCGGCGACGGTGGGGGCCAGGTCGACGAGGGAGACGGGGGTGTCCACGGTGGTGCCGACCGGCACACCGGGGCCACGCATCAGCCAGGGCACCCGCAGCACGCTGTCCCAGAGCCCCGCCCGGTGGTTGAAGTAGTAGCCGTGCTCGAAGGACTCGCCGTGGTCCGAGGTGATGACCACCAGGGCGTCCGGGCCCGCGGCCTCGAGCACAGGCTGGAGCAGGGCGTCGAGCTCGCTCAGCTCGCCGTCGTACAGCGCCACCACGTGGGCCAGGTCCGCAGGCGAGAGCTCGGCGCCGCCACCGCCGCCGTGGATGCCCAGGGCGTTCAGCTCGCCGGTGATGGTGCCGGTGTAGCCGGGGTCGTACCTGGTGTCCCAGGGCGGGCCCGGCGTGTAGGGTGTGTGGGCGTCGAAGTAGTGCACGAAGGCGAAGTAGGGGCCGGTCTGGGCGGCGATCCACTTCACCGCTGCGGCGGTGACCTCGGCACCCGGGCGGGTGTCGGCCCTCAGGAAGTCGTAGCTGTCGTCGTAGTGGTCGAAGCCTCGGGCGAGGCCGCACATGCGGTCCTGGAGCGTGATGCCGCCGATGATGGCGCCGCTGGTGACCCCGGCCTTGCCCGCCAGCTCGGCGAGGGTCGGGCCCTGGTACAGGCTGCCGCCGTTGCCGGGGATGTTTCCGTGCACCTTCGGGAGCACGCCGGTGAGCATCGACCAGTGGCTCACGCAGGTCTCGGGAAAGCCGGTCAGGGCGGTCTCGAAGCGCACCCCCTGGTCGCCGAATGAGGTCAGGACCGGGGTCTCGGCGCGGCCGCCGTAGACGCCCAGGTGGTCGGCCCGGACGGTGTCCAGGCTGATGAGGACGACCGAGCGCACCTCGCCGCTGCCGGGCGCCAGGTCGTAGGTGGTCTCGGCCTGGAAGGACGGGGGGCCACCAGGACCGCCGCCGGGAGGGCCACCAGGAGGCGGGCCGGGGGGGGCGACCCCGGCCGCGGGTGGCCCCGGAGAGGCCGGCGCCGGGGCCTCGACCGACTCCTCCGAGCCACAGGCGAGCAGCCAGAGCGCGATCATCCGCCGACCTCGAGCCGGGCGTAGTAGACCTCGTTCTTGCCGCGCACGCCCTGGTTCCAGACCACGTGGAAGGCGCCATCGGATGTCACATCAATGCTGGCGAGCCCGGGCTTGCCCCAGTCGATGTCGGCGATCTTCTTCGGCCTGGACCACCCGCTGCCGGTGTCGACGCTGTAGACCATCTCCGCGTCCTGCCCGGCGTCCCAGCCCCAGATCAGGCAGCGCACCCCAGCGGCGTTGATGGCCAGGTCCGGGTCGAAGTGGAAGCCGCCGTAGCCCGAGGACGGCTCTTCGACGGCCCCCCAGGCCCCTGGCTTGCCCGACCGCACGTAGATGTGCTGGGGCTTGCCGGCGTTCTTGTGGAACCAGGTCACGTGGTCGACGCCGTCGGCGCCGAAGGCGAAGTGAGGGCGCTCACCAGGCCGGCCGCCGCTGGCGGTCATGTCCTCGAGGCCGCCGAAGGCACCGTCGCGGCCCTCGGAGAGGTAGAGCGTGGTCGCGGTGCCGCCCTGGCCGACGTCGAAGCCGGCGAGCATCGAGCCGTCGGGTCGACGCTCCACGTTGGTGTGCCAGGCGTCGGCCTTGCCCTCGGTCCAGGCGACCGGCTCGGACCAGGTGCCGTCCTTGAACCAGGACCACCAGGCCCGGAAGCGGTGCTGCTCGGACATGGGCTTGCCGATCCAGACGTAGCCCAGCTCTTCGCCGGGGCCGTGGGCGACGTGGCCGCTGCCGATCTCGCCGCCGTCGTCGGCGGTGAGGGGCTCCGGATCGCTCCAGGCGCCGCCCCGGTAGGTGGTCAGGTACCCCCGGCTGGTGAAGTCCGGCTTGGCATGATCGAAGACCAGCACCACCGAGCCGTCGCCCCGGGTCACCAGGTCGGGGCCCCAGTTGCGGTCCTTGTCGAACCCCAAGGCCTGGGGGGCTGTCCAGGTCTTCCCGTCGGCGGAGGTGCGGTGCCGGATCAGGTCTCCCGCGTCGGCGCGCTCGTAGTAGACGGCGTGCAGGCGGTCGTCAGCGCCGACGGCGATCTGGGGCCGGTAGCCCCCTCCTGGCGGGCTGGTGAGCTTCACGGCGTCGCTGAAGTCCCCCAGGCCCTCGACGGCGGGACCGGAGGGCGCCGGCCAGTCGTGGAAGGCCGGGAAGCCCGAGCTGTCCTGGAGGCCGGCACCGGACCCACCGGGACCTCCCGGAGGGCCCATCGCGCCCCCGGGGCCGCCCGGTGGTCCCATGCCCGGCTGGCCCGGAGGCCCCATGCCCGGAGGCGGGGGGAGGGGGCCGGGACCGCTGCGCGCGCCCGGGGCTGGCTGGCCTGGGGGACCGCCTGTCGGCGCGGTCGTGGCCGACCCTTCGGCGGCCGGGGTCTCGACGGGCTCTTCACCGGCACAGGCGAGCAGCAGGAACAGTGGGGTCATGGTCCGGGTCCGGGAGGCGACGGTCCAGCTGGCGACAGGCGTTATCCTGCCACCTGCGGCGGCCGACGTCCGTCCAGCGCCCCTCTTCGATGACGATCCTGGCCCTGTGGTTCCCGCTGTTGCTCTCCCCTTCGGTCCTCGCGGCCGACGTGGTCGACGTGCCGGCCGGGACCTTCGTCCAGGGGAGCGAGGAGATGCCCGACGCCCCGCCGCGCGACGTCACCCTGAGCGCATACCGCATCGACCGCACCGAGGTCACGATCGCGGCCTTCGAGGCCTTCATGGCCGGCCCGGTGGCCGAGCGGGACCACTGGTCCGAAGCGGGCTGGGCCTGGCACCAGGCCCACCCCCAGGGTGCCGGGGCCGACCTGCGCGCGGCCGACCGCAGCGCCGACCACCCGGTGGTGGCCGTGACCTGGTTCGAGGCCGACGCCTACTGCCGGTCCGTGGGCGGGCACCTGCCCACCGAGGCCCAGTGGGAGCACGCGGCCTGCGGCGGCGGCGACCAACGCTACGCCTGGGGGGACTCCGAGGAGGTCTCCGCCAGCTGGTACAGCGGCGGCAAGTTCGGCCACATCCAGGCGGTACACACGGTGGCCGCCACCGACCAGGACCCGTCCCTGGCGTCCCCCTTCGGCCTGCTCCACACCTCGGGCAATGTCTGGGAGTGGACCGCGGACCACTACCACCGACAAGGCTACGAACCGGCCGGCCAGGCCACGACGGACCCCGCCAGCGCCCAGGAGACCCCCTGGCGGGTCTTGCGGGGCGGCTCCTTCATGAACCTGCCCTCCTACTGCCGGTGCACCCACCGCGAGCCGGCCATGCCGGATCGGGTGGCGTTCACCACGGGCTTCCGATGCGCCTACCCCGCGCCCTGATCGGCCTGGCCCTGGTCGGTTGCTCGGGGTCTCCGGAGACCCCGTCGCCCACGAGCCATGCCACCGGTCCGGACCCGGTGATCACGCCGATGGCGGGCGAGGTCGACGGCATGGTCCAGATCCCGGCCGGGGTGATCAACCTCGGCCCTCGCCAGGTGGCGGCCGTGGCCACCGTGGACGGCCAGGGCGGTCCGCTCAACCCGCCGCCGACCGGGGGAGGGCCTCTGGGTGGCGGACCGCCCGGAAGACCGCCCGCCGGCGGCCTGGGGCCGCCGGGACCCCCACCGGGTGGCGCACCCGACATGGGCCTGGGCGCCAGCGCCCACGGCGAGGGCGGCGCGGCCCGAGCGGCCGGTGGCCCTCCGGTCGTGTCTCCGGGCATGGCGCCGATGGCCCACCAGGGACCGGCCAGCCTGTACACCAGCCAGGGTGGTCAGCAGATCGCGGCCAGGGTCGTGCGCGTCGCGTCGTTCTGGATCGACCGCACCGAGGTGACCCGCGAGGCGTATCGGAAATTCCTCGTCGACACGGGCTACCGGCCTCCCTTCGTGACCGAGGACTGGGCCAACGGCGGCTGGAATTGGGGCGGGGTCGAGTTCCCCCAGGGCACGGGCCAGCACCCGGTCGTGCTGACGAATTTCTACGACGCCCAGGCCTACTGCACCTGGGCCGGCAAGCGGCTGCCGACGGAGTCCGAGTGGCAGCTGGCGGCGCTGGGCTCTGCCAGCGAGAACCGCGCCTTTCCCTGGGGCAACACCTACGACGGCTCCAAGCTGAACCACGGCAAGATGATGGAGCCCAACTTCGACGACTCCGACGGCTACCTCTACACCTCTCCGGCCGGCGCCTTCCCCGGTGGCCGGAGCCCCTACGGTCTCGAGGACGCCTTTGGCAACGCCTGGGAGTTCACCTCGGACTGGCGGGTCGACGACTGGGACCTGGTGGCGTTCCGGGAAGGCGCCCAGGGGCTGACCGACGTGCACAGTCCGGGGCCCGGGCTCTACGTGGCCGTGCGCGGCGGGGCGTACTTCTTCGACCTGCGCCCCAACCCCGCGGGAGAGCGCAACCACTTCCTGCCGGAGCTCCGCCGCAAGACCTCCGGGTTCCGGTGCGCTCGGTGAGCGCTCGGTCCTGGCTGGGGCGCCTGGGCCTGGTGGCGGGCGGCCTGCTGCTCGGTGCGCTCGGTGCCGAGGGCCTGGGCCGGGCGATGGCCCCGGCGGCCAACGCCGACCTGCTCTTCAACTCCCCCGACGCCTCCCCCGAAGGCCTCTATGTCATGGACCCCCAGGTGCTGATGGTGCCCAGTGCCGGGTTCGCCGGCGACGTACGCTCCCTGGGCTACGCGGTGCCGCTCCGCATCAACGCCCACGGGGTGCGGGGCGCCGAGGGCCAGACCGGCGGCTGGCTCGCCGTGGGCGACTCGTTCACCCTGTCGGTCCAGGTCACCGAGGAGGACACCTTCGCCGGTCGCCTCGCCGCCGGGCTGGGCGTGCCGGTGCACAACGCCGGCGTCGACGGCTACTCGACCTGGCAGGCCCTGGGCCGGTACGAGCAGCTCGACGACGCCCTGGAGACCGACACGGTCCTGCTGACCTTCTTCCTCGGCAACGACCTCCAGGACAACGACCGCTTCCCCCATGTCCTGCGGCAGTCCACCCAGCTGGTGGCCGGGGCCCCGATCCCGCGCCGGTCGCTCCCGGTCCATGAAGCACTCCTGTTGCGCTACTCCTACCTCTACGCCCACTACCGGATCTGGCAGCGCCAGCAGGGGCTGCAGGCGGGGGATGACCCCCAGCGCCAGGGCTGGCGCGACGAGCTCTCGATCTTCTCCACCGAGGGTCGCGGGCGTCTGGGGCAGCTCCAGGGTCAGACGGAGCGGGCGCTCGGGGCCCTCCGGGATGCGGTTCGCCGTCGGGGGGACCGGCTCGTGGTGGCCATCGCACCACCCGCCTTCGTGGTGGATCCCGAGCGGCTGGCGGCGACCTTCCAGGTGGTCGGGCTCGACGCCGCCCAGGCGGACCTGGACGCGCCGGCGAGGGCGGTCGAAGGCGCGCTGCGTCGGCTGGGCATCCCCAGCTGTGACCTGGTCGGTCCGCTCCGGGCCGCCGCCGAGGAGCCGCTCTACTTCACCTTCGATGGCCACTGGACCCCCGCCGGACACGCGGTGGTCGCGGACGCGCTGGCCACCTGTGCGGAGGGTCTCTGATGCTGGGCCTGTGGCTGGTGCTCGCAGCGTGCGGTGAGAGTCGGGAGGAGCCACCCCCTTCGCCGGAGGTCCGTGCCGGGCCCGAGGAGCGCGGCCCGCCGCCGGTCGGCGGCGGCTTCCAGGACCGGGACCAGGGCCAGAAGCACCCCCCGCTCCCCGCCGACAATCCCATCTGGGACTGGGATGCGGGTGGCTTCGTGCCGGACTTCGGCTGGTACGGGGAGCACTCCTGGGCCGACGTACGCATGCGGGTCGCCGGCCACATGGCGACGGCCTCCCGGGACCGGGCGCGCGTGCTGGCTGGACAGGGCGAGCTGGCCAGCGCCGGGGCGGTCCAGGCCGCGATGGCCCAGGAGCTGTCCGCTCTGGTGGTGTCCGGATCCACCATCGCCGAGGGGATCCGGACGCTCCTGGTCGACGCTGCGACGCGGGATGCCGCGCTCTACGCCGCGCTGGCCGAGGGCCGTCCGGTCGACACCTCGGGGCCGGGGCTCGCCGGTGCACGGGCCCGGTACCTCGCCGTGGCTCAGGCGGTCGACGATGGCGCCGAGCCCGCCTCCCGGCAGGCGGAGCTCGAGGCCCTCTCCGCGGAGCTGCGCGAGCTGGGCAAGCCCCGCACCGACCTGGATCTGCGGGGCTTCGACGACTTCAACGACCGCCACGCCCTGCGGGTGCGGCTGTTCGAGGCCGCCTTCGACGCGGCGGATCCGCTGGGCCTCGACGAGCGCTGGGGCTACTGGGAGGCGGTCGAGGTCCACCGCCAGGTCGCGGTCCTGGACAAGGCGGTCGAGGGTCTGCTGCGGGGCGCCCCGCCGGAGCTCGCTGGAATTGATGCGACACGCTGGCCGTCGGTGCTGGCCGAGACGGAGCGCAGCGAGGACCAGCTCCCGGACTTCACCGCCGACGGCCTGGGCTGGCTGCCCACCGGCGACAGCCTGATCGACGTCGGGGCGGAGCCTGGTCCGATGGCCATCGGGACCTTGGAGAAGCTGGGCCTGGACGATGCCGACCATCGGGCCCTGCTCGAGACCGAGGCCGAGGCCCTCGACGAGCTGTTGCGTTCCTCGCCGGACCTGGTCCACGACCGCATCACGGCCCTGACCGAGCGCTTCGACGCGCTGGGTCACGGCAGCCGCTACTACAACATCAAGCAGGCGCGGAACGAGGCGGTCCGTCAGCTCGCGCTCGCCGGGCACCCGCGGCTGGCGCTCGCCGTCCTGAGGGACAATCGTCCCCTGCACCACCAGGACTGGGCCTGCCCCAACCGGGAAGGCATCCTGCTCGCGCTCGAGGGGCGCTTGCTGGCCGAGGCCGGTGACACGGACGCCGCCCTGGAGACCCTCGCCGGGTCCCTCGAGTCCGCCCGGGCCTTCCTGGCCGACGTGGACGCCGCCGAGCGTGCGGGCCCCGGCCAGGGCCCCGGCCGCACGCCTCCCCAGATGGGCGGGGGGCCACAGGGTCCACCGCCACCCGGCGCGGGTCCGCGGGGAGGCCCCCAGGGGCCGCCTCCCCGAGGGCCTGCGCATCCCCCACGTCGAGGCTCGCCCCCATGACCCGCCTGCTCCCGCTCCTGTTGGTCGCCTGCGCCCCCAAGGCCGAGCCCGAGACAGCCGCGCCCGCCGGACCGCCGCCCCTGGTGGACACCGACCTGGCGGACACGCTGCTGGCCGACTTCTCTCAGGCCCAGGGCTGGACGGTCACACCGCTGGTCCAGCTCGACAGAGGCGACACCCACGTCTTGATCGTGTGGCCGATGCTCGACCCCGCGGGCCGGGTGACAGACGATGACGTGGTGGGCCTCACTCTGCGCGAGGACGGCACCGCGGGGGCGACGAATTGGCGGCCGGACCCCCGGCGCCTCGTGGTGGAGCTGGGGGGCGACGACTGGGTGGCGCGGCCCCGCCAGGTCGGCGTGGCCCAGGAGGCACTGGGGCAGGAGGCGGTGGCTCGCGCCGAGGCCTTCGGTGCGGCTCTGGACACCGGTGATGCCGCCGGCGCCCGCAGGGCCGCCGAGGACTTCTCCCGCCTGTTCGCCGTGCCCCTGGTGTTGGACCAGACCGTCACCGGCTTGCTGGCTCGGGAGGGCCGCTGGGCCTTCCTGAGCCGCCAGCCACTGTTGCGGTCCGCCACCTTCACCTTCGAGGTGGGCGGAGAGACGGTCGCGCTGAGCGCCGAGCCCTACCCGGGCGACGACGGCCGCTGGTGGTTCACTTCACCGGGGTGATGCTCGGCGCCATCGACAGGTCGTAGAGGGCGAAGTCGCCGCAGGCCTCGGGCTGAGCCTTGAGCTGGGTGGCCACCCACCGGGCACCCGGCTGGTCCGACGCCGTGTCGACCACCAGCCAGCGGTAGCCGAGCTGTCGCAGCAGCCCCCGCTTCAGGCGCTGGGGGGTCGGCCTGTTGGCGAACCCGGCGGTGCGCAGGTCCTGCGTGACGGCCTGTTCGTGCAACATCCACGATGCAATGCCTCGGTGGGGGGCGGGCAGGCCGTGGGTGACCTGGAGGAGCTGGGCCAGGCCGGGCTCGCCGTCCTCCGCGTCCCAGGGCCAGAACAGCAGGCCGTGTTGGCGGGGGTCCTCGTCGGCCCGGGTGGCGAGCTCCTGGGCGCAGGGGAGGGCGGGCAGGGGTGTGAGGGGGAGGGAGAGGCCGAGCCCGCCGATGCTCAGCCCCTCCACGAACACCGCCGCGACCAGGAGCGGACCCACCAACGCACCGCGAGGACCCGCCCGCCGGCCCAGGGCGCTGATGCCAAGCCCGGCCGCCACCGCCAGGCCCACCAGGGGGAGGATCAGGAAGCGGGTGGGCTGAGTGAGGGGCCGCGCCACGGCGTCCATCAGGCCGTTGAGCCACAGGAACGGGGCGGCGACCTCGCCCTGGAGCGATCCCAGCGAGAGCGTCAGGCCCACGACCGCCACGAACCAGGGCATGGTCGTGGCGCGGCCTCGCAGCAGGGCGCCCACCAGCGCCAGGCCCCACACCGTCAGGCCGAGGGTGCGGCCCCCTCCGGCCGCCACGCCCGCGGACGCGTGGGTGGTCCACCGCACCTCTCCCGGTCGCCACCACTCCATCGGACTGGCGCGGGCCCAGGGCAGATCGACGATGGCCCACTCGCGGCCCAGCCAGGTCACCACCTGGCCAGCGACCTCCCGCGGGTAGTCCGGGCTCGCGCTGCGCCCGAACATCGCCGCGACGGCCAGCACCCCCGCGGTGCCCAGGAAGAGCAGCAGGGTCAGCCGGAGGAAGGCGGCCCGGCTCGCTTCAGGTTCGCGAAGCTGCCAGAGCGAGCGCAGCCAGGCCAGGGCGGCCATGCCCGGCAGGACCGGTGCCAGGTACGGGTTCTCCAGCGCGGTCCAGGCGACACAGGCAGCTCCGGCCAGGGCGGCTCGCCAGGGTCGCTCGCCGTGCAGGGTGAGGATGATCGCGCCCAGCCCCAGCGGGATCGGCAGGGCCGCGACGGCGACGATGGAGCCTTCGCCCAGGCCGAAGATCAGGTAGCGGCCGGCGAACACGCCCAGGGCCGCACCCAGCCGGCCCCAGGTGCCCGCCCCAGCGACCCCGGCCAGCCAGCCCACGGCCAGGGCGAAGCCGCCGAGCTGGAGCCAGGCCGCGACACTCGCCGCCCGGGCTGCGCCGACCAGGGGCTCGAGCAGCGCCCAGCAGATGGCGCTGCTCGGCGACAGCACCGTCCCGAAGGCCCCGTGAGGGTGGTTGACCAGACCCGTCCAGCCGGACCACGCGCCGCTGGCCCACTCCTGCTGGAACCACCACATGCCCCAGAAGGTGGAGACCACGTCGGGGCCGGCGCCCGGGACGCTGGCGGACAGGACTGCCTGGCGCAACGGCCAGGCGGCGGCCAGACCCACCAGGAGCACCACCAGGAGTCGGGTGCTTTGACGGGGTTGCTCGGTCGAGAGCTGCACGAGGCCATGGTAGACGGCCCCGGGCCGCGAGGCCTTTTCTGCTACAGCCGGTCACCGCTCAGGACCTGGTAGACACCGCCCATCGTGGTCCCGCCCTCGCGCAGTCCGCTCGCGCCCAGCACCAGGTCGTCGAGGCCGTCGCCGTCGAGGTCGCCGGCGCCGCCGATGCCGGCCCCGGTCCGCATGTTCGCCTCCGGGCCGCTGAACTTGGCGTCGGCGGTGGTGGCGATCCGGCTCTCCAGGAGCGGTCCGTAGAAGAGGTACCCCGCACCGGCGTCTGTGCCGCCGAAGTCGTTGTAGGGCGCCCCGACGACCAGGTCCGTCAGGCCGTCGCCGTCGACGTCGCCGGCGCCGGCGATCGACGTGGCGAAGCGGTCGTAGCTCTCCTCGCCGGTCAGCACGACCTCGGCGGAGTCGATGTCGACCGTGCCCCAGAAGGTGTCCAGGAAGACGAAGGCCCGTCCCTGTTCGTCGTGGCCGCCGTCGCTGGCCCAGGTCGAGCCGACGACCAGCTCGTCCACCCCGTCCCCGTCGAGGTCACCGGGGATGGCCAGGGAGTCGCCGACGTTCTCGTAGGCGGAGCCCCAGACCCGTCCGTCGGCCAGGTCGAGGGAGACATCTCCGGTCACGGGGCCGAAGACCAGGTAGACCATGCCGCCTTCCTGGGCGAGTCCGTCGGCCCCGGGGGCGCCGATGGCGAAGTCCCGGCGGCCGTCGCCGTCCAGATCGCCGGTGGCCAGGGTCTCGCCGGCGTCGTCGCTGGTGGCCTGGCCGTCGAACACGGCGTCTGCGACCGCGAGGTTGAAGGTGGCGGTCACCGGCCCGTGCACCAGGTACACACGGCCGACGGCGTGGTGCCCTGGAGCCCCGATCAGCAGATCGTCCAGGCCGTCGCCGTCGACATCGCCCGCGGCGTGCAGGCCGTCGCCGGCCTCCTCGCCCGCGTCGGTGCCCAGCAGCACGCCGGTGGCGCGGCTGAGCTCCTTGTCCAGGCCCGGGCCGTGGATCAGGTAGACAGCACCGGTGCCGTTGTCGATGCTGTCGTCGCCCTTGGCGCCCACAGCCAGATCCAGGTAGCCGTCGCCGTCGAGGTCGCCGGCGCCGATCACCGTGTCGCCCAGGTAGTCCCCCTGGGAGGCGCCGGGCCAGACCCGGTCCGCGGAGCGCAGGCCGGTGGGGCGGTGGATGGGACCCAGGAGGACGGCGGCGTGTCCGGCCGCGCTCTGGGCGTAGGGGGCGCCCACCGCCAGGTCGTCGAAGCCATCGCCGTCGAGGTCGCCGGCGATGGTGATCACCTCGCCCAGGTCGTCTTCCTCGGACTCCCCGACCACGACCAGCTCGTCCTCGGTCAGGCTCCGGATCCCCTGGGGCGTGCAGCCCCTGGCCGTGCCGTCGCAGTTGTTGTCCAGGCCGTCCTCGCAGATCTCCATGGCGTCGGGGTGCACGGCGTCGTCGCTGTCGTCGCAGTCGTCGGTGTTGGCCACCCAGCCCTCGGGCGCCTCGCAGGCGGCCTGGCCCTCTCCGGCCCCATACCCGTCGCCGTCGCCGTCGCTGAACCACAGCTCGCTGCAGCCGTCGCCCAGGTCCTCGGAGCCCGCCCCGATCACGTCGTGGCGCACGGTCGCGTCGCAGGCCGCCAGGAGCATCAGCACCCACACGGGGATCTCCAGGCGGCTGCGGGCGGGGAAGGGCGCAGAGTCACAGCTCCAGGATCGGATCTTCGGGGGGTCTACAAGACTCCTGCTCGCTTGATCGCCAGGTAGCGATCCACGAGTGCGGCGGGCAGCTCCGAGGGTGCCACGTCCAGGGCGTGCACCCCGCGGCGCTGGAGGGCTTCGTGGGCCTGGCGCCGGCGCTCGCAGAGAGCGTGGGTGGACGCCAGGCGCAGCGCGCCGGGCAGATCGCTCACCGGGGTCTCCCGCACCCGGTCCAGGACCGTCTCGCGCAGGCTGGCGTGGACGACCACGTGGCGCCTGCGCAGCAGGGCCGCGGCCTGGGGCAGCTCGCCCCCGTCGGCGTCGCCCAGGTTGGAGACCACCACGACCAGGGCACGGCGCCGCTGGCGGGCCATCAGGCGCCTCGCCGCGTCGACGTAGTCCGTCGGTCGGCGCGTGGTCTGCAGGTCGTAGACCCGGTCCAGCAGCGTGCTGAGGGCCTGGCCGCCCTTGACCGGGGGCAGCCAGCGATCCTCGCCGGCGAAGGTCATCAGGCCCACGGCGTCCCCGGTCCGAAGTCCGACGAAGGCGAGCAGCAGCACGGCGTTGAGGGCGTGATCGAAGTGGGACAGGTCGTCGTCGACGGCCCGCATGCGTCGGCCGCAGTCGAGGAGCACCACGATCTGCTGGTTGCGCTCCTCCTGGTACTCCCGGCTCACGAGCTCCCGCCGGCGGCTGACGGCCTTCCAGTCGATCTGACGCAGGCTGTCGCCGGGCCGGTACTCGCGCAGCTGGTGGAATTCGAGGCCCTCGCCGCGGCGCCTCTGCTGGTGGAGCCCCAGCCAGCTGGACCGATCGGAGCGAGACATCAGGGCGAAGTGCGCGACCCGGCGGAAGTCCGGGTAGACCCGCACCGACTGGGTCTCGCCCGGGCGGACCGTGCGCCAGAGCAGGCCGAAGCGGCCTCGCACGCGCAGCCAGGTCGGGGGGAAGGTGGTGGTGCCGCGCAAGGTGGGGCGCACCCGCCAGGTCCAGGTGACGAAGCCCTCGGCCGGCAGCGCGAGGTGCCTGGAGACGTGCAACCCGTCATGGGGGGCCGGCAGCGCACCACGGACCCACACCGCGGCCGGCCGGGCACCGGACCGCAGGTCGACCTGGACGTCGTGCCAATTGCCCAGGGCCATGGACCTGGGCAGGGTCCGGGCCGCGGTGGGCGGCGCTTCCCTACCCAGCAGCAAGCCCTCGAGCACCAGCAGGGTCGCCGCGCCGAGCCCCCACCCGGCCCAGGCCAGGAGCGCGGCCGGCACGAAGGGCACTGCCCAGGCCAGGGCCAGCCAGCCCCACAGCAGCCACCAGGTCCGGACGGTCGGGGTCACTGCCGGGGGGCCTCCACCCGCTCGAGCACGGCGCCCAGCACGTCGTCGGCGTGCAGGCCCTCGAGCTCCAGCTCCGGTGCCACCAGGATGCGGTGGCGGAGCGCTGCGCGAGCCAGGCCCTTCACGTCGTCGGGGACCACGAAGTCCCGCCCGTCGATCAGCGCCGCGGCCCGGGCGACCCGCACCAGGGCGATGGCACCGCGGGGGCCGGCGCCCACCGTGATGCCCTGCCAGGCCCGGGTCGCCCGCACGATCCGCACCGCGTAGTCGACGACCCGCTCGTCCACCGTGGTCAGCGCCAGCCGCTGCTGCAGGGCGATGATCTCCTCGGGCGACACCACCTGGTCGACCCGGGAGACATCGAGCTTGTCGCCGGTCCGGCCCCCGGTGACCGCGTGGACGATGGCGACCTCGTCGGAGGCGTCGGGGTAGTCGATCATCACCTTGAGCAGGAAGCGGTCCAGCTGGGCTTCGGGCAGGGGGTAGGTGCCCTCCTGCTCGATGGGGTTCTG
>CAYFPX010000101.1:0-12703 GCA_964344945.1 uncultured Enterobacterales bacterium
CGACACGGACTGCGACGACACCGACGCCGGCGAGAACCCCGACGTCACCTGGTACGCCGACAGCGATGGCGACACCTACGGCGACCCGGCCAGCGCCAGCACCTGCGAGCGGGCGAGCACCACCGACGTCCTCGACAACACCGACTGCGACGACGACGACCCCGGCGAGAACCCGGACATCACCTGGTACGCCGACGCCGACGGCGACACCTACGGCGACCCGGCCAGCTCCAACGACTGCGAGCAGGCCGCCAGCACCGACGTGCTGGACAACACCGACTGCGACGACACCGACAGCGGCGAGAACCCGGACATCACCTGGTACGCCGACGACGACGGCGACACCTACGGCGATCCGGCCACCTCCAACGCGTGTGAGCGGGCGGAGTCCACCGACGTGCTGGACGACAGCGACTGCGACGACAACGACCCGACCGAGAACCCGGACATCACCTGGTACGCCGACGCCGACGGCGACGACTACGGCGATCCGGCCACCAGCAACGCCTGTGAGCGGGCCGACCCCTCGGACGTGCTCGACGACACCGACTGCGACGACACCGACGCCCAGGAGAACCCGGACACCACCTGGTACGCCGACGCCGACGGTGACACCTACGGCGACCCGTCCAGCACGAACGCCTGCGAGCGAGCGGACCCGACAGACGTGCTCGACGACACCGACTGCGACGACGGGGACTCCACCGAGAACCCGAGCGTCACCTGGTACGCCGACGTCGACGGCGACGGCTACGGCGACGCCGCGAGCAGCAACGCCTGCGAGCGGGCCGACCTCACCGACGTCACCGACTACACGGACTGCAACGACAACGACGCCGCCGAGGGCCCGGGCACGATCTGGTTCGCCGACGCAGACGGCGACGGCTACGGCGATCCCCTCAGCTCCAGCGCCTGCTCCCGGGCCGATCCGAGCGACGTCACGGACAACACCGACTGCGACGACACCGACGCCGGCGAGAACCCCGACGTCACCTGGTACGCCGACGCCGACGGCGACACCTACGGCGACCCCGCCAGCAGCAACACCTGCGAGCGCGTGGAGGCGACCGACGTCACCGACGACAGCGACTGCGACGACGCCGACGCCGGCGAGAACCCCGACGTCACCTGGTACAGCGACTCAGACGGCGACACCTACGGCGACCCCGCCAGCTCCAACGCCTGCGAGCGGCTGATCGCCACCGACGTCACCGACAACACCGACTGCGACGACGCCGACAACGAGGAGAACCCGGGCGCCACCTGGTACGCCGACGCCGACGGCGACCTCTTCGGCGACCCCGCCAGCGCCAACGCCTGCGAGCGGGCGCTCTCCACCGACGTGCTCGACAACACCGACTGCAACGACACCGACGCCGAGGAGAACCCGGACGCCACCTGGTACGCCGACGCCGACGGCGACGGCTACGGCGATCCGGCCTCGACCAATTCCTGCGAGCGGGCGGCCAGCACGGACCTGCTCGACAACTCCGACTGCGACGACGCCGACGCCGAGGAGAACCCGAGCGCCACCTGGTACGCCGACGCTGATGGCGACGGCTACGGCGACCCCAGCAGCACCAACTCCTGCGAGCGGGCGGCCAGCACGGACCTGCTCGACAACTCCGACTGCGACGACACCGACGCCGACGAGAACCCGAGCGCCACCTGGTACGCCGACGCCGACGGCGACCTCTACGGCGACGCCACGAGCTCGAATGCCTGCCAGCGAGCAGCGAGCACCGACGTGTTGGACAGCAACGACTGCGACGACAACGACGCCAGCGAGAACCCCGACGTCACCTGGTACGCCGACGCCGACAGCGACGGCTACGGCGACCCGACGAGCAGCAACGTCTGCGAGCGGGCGGCCTCCACCGACGTCGTGGACAACACCGACTGCGACGACGCCGACGCCCAGGAGAACCCGAGCGTCACCTGGTACGCCGACGCCGACCTCGATGGATACGGCGATCCCCTCAGCTCCAACGCCTGCGAGCAGGCGGTGTCCACCGACGTCACGGACAACACGGACTGCGATGACGGCGACGCCGACGAGAACCCGGACGTCACCTGGTACCAGGACGCCGACGGCGACGGCTTCGGGCTCGCCGGGACTGGGAGCGTCTGCGAGCGGGCGGACGTCTCCGACGTCCAGGACGCCACGGACTGCGACGACAACGACGCCGACGAGAACCCAGACGCCACCTGGTACCAGGACGGCGACGGTGACGGCTACGGCCTCGCGGGGACCGGGAGCATCTGCGAGCGGGCGGATCCCACCGACGTCGAGGACGCCACGGACTGCGACGACAACGATGCCGACGAGTACCCGGGCCAGACCTGGTACACCGACGGCGACGGCGACGGCTACGGCGGCGCCGCCAGCGGCGGGACCTGCGATCGGGTCGATGCCAGCGACGTCCTGGACGCCACCGACTGCGACGACGCCGACGCCGACGAGTACCCGGGCCAGACCTGGTACACCGACGGCGACGGCGACGGCTACGGCGGTGCCGCCAGCGGTGGGACGTGCGAACGGGCCGATCCCAGCGACGTCACCGACAACACCGACTGCGACGACGCCGACTCCGAGGAATACCCCGGCGTGACCTGGTACACCGACGGCGATGGCGACAGCTACGGCGGTGCCGCCAGTGGCGGGACCTGCGACCGGGTGGATCCCAGCGACGTCACCGACAACACCGACTGCGACGACGCCGACGGGGACGAGTACCCGGGCCAGACCTGGTACACGGACGGTGACGGCGACAGCTACGGCGGCGCGGCCAGCGGCGGGACCTGCGACCGGGTGGATCCCAGCGACGTCCTCGACAACACGGACTGCGACGACGCCGACCCCGATGAGTACCCGGGCCAGACCTGGTACACCGACGGCGACGGGGACAACTTTGGTGGGGCCGCGAGCGGCGGGACCTGCGATCGGGTCGATCCCAGCGATGTCCTCGACAACACGGACTGCGACGACGCCGACGCGAACGAGTACCCGGGCGTGGCCTGGTACGAAGACGCCGACAACGACGGCTACGGCGTGGGGACCTCGGTGGACTGCGAGCCGGACGGCGGCTGGGCCTTTGCCTCCACCACCGATGGTGACTGCGACGACGGCGACGCGGCCGAGTACCCCGGCGTCACCTGGTACACCGATGCCGACAACGACGGCTACGGCGACGACACCATCAGCCAGGACTGCGAGCCGGACGCCGGCTGGACCTACGCCGTGACGACCGGTGGGGACTGCGACGAGACCGACGCCACGGAGAACCCGGGCGTGACCTGGTACACCGACTTCGACCAGGACACCTTTGGCGACCCGGACAGCAGCCAGGTGTGTGAGCGCATGGAGGCCGACGACGTCACCGACAACACCGACTGCGACGACACCGAGCCCCTGGTCTTCCCCGGCGGCACCGAGACCGCCGACAACGACGACGAGGACTGCGACGACCTCGTCGACGAGGGCCTCCGCGCCCTGGGCGACCTGATCATCTCGGAGATCATGTTCGATCCGAGCGGCACGGACCCCGACGAGGAGTGGATCGAGGTCTACAACACCACCGGGACGGACATCTACGCCGACGGGATCCTGGTCCAGACGTCCTGCGGCACAGGCGGTGGCGAGTTCTACGTGGGCGTGGATGGTCTCGTGATCGGAGGCAACAGTCGGGCGGTGCTGTGCCACGACGAGACGGTGCTCAGCGCCACCTGCGACTACGTCTATGGAGGCGGCATCGACAACGGCGCGAGCCAGGCTGGAGTCACGTCGGACTCGAGCTGGTGCCTGAACAACGACACCGCCGACCTCACCCTGTCGCTGGCTGGCTCGACCCTGGACACCGTGACCTACGATGACGGCAAGCCTTGGCCTGTCGGGATCACGGGTGTGAGCGTCGTCCTCGACAGCAGCTCCCTCAACCAGTCCGACAACGACTCCGGCGGGAGCTGGTGCTACCCCGGCTCGGGCGACACCCTCTCAAACGGAGACTACGGGTCACCGGGGACCGAGGGATCATGCTCGACCTCTGCGCCCTGAGGACCTGAGAAGAGGCAAGGACGAACCGACATGCTGCTGCTGCTGTGGACCCTCACCGGCTGTGTGAATTGGGACGGTCTGGACGCCGACGAAGACGGCTTCAAGGCCTCTGAAGGCGACTGCAACGACGTGGACCCCGACATCGGTCCAGCCGCGACGGAGATCTGGTACGACGGCATCGACCAGAACTGCGACGGCAACGACGCCGACCAGGACGAGGACGGCTACCTGAGCGTCGCCGTCGGCGGCGACGACTGCTGGGACGACCCGACCACCATCCCCGACAGCTACACCATCGTCGCCGGCCAGGGCTTCGCCCAGCCGTCGGCCTTCGACGTCAACCCGGGCGCCGAGGAGACCTGGTACGACGGGATCGACGGCAACTGCGACGAGGCCGGCGACTTCGACCAGGACGGGGACGGCCACGACGCCGCCTCCGCGGTCCAGCACGACGGCACCTCCGGCGACGACTGCGTCGACAGCGCCGAGGAGCTCGAGGCCCTGGGGGTCGAGATCCCCGATGGGATCGACGCCGCGGACATCAACCCCTCGGCCGACCCGACCGCCGACGACTGCTACGACGGCATCAACCTCGACTGCGACGCCCGCGAGCCCGCCGAGGACAACGACACCACCAGCTGGGACAGCGACTTCGACTGCGACCAGGACGGCTGGATGGCCGACCAGGACTGCGACGACAGCGACCCCACCGCGGTCCCGGACCTGTCGATCGAGGAGATCTGGTACGACGGCATCGACCAGAACTGCGACGGCAACGACGGCGACCAGGACGGCGACGGCTGGATCCCCGACGACTACCCGGACCAGTGCCCGGACTGGGAGGAGCTCCACGGCGGCGAGCAGGCCACGGTCGAGCTCGGCGACTGCTGGGACGGCGGGGCGGTCATCCCCAGTGAGTTCCTGGCCCTCAACGGGCTCCCCCAGGTCGACGCGATGGACGTCTATCCAGGCGCCGCGGACACCTGGTACGACGGCATCGACGCCGACTGCGCAGGCGACTCCGACTTCGATGCCGACGGCGACGGCCAGGACACCGACAGCTACGCCGACCGCGACGGCAGCACCGGGACCGACTGCGACGACTCAGAGGGCACGATCTACCTGGGCGCCACCGAGTACTGCGACGGCATCGACCGGGACTGCGACGGCCTGATCGACGACGACGACGACGCCGTGGACGGCATCCAGTACTACTACGACGAAGACGACGACGGCTATGGCACCTCGGCGAGTCGCTCCAGCTGCGAGCCGGTGGGCCTCTACCGGGCCGACAACCCGGACGACTGCGACGACACCGACGCCGCCACCTACCCGGGGGCCGACGAGTACTGCGACACCGAGGACCGGGACTGCGACGGCGCCGTCGACGAGGACCACGCCGTCGATGCCTCCGCCTGGTACACCGACGCCGACAGCGACGGCTACGGCGACGCCAGCACCGAGGACATCGAGTGCTACGCCCCCAGCGGCACGGTGGCCGACGCCTCCGACTGCGACGACACCGACGACACGGTCCACCCGACCGCCAGCGAGCTCTGCGACGGCCAGCTGAACGACTGTGACGGGTCTGGGGTGCCGGCCGACGAGACCGATGACGACGGCGATGGTGTGGTCGAGTGCACCCTCGACGCCGGCGGGTGGGACGGCGACGCGGCGGTCACTGCCGGCGAGGACTGCGACGACGCCGAGGCCACGAAGTACCCGGGAGCCAGCGAGCTCTGTGATGGCCAGATCAACGACTGCGACACCGCCAGCCTGCCGTCGGACGAGTCCGACGACGACTCGGACGGCCACGTCGAGTGCACCTTCGACGCCGGGGGCTGGGACGGCACCGCGGCGGTCACCGGCGACGAGGACTGCGAGGACACCGATCCGACCCGCTACCCGGGCGCGCCCGAGCTGTGCGACGGGCTGATCAACGACTGCGACAGCAGCAGCCTGCCGAGCGACGAGACCGACGACGACAGCGACGGGTTCGTCGAGTGCACCTTCGACGGCGGTGGCTGGGACGGCAGTGGCGATGTGATCGGCGACGAGGACTGCGACGCCGCCGATGCCCTGAGCTACCCGGGGGGCACCGAGACCTGCGACGGCCTGGCCGACGAGGACTGCGACGGCTCCGTCGACGAAGCCAGCGCCGTGGACGCCGAGACCTGGTACCGAGACGCCGATGTCGACGGCTATGGCGACAGCGCGGACACGATGCTCGCCTGCAGCCTGCCCTCCGGGTACGTCGCCGACGCCACGGACTGCGACGACGGCGACGCCAGCGTGAACCCGGGCGCCAGCGAGGTCTGCGACGGCAGCACCGACGAGGACTGCGACACGGTGGTCGACGAGGACGGCGCCATCGACGTCGCCACCTGGTACGCCGACACCGACGGCGATGGCTTCGGCGACGCCAGCACCACCGACATCGACTGCGACCAGCCCACGAACTTCGTGAGCGACAGCACCGACTGCGACGACGCCGACGGGAACACCTGGCCCGGGGCGGGAGAGATCTGCGACGGCCTTCAGAACGACTGCGACGGAGCGGGGCTGCCCTCCGACGAGAGCGACGACGACTCGGACGGTGTCGTGGAGTGCACCTTCCACACCGACGGCTGGCAGGGCACGGCGGCGGTCACCGCCGACGAGGACTGCGACGACGCCGAGCCCACGGTCTACCCCGGTGCCGCCGAGCTCTGCGACGGCCAGATCAACGACTGCGACACCAGCAGCCTGCCGGCCGACGAGTCCGACGCCGACGCCGACGGCTACAGCGAGTGCGCCTGGGATGCCGGCGGCTGGGACGGCAGTGCCAGCGTGACCGGCGACGAGGACTGCGACGACGCGGATCCCAACAGCTTCCCCGGTGGGACCGAGGTCTGTGATGGCAGCGCCGACGAGGACTGCGACGGCACGGTCGACGAGGCCGGCGCCACCGGCGCGCCCACCTGGTACGTCGACGTCGACGGCGACGGGTACGGGGACGCCAGCCTCTCCCAGGTCTCCTGCAGCGCCCCCAGCGGGTACGCGGACAACAGCGACGACTGCGACGACGGTGAGGAGACGGTCTACCCGAGCGCTGCCGAGCTCTGCGACGGCCAGCTCAACAACTGCACCGGCTCCGGGATCCCCAGCGACGAGACCGACGACGACGGCGACACGTACGTCGAGTGCGAGTTCGACGTCGACGGCTGGGACGGCAGCCCCGATGTCTTCGACGACGAGGACTGCGACGACGCCGATCCGCTCAGCCATCCCGGTGGGACCGAGACCTGTGACGGCACGGCCGACGAAGACTGCGATGGGCTGGTGGACGAGAGCGGGTGCAGCTGGTCCGTCGCGGACGCCTCGCTGATCATCGATGGCGCGACGTCCAACGACCACGCCGGCTTCGCGGTCGACGCGGGTGGGGACCTGACCGGCGACGGCACCGAAGTCCTGGTGATCGGCGGCTACGCCTACAACGGGGACGCCGGCGCCGTGTGGCTCGTGCCGGCGACCACCACGGGAAACGTCGACCTGAGCACCACCGGAACGCGGATCGACGGCGCCGTGGCCGGGGGCGCCGCCAGCTACGACCTGATGGCCGGGGGCGACGCCGACGGTGATGGCCAGGTCGACCTGATGGTGGGCGCCTACAACGCCGACACCGATGGCGAGGCCTACCTGGTGACGGGGCCGGTCACGGGGAACATGGACCTGAGCAGCGCCACGGCCACCGTCGTGAGTGCCACGGGCAAGGTCCGCACCGGGATCGCCGTGGGCTTCTTGTGGGCCCAGGACGGCGGCACCACCGACGCCTACCTCGTGGGCTCGGACAAGTACGACTCCCCGCTCAAGGACGCCGGACAGGTCCTGGTCTTCTCCGGCGTGACGGGCACACTGGAAGATGAAGACGCCCAGGCCGAGATCCGCGGCGTCCAGCACAGCGAGCTGCTGGGCTTCGCCCTCGACGGCACTGGCGATCTGGACGGCGACGGCCTCGGCGACCTCCTCCTCGGGGCCGAGCGCTACGACGCCGGCAGCGGCACGGACAACGGTCGGGTGGTGGTCTTCTACGGACCCGTCTCCGGAAGCTACGACCTGGATGATGCCGCCGAGACGGCCAGCGGTCCCCACGGCGCACGGCTCGGTCAGTCCCTCGACCTCGGCACGGATGTCGACGGCGACGGGCTCGACGACGCGATCGCGGGCGGCTTCGAGGACGGCTCCACCTTTGCCACCGGCGGCGTCGCGTACCTGTTCACCGGCACCCTCGACAGCGGACCCACGGCCACGATCGTGCCCACCGGCACCGACCAGGACGTCGGGTGGTCCGTCCGCCTCGGCGGCGACGTGAACGGCGACGGGGTCGGCGATGTCCTGGTGGGCGCTCCCAGGGTGGATGCGACCGCGGGGACCAACAGCGGCGCGGCCTATGTCTTCTACGGGCCGGTCGTCGGGACGGTGGGCGTGGACGCCGCAGACTTCACCTTCGAGGGCCGGGACGCCGGGGCCCTCGCGGGCACCTCCACCGCCTTCGTGCCCGACGTGGACGGCGATGGCGCCGACGAGATCCTGGTGGGCTCCGAGAAGGACGGCACCATCGACAACGACCGGGGCTCCGCCGCCCTCTTCTTGACCACCGGTCTGTGACGCTCTCTCTGCTGGCGCTGCTCCTCTCCCCTGCAGCGCAGGCACAAGGGCAGTGCGCCGAGCGGGTGGACGCCGCCGGCTTCAAGGCCCGGGTCGAAGCGGTGCGCGAGCCCGTGGCCTTCGCCGAGGACACGGCCCACGACCTGATCCGCAACGTCGAGGCCCTGGTGCCGGACTGCCTGGACGGCCCGGTCGAGACCAGCGACCTGGCGGCCCTGTGGCTGGCCCGGGGCGCCTACGAGATCCTGCGGCCGGGAGGGGACCCGGCGATCGCGACGGAGCGGCTGACCTGGGCCTATGTCGTGGGCAGCTCCTGGGCCTACGACGACATCTACGGCCCCCAGGTCCTGGACCAGTTCGAGGCCGTGGCCTCGCAGCTGCTTCCCAAGGGCACCATGGACGTCTCGTTCCCGGCCGATGCCCGCCCCAGCGAGGTCTACCTCAACGGCGACAAGCTGGAACGCACCGGCCCGCTGCCGATGCCGGAGGGCATGCACCTGCTCCAGTGGAAGACCGGGGAGACCTGGCAGGCCACCCTGGTGCCCCTGCGGGAGAACAGCCGCATCACCGTCGGCGGCGGCCCGCCCACGGAAGGCGCCGGCGAGGAGAAGAAGCCCACCGCCTACCGGGCCTACGACAAGAAGAAGGACCGGGAGGCGGGCATCAGCGCCGCGGCCTTCGCCGGCTACGGTGGGACACGGAACTGGGTGAACGACGGCACCTCGGGCTTCGTCGGCGTCACCCTGGCGCCGGCGGTCCGACTCGAGGTCAAGGCCCTGGCGGTCGACGTCCTGCGCCTGCGGCTGGTCGGCGGATGGACCCCCGGCCCGATGGCCGACCAGGCGCCGGTGCTGACCCGGGCCGGCCTGCTGGTGGGCGTGCACCTGGGCACCTCGACCGGTGTGGACGTCCAGGCGGGGGGCGCGGTGGCGGCCATGCCCGTGGTCACTCCGGGCACCGCGGCCGAGCCCACCTTCGAGAGCGACCTGGCCTTCGGGCCCCAGGTCCGCGTCGATGGCTTCCTCGGCCCGGCGGCGGTGACGGTCGCGGGGACCTGGTACCTGGACGCGGTGGGCCTGGACCTGGGGGTGAACGGCGAGGTCCGGCCGCTGGCCCGTGGCGGTGTCACACCCCTGGTGGGGATGAACCTGGCCTGGCTGAACGCACCGGGGTGGTCGGCGGCCCGGGACAACTACGTGGCGATCGTCGCTGAAGTGGGGGCGCGGTGGTCCCCCTGATCGCCTTGCTGGTCGGCTGCGTGTCGCTCTGGTCCACCACGGAGGACTGGGACGGCGACGGCTGGACCGTCGAGGACGGGGACTGCGCCGACGTCGACCCGAGCGTGAACCCGGCGGCGACCGAGCTCTGGTACGACGGCATCGACCAGGACTGCGACGGCAACGACAGCGACGCCGACGAAGACGGCCACGTCGCCGCGGTCCTCGGCGGTGACGACTGCTGGGACGACCCCGAGACCATCCCTTCGGACTTCCGGGTGGTCCCGAGCCTGGGGTGGATCCAGCCCACCGCCTGGCAGGTCCACCCCGGCGCGGTGGACACCTGGTACGACGCAGTCGACGCCAACTGCGCCGGAGACGACGACTTCGACCAGGACGCCGACCAGTGGCGCACCGCCTTCCACCCGGACCGCGACGGGCTCCTCGGCGAGGACTGCCTCGACGGCGACCCCGGCGACGCGGCGAACCCGGGCGGCATCGACCCGGCGGAGGCCAACCCGAGCGCCGACGAGACCTGGTACGACGGCACCGACCAGGACTGCTCGGACCCCGAGTCCTGGGACGGCGCGGTGACCTCGTGGTCCGACTACGACGCCGACGGCGACGGCTTCCCCTCCGGTCTGCACGGCAGCTGGGACGACATCGCCGAGGACTGCGACGACACCGACGCACTGCGCTTCCCGGATCCGACCATCGAGGAGGTCTGGTACGACTGCGTCGATCAGGCCTGCGACGGGAACGACGGGGACCAGGACGGCGACGGCTGGCTGCTCGACTCCTACGACCTGCTCTGCCCCGAGACCTGGGACGACCCGGCCTTCTTCCTCCACGGCGACGTCGGCGACTGCGCCGACGACCCGGACGCGGTGGATGAGCCCCTCAACGACTTGCCGGCGCTCTCCGCGAGCGAGATCTTCCCCGGAGGCGCGGAGACCTGGTACGACGGGTACGACAGCGACTGTGCCGGGGACTCGGACTTCGACATGGACCTGGACGGCCACGACGCCGCGGACCAGGACAACAACACCGGCACCCCGGGCGAGGACTGCGACGATCTGGACCCGGAGGTCTACCCGGGCCGCACCGAGGACTGCGACACCGAGGCCGACGACGACTGCGACGGCGACCGCAACGACGAAGGCGCCGACGGCTGCACGGATCTGTACGCCGATGCCGACGAAGACGGCTACGGCGGCTCGGAGAGCGCCTGTCTGTGCCTGGCGCTGCCGCCCTACGAGTTCCCGGACGACAGCGACTGCGACGACACGAACCCGGCCATCCACCCGGGCGCGGATGAGTACTGCGACCCGGTCGACTGGGACTGCGACAGCGTCGCCGACGAGTCCGGCAGCCTGGACGCCTCGACCTGGTACGCCGACAGCGACGCCGACGGCTACGGGAACCCCTACAGCAGCTCCGTGGCCTGCGAGCAGCCCAGCGACCACCTGGCGGACGACCAGGACTGCGACGACACCGACCCGGCCGTGAACCCGGACGCCACGGAGGTCTGCAACAGCACCGACGACGACTGCGACGGCGACATCGACGAGTCCGGCACCCCCGATGGCACCGCCTACTACCCGGACGACGACGGCGACGGCTACGGCGACGAGACCGATGACGGCGACACCTACTGCACCGATCCGGGCAGCGGCTACAGCCTCACCCAGGACGACTGCGACGACGACGACAGCGCGGTGAACCCCGCAGCCACGGAGATCTGCGACCCGGACGACGTGGACGAGGACTGCAACGACCTGGCCGACGACGACGACCCGGGCACGTCCGACGCCAGCACCTGGTACAGCGACCTGGACCTGGACGGCTACGGCGACGAGACCGACCCCGGCACGCTCTACTGCGACCCGCCGACGGAGACCTCCGCGACCGCCGACGACTGCGACGACGGGGACGCCTCGGCCTACCCCGGCGCCACGGACACCTGGTACGACGGCGTGGACTCCGACTGTGCCGGTGACGACGACTTCGACCAGGACCTGGACGGCTACCAGCGCGACACCGACGGCGGCGACGACTGCGACGACACCGACGCAGGGGTGAACCCGGCGGCCACCGAGATCTGCGACAGTGGCCTGACCGACGAGGACTGCGACGGCCTGATCGACGACGACGACGACTCGGTCACCGGCACGAGCACCTGGTTCGCCGACAGCGACGGCGACGGTGCGGGCGATCCCCTGGTGACCTCGACCGCCTGCGAGCAGCCGACCGACTACGTCAACGCCGGCGGAGACTGCAACGACTCCGACGCCAGCGCCTACCTGGGGGCCAGTGAGATCTGCGACGGCGTCGACAACGACTGTGACAGCAGCACCGACGAAGGCCAGAGCGATGTCGACGGCGACGGCACCTGCGACGCCCTGGACACCGAGGAGTGCGACGGGGTCGACAACGACGGTGACACGGCGGTGGACGAAGGCCAGAGCGACGTCGACGGCGACGGCACCTGCGACGCCCTGGACTCCGAGGTGTGCGACGGTCAGGACAACGACGGCGACGGCCTGGTGGACGACGACGATCCCGACCTCGACCTGGGCACGGCGACGAGCTGGTTCGCCGACCTCGACGGCGACGGGTACGGCGACGAAGACGACGTGCCGGACCGGCTCTGCGTCGGGCCCTCGGGCACCATCGATGACGCCACGGACTGCGACGACACCGACAGCGCCGTGAACCCTTCCGCCACCGAGGCGTGCGACGGCGACGACAACGACTGTGACGGCGACACCGACGAGGGCCAGAG
>CAYFPX010000101.1:12768-26645 GCA_964344945.1 uncultured Enterobacterales bacterium
TGCGACGCCCTGGACACCGAGGAGTGCGACGGCATCGACAACGACGGCGACGGGCTGGTGGACGAGGGGCAGCCCGACAGCGACGCCGACGGCACCTGCGACGCCATCGATGCCGAGGAGTGCGACGGTGCCGACAACGACGGCGACGGCACCGTGGACGAGTCCGGTGCGATCGATGCCAGCACCTGGTACGACGACGCCGACGAGGACGGCTACGGCGACGCGGCCTTCCCGACCGTGGCCTGCACCGCGCCCTCGCTGACCGTGGCGGACGCCACGGACTGCGACGACACCCGGGCGGACGTCAACCCAGGGGCCGACGAGCTCTGCGACTCCGACGACAACGACTGCGACTCGGTGGTCGATGAAGACACCGTCGACGATCCCACCTGGTACGCCGACACCGACGTCGACGGCTACGGCGACCCCGACAGCGCCACCACCAGCTGCGTCCAGCCCAGCGGGTACGAGGCCGACGGCAGCGACTGCGACGACACCGATCCCGCGATCTTCCCGGGCGCCAGTGAGACCGAGGACCTGCTCGACCAGGACTGCGACGACGCGGTCGACGAGGACTTTCGGGTCGCGGGGGACCTGGTGGTGACCGAGGTCATGACCACACCCAGTGGAGACCAGCCCCTCGAGGAGTGGTGGGAGCTCACCAACGTCGCGGGCAAGGACGTCGCCCTGGACGGTCTCTACCTGATCGGCGACTCGGGCCAGGTGGCCGTGATCTCCCCCGAGGGGTGGGTGGTCGCCGACGGCGAGAGCTTCGTGGTCTGCTACGACGACGCGATCCTCGGCCCCGACTGCGACTACGTCTACGGCACAGACGTCAACGCGGCCTCGGCCATCTACCAGACCTGGAGCGACACCCTGGAGCTTGGCAACAGCTACGGCGGTGCCGCGCTGATGACCAACAGCGGCACGATCGTCGACGACAACGAGTGGATCCCCGGCACCGACGGCTGGCCCGGCGAGGTCCCGGGCTCCAGCTGGGTCCTGGACCCAGGTGCCGTCGACGCCACCTCGAACGACGACGGTGTCAACTGGTGCTACCCGACCAGCGCCGACACCCTGAGCAACGGCGACTTCGGCACCCCGGGGTCGGTCGACACCTGCCAGGCGACCGCTCCGTAGCTTCGTCACCTTCCCGTTGTCCAGCGGGTGTCAAGAGCGCCCCGAGGCGTGGTAGGTTGCCGGGCGCTTCCCTGTCCGATCGTGATGGCACTGCCCCAAGACACACAGCTCGTCGAGACCCTCGGCGAAGGTTCCTTCGCCGTCGTCTACGTCGCGCGCCTGCGCGACGGCGCGATGCTTCGCACGGTCGTGCTGAAGGTCCTCAAGGCCACCTGGGCCGAGGACGAGGAGATCCTCTCGAGGGCACGCGACGAAGCCGCGATGCTCGCCCGGCTACAGCACCAGAACATCATCCGGGTCGAGCAGCTCACGGCGCTCCAGGGCCACACGGCCGTGGTCATGGAGTACGTCCGCGGGCTGACCCTGGACCGGGTGCTGGACCAGGCGGGACCGATGCCCGTCGAGGTCGCGCTCTCGATCACCCACGCGGTGGCCGACGCCCTGGACGCGGCCTTCAACCAGGTCCCGCCGGGCATGGACGGCCCCCTGCGGGTCGTGCACCGCGACATCAAGCCCAGCAACGTGATCCTGGGGGTGCGCGGCGACGTGAAGGTCCTGGACTTCGGCACCGCACGCGCCGAGCTCATCGACCGCCAGGCGGAGACCGGCAGCGTGACCCCGGGCAGCCCGGCCTACATGGCGCCGGAGCGCTTCGACGGCGTGTCCGAGGGCGCCGGGGTGGACATCTACGCCCTCGGCTGCACGCTCTACGAGCTGATCACCGGCGAGGCCCTGGGCCGCATGTCCGTGCACCCCAGCCGCCACGAGAAGGACGTGGCGGAGAAGGTGAAGGCGCTACAGCCTGCGGACCTGGAAGAGGGCATCGCCCTGGCGATGCTGCGGTCCTTGATCCAGCGGGCTCTGAGCTACGAGCCGGCCCACCGGCCCTCCGCCGCTGAGGTGCGGGCCCTGTGCGTCACCCTCGCCAAGCGCCTGCCCGGAGCCCGCATGACCCGGCGGCAGTACGCCGGGGGGGTGGTCTCACCGCTCTACGCCAAGCGCCAGCGCCTGCCGCCCGTGCCCCTCGACGGCACCCTCGATCCCAAGGCGATGGCCCAGGAGGTCGAGGACCGGGCCCTTGAGATCATCGACGAGCCCACCGAGCCGCCCAGCGAGATCTCCCAGTCCGTGTCCGTGTCGACCCCGCTGGCGGCGGAGATCGACACGGGTCCGGCGTCGGTGGCCGAGTCCTCGCCGCCTTCGCGCCGGCGGCCGCTCCTGCTGCTCCTCGCCATGGGGTTCGCCCTGGTGCTGGTGGTCCTGACGCTCTCGTCCCTCGTGGGGGAGGACGCCCCTCAGGCGCCAGCGGTGAGTGAGCCCGCCGTGGTCGCGCCGACACCCGCCCAGGCCGAGCCGGTCGCGCCGGAGCCGGCCGGCGAGCCCACGATCGCCCCGTCCCCTGTGGTGAATGAGCCCGCGGCGCCGCCGCCCGAGCCCAAGCGGGCCCAGCCCGCGAAGGCCGAGCTCGCCCCCGCGGAGAAGACCACCCCGGTCGCGAAGGAGGCCCAGCCCAAGCCCCAGCGTGCGGCCCCTGCGGCCGAGCCTGAGCCGGAGCCCGCCCCCGCCCCCGCCCCCGCGGCCGAGCCGGTGCTGGTGAAGGTCGTCTCCGCGCCCGCAGGCGCCACGGTCACCGTCGGCAGTCAGCGCACGGTGACACCGGGTGAGCTTCGCCTGACCCCGGGCAGCCACAAGGCGCGGGTCATCTTCGCCGACGGCCTGAGCGGCCGGTGCACGGTCACGGTGGCCGAGAGCGGCGGCCGGCTGGTCTTCCGCGGCACCGGCGGCTCGGTCACTTGTCCGTAGTCAGTCCGCGTTCAGACACCAGCGGAAGCGCAGGCCCCCCACACAGATGATGTCGCCGTCCTGGAGCGGGTGGGCGTTGTCCCTGTAGCCGTTGACGGCGACGCCGTTCTTGGAGTCCAGGTCGACGACCCAGACCGCGCCGCCCCGGATCTGGAGCTCTGCGTGGTGGCGGGAGATGCTCCTGTCCAGCACCTGGACCTCGCAGTCGTCGCCGCGGCCGATGACCACGCGCTCGCCATTGAGGGCGCCGCCGGGCACGCGCTCCCCCCAGGGGGTCTCGAGCCAGCCCAGGCGGCCCTTGGGCACCGAGGACATCGGCAGGGTGCGCTCCCAGAGCCAGGTCGGCGGCGGGGACTCGCTGGGGGACTCGAAGTCGTGCTCCTGGGCCACTGTCCGCTCGCCGGCCTGGGAGGCGATGGTCACGGTGAGCGGGCGGGTGCCTGTGCGGACCGGGAGCGGCGCCAGCCCCGGTGCGGCGACGGCCGCCGTGCCTTCCCGACTGTAGGGCAGGGTCGGCGACGGGTCGCGCCGTGCGCTGAGCGCCCGGGAGTACTCGGTGGTCTTGTCCTGCTCCACAGGCTCCGAGGGCAGGGCCGTCGTGTGCTCCTGGACCGCCGGCTCGGGCTCCGGGGGCGGCGGGTCCGGCGCCTCGACGGGTCGTGGATCCACGGGCTGGAGCAGGGACAGCGGCAGGTCCTGGGACCAGGGTCTGCGGAAGTCGAAGGCGTCAGACACGTCCATCCCTCGGGGGCTTGTCCCGATCATCGGTCATCAGGCGGCTGGGCCCAACCGCTTGGTGTGTGAATTCCGCCTGGGCTTCAGTGCCGCCGGCGGGCGAGGGCGAGCAGCGGCAGCAGACAGGCGAGGGTGGCGGAGTGGGTGGGGCTGGTGGCGCAGCCGCTGCCTAGCTGGATGCGCGTCCAGCCCCCGTCGTCGGCCAGGCCGCCGGTGTCGCTGAGGTCGGCGTCGGTGTCGGTGTCGGTGTCGGTGTCGCTGTCCGAGTCGGTGTCGGTGTCGCTGTCCGAGTCGGTGTCGCTGTCCGAGTCGGTGTCCGCGTCGGTGTCAGCGTCGGTGTCCCCGGACCAGCTGGTCTCCGCGTCGATCATGTCCCAGAACTCGGGGTCGCCGCCATCGTAGAACAGAGCCCAGAAGCCGATCCCGGCGATGCCTTCGTCGATGGCGTACTGGGTCTTGAGCTGGATCGACTCCAGGTCGTCGTACCAGAGCTGGCTCTGGGAGTCCGGGAAGGTGTAGGCGGTGGTGCCGGCGTCGTTCCAGTTGCGGCCGTAGGTGTCGCCCGCGGCCACCGCGTCGGTGTAGACCACGGCGGAGCCGGAGCCGGTGGCGTCGCCCGGGATGTTGGTGTTCGTGGAGGGCCAGTCCCGCCCGTAGAGCGGCATGCCCATGATCACCCGGTCCGGGGCCTCCCCCCAGGTGATGTGGTCCTGGACCGACCAGTCCAGGCAGTACTTGCCCCAGGTGGTGGACTCGAAGAGCGGGGCCACCGGGCCCGGGTCGCCACCGGACCAGTGGTAGCCGTAGCCCATGATGAACAGCCAGCCGTGGGCGGCCAGCTGGTCGTAGTCGTAGGCGCCGCTCCAGTCGACGGCCGGGGTGGCGATCGTCACCTCGTCGACCACGGCGTCGAGCTCGGCCACGAAGTCGACGAGATCGGCCTTGTGGCTCGACGACATGCCCTCGAAGTCCACGGACACGCCGTGGGCTCCGACGCTGTCCACCAGGGCCTTCAGCTCGCCGATGGCCTTGGCCCGCTTGCTCGGATCCGGCAGCACGCTGCCCATGATGCCGTCGTCGAAGCAGGTCACGGTCAGGTGGATCTTCACGCCGAAGGGCGCGGCCCGGTCCATCGCCTCCTGGGCGATGCCGGTCCAGCGGCTCGTGTGGCCCAGGCTGCCGTCGCTGTTCAGCTCGACGTCGAAGATGGCCACGTGGCTCAGCTGATCCCAGGCCAGGTCGAGGTCGTCGGCCCAGTAGGGCAGGTAGCCGTAGACCCACACGTCGGGCCCCGCGGTGGGGGTGGCGCGGTAGGCGTGGGCGACGGGGAGGTCCGCGCCGGGCTGGGAGAGCTTGTGCTCCGCGTGCACGCCGGCCGCGGCGGTCGAGAGAGAGAGCAGGACGAGCATCAACCGGGTTTAACCCCGACCCTCGGCCCGCTGGGAGCCGTTGACGAGGTCTGCACGGTGCAATCCGGGAGGGCGCTGTCCCGTACAGGGGTTGCTTGCAGCAGGCGGGCACCGGCTTAATGTCCGTACCGACCCACTATCGGAGTCAGCATGGGTTTCTTCGAGCGGATCACCAACGTGTGGCGCGGCTTCCTCTCTCTCTGGGTCTCGAACGTCGAGACCAAGAACCCGGAGGCCGTCTACGAGGCCGCCATCGAGGAGCGCATCAAGCAGCACCGGGACCTGAAGAAGGCCGTGTCGAGCATCGTGTACCTCCGGAACAAGACCGAGACCGAGCTCGAGCAGCGGGAGAAGGAGCTGGCCGAGGTCCAGCTGCAGCTCCCCATCGCCGTCGAGGAGGGCGAGGACGAGGTCGCCCTGGTGCTCATCCAGAAGAAGGACGAGCTCACGAGCAAGGTCGGCGCACTCAAGGCCGAGCTGGACAAGATCGCCGCCGAGGCCGAGGAGGCCAAGGCCTCGCTGATCTCCTACCAGGGTGAGATCGAGCGCCTGCGCCGCGAGAAGGACGAGATGCTCGCCAAGAAGGCCACCGCCGAGGCCCGCATCCAGATCCAGGACACCCTCGACGGCCTGTCCATGGAGGCCGACATCAAGGCCCTGGAGAACGTGCGCGAGCACATCGGCAAGCTCCAGGCCGAGGCCGACGTGGGCAAGGAGGTCTCCGAGGAGTCCCTGGACACCAAGCTCAAGAAGATCCAGCAGAAGACCGCCTCTGCCTCCGCTCGGGCCCAGCTCGAGGAGATGAAGCGCCAGGCCGAGGCCCGCAAGACCGGCCAGGCCCAGGCGGCCGGCGTCAAGAAGACGATGTAGTGACGGGCGACCCGGTCGCCCTGCCCAGCCCCTCTCGCCAAGCAGAGGACCAGTTCATCCGCGATCTCGCCGGCCGTGAGCCGGAGGAGGTCGCGGCCGCCGTGCGTGCGGCGCTGGCCGCGGGCCGCCCGGCCCTGGCTGCACGCGCCGTCGGCCTGCTGGGCGAGACCGACGAGCCGGACCCGCACCTGGACAAGGCCCGCCGCGCAGCCCGGTTCCTGCTCATGAAGGGCGGGCCGGTGGACCTGGTCGATGAGCAGCTGGCGCTGATCCTCGGGCGCCTGAGGAAGCGCCGCATGAAGCGGTCACGGCGTCGCCAGCGGGCCAAGCTCAAGGCTCGCCCGCCCGATCCGCTGAAGCGCCGTCCGCTCAAGTAGGAACCCTGATCCCAGCCCGTTAGACGCCCGGGGTGCGCGTGCTCGACCCCCCGCCGGAGCGAATGGTCCGCTGGTTCACATCTCTGACCCCCCGGGAGCGTCGCCACGCGCACGTGCTGGCTGCGCTGATCGTCGGCTACATCGCGCACTACCTGGTCTTCGCGATCTACTTCGTCGAAGACGCCGCCATCACCTTCTCCCTGGCCCGGAACTGGGCCGATCTCGAAGGCCTGGTGCCCTATGTCGGCGGCGAGCGGGTCGAGGGCTACAGCAACCCGTCCTGGACCTTCCTGATCGGGGCCCTGAGCGCCATCGGCGTGCCGGTCTGGACCGCGGCCAAGGTCCTGGGCGCCTTGCTGGGCGCGATCTGCCTGCCCCTGAGCTACCTGCTCGCACGAGAGTGCCGTCCCGACGCCACGGACCACGCCGCGCTGATCCCGCCCCTGCTGCTGGCGGCCTCCAGCACCTTCGTGATCTGGAACGCCAGCGGCCTGGAGAACCCGCTCTTCAACGCGCTGCTGGCCGCGGGCATGGTCCGGGTGCTGGTCGAGGGCCGCTCCGGCAACCACGGGCTGTTCCAGTGGTCGGCGGTGCTGTTCCTGCTCCTGGCGATCACCCGGCCAGAGGGCATCTGCTACGCCGCGGTCGGCGGGCTGTTCCGGCTCGTGCTGGCGGTGCGGCAGGGCGTGGTCTTCAAGCCCATCGCTACCTGGCTCGCGGTGTTCTGGATCCCCTTCGGGCTCTACCACCTCTGGCGCTTCGACTACTTCGGCTGGGCCTGGCCGAACACCTACTACGCCAAGCTCGACGGCGAGGACCGGTTCCAGCCCTGGAAGTGGAAGACCCGGGGCTGGAAGTACCTGGCTAACTACGGCAGGGCCTTCTGGCTCGCCTTCGCCCTGCCCATCTACGCCGTGGGCTTCACCACCCTGCGGGACCGCCGCCGCTGGCTCGTGGTGGCCCTGACGGTGATCGGCGGGGTGCTGCTGGTCGCCGACGGCAAGTGGCCCTCGGCGCTCATCGAGGGCCGGCCCAGCTGGTGGGGCAGCACCGTCCAGCGCCACTGGGAGCTGGCCCGGATCGGCTTCCTGCTGGCCTGTCCAGGCCTCGTGGCGGTGGCCACCACCTTCCACAAGGGCGCGATCCCGCGGCTGCTGGTCTTGGGCCAGGCGGTCTGCGCCTGCTTCTTCATCCTGTACAGCGGCGGAGACTGGATGAAGCAGTGGCGCTGGGCGAGCTTCCTCACCGTGCCGAACTTCGTCCTGCTCGGCGTGGGCCTGGGCGAGCTCTACCGGGCCCTGCCCAGGTGGTCGCTGCCGGGGGTGCCTCTGCGGTTCGCAGGACTGGCCACCGGGGTGATCACGGTGGTGCTGGGCATCCCGAACAGCTGGCAGAGCGGCTGGACCGCCCCGGAGCCCGAGACCACGGTCTCCGACATCCACAAGCGCGTGAACTACATGACCTGGGTGCAGAACCGGCTGCACCTGGACCGGGTGGTGCTGCTCGACGTCGACATGGGCGCGCACATGTGGTTCACGGACTGGGAGATCGTGGACATCGCGGGGCTGATCGACGTGCCGATGGCGCGGCACATCTACCAGCGCAAGTTCATCGAGGAGTACGTGTTCAGCGAGCGCGTGCCCCACTTCGCCCACGTGCACGCCGGCTGGGCCAACAAGTCCAAGATCAACAAGCTGCCCCTGTGGACCCGGGACTACGTCGAGATCCCCGGCTACCCGGCGAACAAGAAGCAGCTCCACATCGGCAACCACATCCGCAAGGACATCTTCGTCCAGAAGTCCTACACCGGGCCCAGCGGGCGCGAGGTCCGCTACGACAAGGCCGTGCTCGAGGGCTGGGACGTGCCCAGTCCCGAGGTGCCCAGGGGCGGGCGGCTCTACGTCGAGTACACCATGACCACCAAGCTCCGGAAGGGCGGCTTCCGGGTGCTGCTGGCCGTGGCCAACGACGCCGGTGACCTGCACGTCACCGCCCTGCCACCCGGGTACGACTGGCTGCCGCCCCAGGACTGGAAGACCCGGGATCACGTGGTGAGCCGGTACGACCTCCAGCTGCCCGACGCCTTGCCTCCGGGGACCTACGACCTGGCCTTCGCGGTGCTCGACGTGAAGACCGGCGAGGTGATGCTGCCGGCCGGCACCGAGGACCTCGACCCGGACCCGCGCTGGATGCTGGGGGAGACCTGGTTCGACGGCGCCTTCACCATCGTCTCCCGCGACGAGGCCCTGGCGGCGGCCGACGCCGACCGGGCACAGGCCCTGGCCCTGGCCGCCGAGCTGCGCTGCGAGCAGGCCTGGGAGGCCTGGCGCATGGCCCGCTGGCACGTGTTCCGGGACAAGCGCTACCACACCACCCACGAGCCGGCGATCGAGCTTGCGGTGGCCGACTGCCACGCCGTGCGCTCCGACAGCGCCGGCAGCGAGGCCGAGCGCATCGAAGAGCTGGTGGCGGGTCGCAAGTGGGACCACCACTCCGACGAGGTCAAGGAACGGGCCCGGCCCCTGGCCGCGGAGCTCGAGGCCCTCGGCGACAACGCCTACGCCGCCGGCGACCACGAGCCCGCGTTCCGGTACTTCCGGAACAGCGTGTGGCTCGATCCGCGCCGCTCCCAGGCCCGGCGCAAGGCCGAGGAGACCCGCGACCTGCGCCTGGAGATCGAGTCCAAGGTCAAGGACAGCACCAAGAAGGCCGCCAAGGCCGCCGAGGCCCGGGAGAAGCGCAAGAAGGAGAAGGAGGCCAAGGAGAAGCCGCCCGGACTCGAGACCCCGCCACAGGTGCCGGAGGCCGAAGACGCTGAAGGGGACGCCCAGAGGTGACGCCTACTGCACCTCGTCGAAGGGCACGATCGTCACCTCGCCCAGGCCTTCGGCGCCGCCGATCACGTCGTCGGCGGTCGCCACCAGCACGACCAGGGCGTTGTCCGTGTCGTAGACCTCGGCGATGGCGGCGTTGGCCTGCTCGAGAGTCACCTCGGCCATCGCCGTGACGTACCCCGGCTCGTCGTAGCCCCGCAGGTGTAGGTCGAAGAGGTTGTCGAGGCGCTTGGCAGGCGTGTCCGCCAGGAAGGGGGCCCCCCGGACACGGGCGGAGCGGGCCTGGTCGAGCTCGGCCTGGCTCACGCCCTCGGAGTCGGCCTTGGTCAGCTCGTCCAGCACCAGCTGGACCGCGTCGGTGGCGTAGTCCACGCCCGGCGCGAGGATGGCCAGGTACGGCCCACCGTGCACCTTGGTGCGGGTGAAGCCGTAGGCGTAGTAGCTCCAGCCCCGCTCGACCCGGACCTGCTTCATCAGGCGGGCCTGGAAGCTGAAGCCACCGATGACGTCGTTGCCCAGCAGGTAGGCGGGGAAGGTCTCGGCCTGGTAGTGGGCGCCGGGCTGCAGGACCATCGCCTGGACCTGGGTGCGCTCCGGCTTGTCGACGATGAGCACCGAGCGGCCCTCGTGGACCGGCGCGGGCGGGAGCGGTTCGGTCTCCGGGACCTCGCCGGCCAGGGCCTCGAGCAGCTCCGCGACGTCTCCTCGCGCCTTGGCGTCGAAGGCCCCGCCCAAGGCCAGCACGGCGTTCGAGGAGCGCAGCCAGGTGCCGTGGTAGCTCGCCAGGTGCTCGGGGGTGATGGCGTCGAGGGAGGTCAGGGTCCCCAGGGGGCTGCGGCCGTAGGGGTGGTCTGGCCCGTAGAGCGCGGCCATGGCCGCTCGGCCCAACAGGTCGCGGTCGCTGTCCAGGGTCTCCTTGAGCTCGTTGCGGACCTCGTCCTTGAGCTCCTCGACCGTGTCCGGGTCGAAGGCCGGGGCCGTGAGGGCTTCGTTGAGCAGGGCGACGAACTCGGGCCAGGCCTCGCGCGGGACGGTGGCGTAGAGGGTGAGGGAGTCGGCGCTCACCGCCGGCCAGATGCTGGCCCCCAGCCGCTCGATGTGCTCCTCGAATTGGAGCCGATCCCGGGAGTTGGTCCCGCGCAGCAGGGCGTGGGCCGTGAGGTTCGCCACCCCGGGCAGCTCGTCGACGTCGGAGCCGTGCTTCCAGCCCAGGTTCAGGTGGAGCAGCGGTGCGGTGGGGTCGAACAGGAACATGAACTTCGCCCCTGCGACCTCGCCCTCGGCCAGGTGCCCCCGGGCCAGCCGCGGCAGGGGCTCCGGCTCCCGGGCCTGGACCGATGGTCCGGGCTCGAAGGTGGGGATCTCGGCGGCGACCGGTGCCTCGGCGTCCTCGGGGGCCTGGGTGGCCCGGCCGATGCCGACGGTGCTGGTCTGGCGCTTCAGCCAGGTCTTCGCGACCCGCTGGACGTCCTCGGGGGTGACCTTGGCGACCCGGTCCAGGTGGTCGACCCCCAGGCGCCAGTGACCGCCGGCGGTCCAGTACCAGCCGAGCAGCTCGGCCTTGCCGCTGGCGCTCTCCAGGCCTTCCCAGGCCTCGGCCCGGACCTGGTTCACGCCGCGCTCGACCTCGGCGGCGGTGACGCCGTCGGCGACCAGCGTGTCGATGGCCTGGAACATCGCGGCCTCCAGGGTCTCGGCGGAGACCCCGACCCGGGCGTTGGCGGTGAGCTCCATCAGGCCGGGCTCCTGCATGCCCAGGAAGAAGCTGCTCACGCTGCCCGCGAGGCCGGTGTCCTGGAGCGCCCGCTTGAGGCGGCCGGACTGCCCGGTCGTGAGGATGCTGTCCAGCACCTGGAGCGCGGGCACGTCGGCGTGGGCGAGGGGTGGGGTCTTGAAGCCCACCTGGAGGCGATCGCTGGTGGTGGCGATGGCTGTCTCGACCCGTCGCTGCTCGGTCTGCGCAGGCTCGACAGGCAGCGGACGCCGGGCGAGGACCGAGCTCTCCAGGTGTCCATAGGTGTCCTGGACGAGCTGGGCGGTCGCCGCCGGCTCCACGTCGCCTACCAGCACGATCGTGGCGTTGTTCGGGGCATACCAGGTCTTGTAGAAGTCGACGCAGTCCTCGACGGTCAGTCCCTGGAGGTCTGGCTCCCAGCCCACGGTGGGCCAGCCGTAGGTGTGGGCCTGGAAGGCGGCGTGCCAGAGCTTCTCGTTCAGCTTGCCGTCGGGATCGTTGTCGGTGCGCAGGCGGCGCTCGTTGATCACGACCTCGCGCTCGCTGTCCAGGGCCTCGGCGTCGACCACCAGCTGGGTCATGCGCGTGGCCTCGAGGGTCGCGAGGGTCTGGAGGCCCTCGACCGGGATGGACTGGATGTAGACGGTCTCGTCGAGCCAGGTCCAGGCGTTCAGGCCCTCGGCGCCCAGGCCCTCGACCACGGTGTCGTAGTGGCCGTCGTCGTACTCGGTCGTGCCCTTGAACATCATGTGCTCGAAGAGGTGGGCCAGGCCGGTCTTGCCGAGCTGTTCGTCGCTCGATCCCACGCCGTACCAGGTGTGGTACGCGACCACCGGTGCCGACGTGTCGGGCACCACGAACAGGCGCAGGCCGTTGTCGTAGACGTAGTGGTGGGTCTCCAGGCCGCCCAGGAATTCGGCGCTCTCCAGGAGCACGTACCCGGGGTGGGTGTTGACCACCGCCGGCTCCACCGGGGTCTTGGGGGCGCAGGACATCAACAACAGGGTCAGCACGGGACAGCCTCCGGGGCTCTTCGTCCCGCCATATCGCGAAGAACCGGGAGATCCCCCGCCTACTTCCCCACGGAGCAGGTCCGGTAGACCTTGCTGCAGTTCAACCGGGTGGTCAGGCCCTCCTGGACCACCACTGTCGCCACGGTCTTGAGCGGCTGATCGGCGGTGAAGCGGGCCAGGACCTTGTAGCGGCCCACGGGCAGCTCGCCGGGCGGCTTGCGGCCGTCGCCGTCGAGGAGCCAGACCTCGTGGGCGTAGCCCGTGATCGCCACCCGGCCAGAGGGGGCCGCCTCGGGGGACTTGGGGCGCTTGCGGGGCCGCGGGCTGGACTCCGCCGGGGTGTCTTCGGCCTCGGCCTGGGCCTCCGGGGGCTCGTCGTCGGACTCGGAGAGGCTCAGGGGCAGGGTGGGAGCGCTCAGCACCGTGGGCGGGGCTGGGGCGACCAGGGGCTGCTCCCCAGAGTCGAGCAGGTGACCGGCGACCGCGGCGCCGACGCCGAGGAGCAGGGCCAGCACGGAGGCCCCGGCGAGCCAGCGGGCCCGGCCACCGCCGGTCGGAGAGGGCTCTTCGGCGGGCTTGATGCGCACCCGGCTGGTCACGTCGGGCTTCTTGATGGTGTGGGCCTTGCGGCCTCGCGGGATCGCCGCCGAAGACGGGTCCGTGGCGAAGAGCTGGCTGAGCTCCGGCGGCGGGATGGTCACGGCGCCGGCACCGAAGGCGGAGCGGGCCTGGCCGTCGGAGCGCACGCCCAGGTCCACAGGCCCCGGTGGGCTGTGGGCCAGGGCTGCGGGGATCTCCAGGCCGGTGTCGGAGATCTCGACACCCGTGAGCTCGTCGTCGCGGGGTTGCGGCGCCTTGGGCAGGCCGCGAGCCACCGCCTGTTCGGCCCAGTGGCGCAGGTGCGGCCCCTCCAGGGTGCGGGAGAGCGACGCGCAGAAGCGCTCGACGGCCCGGGCGTCCGGGCGCTCCGCCGGATCGTAGGCCAGCATGCCGCCCACCAGTCGGACCAGGTCCTCGCTCATGCCGTTGGTGGTCCGCCACAGGTGGTCCATGACCTCTCGCAGGCGAGCGGCGTAGCGCTCGGGCGCCGCGCTGGCCCGCCCGAAGGCGCTGGCCGTCAGCAGCTCGAAGAGCACCACCCCCAGGGAGAAGACGTCGGCGGCGTGGGAGTCGAAGCCGTCGAGGCGCTCCGGGGCCATGTAGGACATGGAGCCGAAGGTGAAGGCCTCGGTCTTCGCCTCCCGGGCCTGGAATTCCGCCCGACCCGCACCGAAGTCCAGGATCTTGACCTCGCCATCGGCGGTGAGGCGGATGTTGCCAGGCTTGAGGTCCCGGTGGAGCAGGCGCAGCGGGCGTCCGCCCGGGCCGGCGGTGGTGTAGGCCGTGTGGAGCGCGGCCGCGCACTCGGCGACGATCTCCAGGCAGACCGTGGCCGGCAGGGGGCCGAAGGCCACCAGCTGGGCCAGGTCGACCCCGGGCACCAGCTCCATGATCACCGCCCAGCGGCCCCGGAGGGGCACCAGACCCACCGGGTCCACGATGGCCCGGTGGCGCACGAGACCGAGCATGCGGGCTTCGTCGCGCAGGCGCTGGGCGTACTCCTGGGCGTCTTCGTCGGTGTCGACGCCGGTCAGCCACTCCGTGGCCAGGTCGAGGGCCGCGGCGGGGTTGGTGCCGGCGGGAGCGCCGGCCCGATCCTTCGGGCCACCGGTCAGCACCCCGAACGCGGGCGAGTTGACATCGGCGACGACTTCCGTCGAGTCGAATCGCTGCGGCTCGTCTTCCCACGCGTTGCCCTCGGCGCACTCCGCCTGGTCGAGCGCCTCGTGGAACAGATCGGGGACGAAGGTCTCGAACAGGAGGTACGACACCTCCCACGCACAGCCGTCGAGATACTCACCAGTGTAGATGCTGCAATCCAGCCCGACTACATCGTCGCGCATCTGGACGGTTGTTTTCCA
>CAYFPX010000102.1:0-26540 GCA_964344945.1 uncultured Enterobacterales bacterium
GGGGGGCAGGGACATCAGGATCGACTCGGTCCGGCCGCCGGTCTCGAGCCCGAAGTGGGTGCCGCGGTCGTGCACCAGGTTGAACTCCACGTACCGGCCCCGGCGGACCAGCTGCCAGTCGCGCTCCGACTCGGTCCACGGAGTCTCCAGGTGGCGCTCGTAGATCGGCATCACCGCCTGGAGGAAGGCATCGCCAACCGCCTCGGTGAAGGCGATGGTCTCGGCGTCCTGGCCGATCAGGTGGTCGAAGAAGATCCCGCCGATGCCGCGGGCCTCGCCCCGGTGGTGGTTGAAGAAGTAGCGGTCGCACCAGGCCTTGAACCGGGCGTGATCGGCCACGGCGGGGTGGGCGTCGCAGGCGGCCTTGTAGGGGGCGTGGAAGGTCCGGCAGTCCTGCTCGTCCAGGTAGTAGGGCGTGAGGTCGCCGCCCCCGCCGCTCCAGCCCACCGAGCCCCGGGACAGCCGGCGCACGTTCATGTGGCAGGTGGGCAGGTGGGGGCTGCGGGGGTGCACGACCACGCTGACCCCGGCGGCCCGGAAGTCCCGGCCCTCCCCGGGCATCGACGCGGCGTGGGCCGTGGAGAACTTGCCGTGGACCTGGGAGTAGTTCACGCCGGCCTTCTCCAGGACCGCGCCGCCTTCGAGCACGCGGGTGCGCCCGAAGCCTCCGAGCCAGGCGCCGTCGGGGTCGTCGCTCACGGGCTTCGCCGGACCCCGCTCCCAGTCGTCGACCCGGAAGGCGCAGCCGTCCAGGGCTTCGAAGGCGGCGAGGATCCGCTCCTGCAGTCCCTGAAACCAGACGCAACAGTTCTCGAATTGATCCATGGGCCGTGAATAACGATGACGGGGGGTCCGTCCACGCGGCGCGATGTGCGCCCGCCCCGTGTCAGACGTGATCCGGTGGAGCGTCCCCCAGGTCCGGGGGAGGCGCCTCGAAGCGATCCGGGTGCTCCACCAGGTCCTTGAGCCCCTTCAGCGCGATCGCGCAGGCCAGCCCGTCCTCGATGCGCTCGTCGAAGGTGTACTTGACGTCGACGGTCTTGCGGACCGCGAGCGCGCCGTCGACCAGCAGCGGCGTGTCCTGGATGCGCCCCAGCACCACGAAGAACGGGCAGTTGCCGTACTCGTAGAGGTGGTGGTGGGCGGCGTCGAGGCCCACGCTGCCCAGGTTGGCGATCGCCATCGACGTGAACATCGGGTCCGGGTCGACGAAGAACCCCGGCAGCCAGTGGCGGCGGTCCAGCCAGAAGATGACGCGGATCGCAGCCTTGAGCACGAACGCCGGCAGCTTGAGGAAGAGGTCGACCTCCTTCTCCACCCGCAGGTCCTCGCTCCCCCGGCCGGCGCTCACCTCGGCCCGCAGGCGATCCGCGACCTGGCGCACGCCGTCGCCGGCCGCCAGGGGCACCTTGAGCATCACGACCTTGGCCCCGTGCTTCAGCGCCTTCTTCGCCGAGATCGAGACGAACACGCCGTCCCGCTGGAAGAAGCGCGTGCCGGTGACATAGCGGTTGAGGCTGGGCCGGTCGTGCAGCAGCCGCCCGACCGCCGCCACGTACAGGGTGAGCAGGCTCACCTTCTGGCCCCACTCGGCGCTGCGTGCCTCGAGCCAGGGGAGGGTCTCGGTGAGGTCCAGGGTCTGGGTGAAGGTCACCGTGGCCGCGTCGCGGTCCGGGGTCAGGAACGCCAGCATCCGCCGATAGCCGGGGAGCTCCCGAGTGATGTCCCGATCTCGTTGATACGCCACCTTCCACCTCTCGTCCAGGCCCGCCCGGGCCTGGGGTAGCATCGCCGGCGCCCGAGCGCCGGGACCGGAGGATCCATGACCCGCACCTCGCTCATCCGCCTCGCCGTGTTGGCAGGCCTCGTCGCGTTGCCCGCCGGCAACGTCGCAGACGCCGGGGGCGAGCGCCCCGCCACCGCCCAGAAGGACAAGAAGAAGAAGGACGACAAGAAGAAGTCCTCGTCCAAGAAGAAGAAGGACGACAAGAAGAAGAAGGACAGCGGCAAGAAGAAGAACGACGGCGCCAAGAAGGGCGACAAGGGCAAGCAGGGCGACAAGCCCCAGGGCGACAAGGGCAAGCAGGGCGACAAGCCTCAGGGCGACAAGGGCAAGCCCGGTGCCCAGGGTCAGCAGGGCAAGCCCGGCCAGGGCCAGAAGGCCGAGCCCCGCAAGGCCCCGAACCCCGGTCCCCGGGTGTCGGCGAGCCACCAGCGGGCGGAGCTCGGCAAGAAGCCCCAGGCCGCCAAGCGCTCCTGGGATCCCCGGGCCAAGCCCGCGACGCCGCTCCATCGCACCAAGGACCACCGCTACGCCCGGCCCCGCACCCGGGCCCTGGTCCACCACTCCCGCGCCAAGCACGCGCCGCCGCGCTTCCGGCCCTACCGCAGCTACTACGCCCGCTGGTGGGTCCACCCCTTCTACCGCTGGCAGCACGCCACGATCCGCGCGGTCCTGTTCCCCTTCGCCGTGGCGGCCTGGGTGATCGACTGGACCCCGGACCCCCGCCCGGGCTGGGCCTGGGTCCCTGGCTTCCACGTCGGCCCTGTCTGGCACCCCGGCTACTGGCGCCCGGCCCACACCCGCGCTGTGGTCCGCGCCTCCGTCACCTATGTCTACGTGGCCGGCTACTGGTCCGGCGACACCTACCTCGAGGGCTACTACCGGCCCGAGGAGCGCACCGACGGCGACTGGGAGTGGGTCGAGGGCTACTACCTGGAGGACGGCACCTACGTCGCCGGCCACTGGGTCCCCTCCGGTCCGCCCCCCGAGGGCATGACCTGGGAGGCCGGCTTCTTCGACGGCGAGGAGTGGGTCGAGGGCTTCTGGCGGCCGGCCCACCGCAGCGGCCACCGCTGGATCTCCGCCTACTACGACGACGAAGGCGTCTACCACTCCGGCTACTGGGAGCCGGTCCAGGCCCAGGCCGGCGCGGTGTGGGTACCCGGCTGGTTCGACGGCAACGAGTGGCAGGAGGGCTACTGGGTGCCGACCGCCGAGTACGAGGCTGTCGACCTGAGCAGCTGGGAGCCCGAGCCGGGCTACGACGCCGGCTGGGACGACGAGGGCGACATCGGGGTCGAGGAGGATCCCGACTACCTGCCCCTGGCGGTGCCGGTCACGTTCCTTGACGAGGACTTCGAAGAGGGCTGAGTCCCCAGCCGATAGACGGGCGCGCATGCGCACCCTGACCCGTCTCGCCGTCTACTGCGCGTCCAGCGACGACGTGCCCGACCACTACTTCCAGTCCGCCCGGGTCTTCGGGCGGCTGCTCGCCGAGCGCGGCATCGGCCTGGTCTACGGCGGCGGCAAGGTGGGCCTGATGGGCGCCCTGGCCGACGCGGTGATGGCCGCCGGCGGCGAGGTCATCGGGATCATCCCCGAGAAGCTGATGGACCTGGAGGTCGGCCACACCGGGGTCACCCGCCTGGAGATCGTCGCCGACATGGGCGTCCGCAAGTACCGGATGATGGATCTGGCCGACGCCTTCGTCGCCCTGCCCGGGGGCTACGGCACCCTGGAGGAGATCGCCGAGGTCACCACCCTGGCCCAGCTCAACTACCAGGACAAGCCGGTCGGGCTGCTCAACCACCGGGGCTTCTGGGATCACCTGGTGGCCTGGTACGAACATGCCTCCAGCGAGGGGTTCATCCGGCCGATCCATCGGGACCTGGTGATCGTAGACACCGATCCCGACACCCTGCTGGAGCGCCTCGCCGCCTATGAGATCCCCTCGGTCACCAAGTGGGCGTCCCGGGACGACCGACTGTCATCGGCCGAATGACGGGTATTTCCGGGCTCTGGGGCAGCCCGAGCGCAGATATATTGAACGGGTCATGAGCGCCTGGCAGAACAGCCGTGCCCCCCTCTGCTTCCTCGTGGGCCTGTCCCTCGGGGTCTGGGGCTGTGCCCCCGAGGGCGAATTCGGGCCGGCCAACGGCGACAACGGCGCCAACCTGGGGGTCGGTGTCGACCACGAGCCCGACCCGGTCGAGCTGGCCGTGCACGACCTGGTGAACGACTACCGGATCGACGCCGGCCTGCCCGAGCTGGCCTTCGACGACACGGTCAGCGCCCTGGCCCGTGCCCACTCCGAGGACATGGCCGACGGCACGATCAGCCTGGGCCACGCCGGCTTCGACGACCGCGCCGAGGACGTGATCGCCGAGGTCGACGACGCCACCGCCGTGGGCGAGAACGTCGGCCGGGTCGAAGGCGCCGACACCGAGGACCTCGCCGCCGCCGAGATGCTCGCGTACTGGATGGCGTCCCCCGACCACGACGAGAACATGCTGCACGAGGACTGGGATCTCGGCGGCGTGGGCGTGGCGCAGGCGAGCGACGGGCAGTGGTACTTCACGCAGGTGTTTGTGGGGACTCAGTGAGCTCTCGAGGAGCCGCTCCGCGGCTCCTGAGAGCGGAGAGACACCGGAGCCCTGCCCGGCGCCTACGCCGCGCGTTTGCGCAGCAAACGCGCCTGCCACCATCCTGTCGGAATCACCTCCACCCGACCCCGGAGGGGGAGCGCCGCCCCGCCTCCCGAGAGCGGAGAGACACCGGAGCCCCACCCGGCGCCTACGCCGCTGAGACCGACCCCACAAGGGGAGGCCTCACCGCCCCGCGGTCGCTGAGAGCAGTGAGACACCATGGCCGGCCCTCACCCCCCCGGCTCAAGCACCTCGATGTCGGTGAAGTAGCGGCGATAGAACCCGCGATCCCTCGTCAGCAATCGATCTGCCCGCGCACCAGCGTGAGCCCCGATCAGAAAGTCAGCCGCCACCCGGTCCTTCGGCCCGCCCGCCTGGCGGTATGCCCGCCAGAGGTCGCCTGCCCAGACCGCCGCGCCCTGATCGAGGCCATCGAAGCCGATCTCGGCCAGGACCAGCGCCTGCTCTCCGCGGTCCTCTGGGAAGGCCGCGCAGATCTCCGCCCAGACCACCTCGCAGGCAACCAGCGCCCCTTCAGAGCGGGCCTTCCGAAGCGCAGCCGCGGAGACCGGGCCATGCACCGTGTCGGCCAGGAAGACATCCAGCAGCACCGAGGTGTCGACGGCGGTGATCACGGGTCCCCTCGCAGGGACCTGAGCACGTCGTCGCTGCGCCGTTCGTCTCGGAGCAGACCGTAGACGAGGTCGATGGGGTCCCGGTCCACCACCTTCGTGACGACCAGCGAGCCCGCCTCCTGGCGGAAGGAGAGCACCGTGCCCTGGGTGATGCCCAGGCGATCCCGCAGGGCCTTGGGGATGGTGACCTGCCCCTTGCTCGTGACAGTGGCGTTCTTGGCACTCATGTAAGGAATCCTACCTCATGAGTAAGGAACCCGCTACAACGCCAACAAATCCCCCCAAGCAAACCGCCCCGTCACCAGAGGCGGCACCTCGGTCCCCAACAGCGGCGCCACCACCTGCAGCAGCTCCAGGAAGGCGTGGGCCGTGCCGCCGAACATCGGCAGGTCCCCCAACACGAAGATCGGGCTCAGCACCTCCTCGCCCTGCCAGCTGTAGGCGATGGCGTCGATGTGCGGCTCGGCCAGCAACCGCCGCAGGTCCACCGGCAGGACCCGCGCCACCTCTCCCGGGTCGGGGGTACAGGCCGCCGGGTCGACCTGCGCCACGAAGGGCTCCAGCCGGTAGTCGCTGGTGTAGAGCGGCCACGAGGAGAGCCGGCCGAGGTCTCGGAGCACCGACACCCCGAGCTCCTCGACGGCCTCTCGGCGGGCGGTGTCGGCCAGGTCACGGTCCCCGGGCTCGGGCTTCCCCCCGGGGAAGCTCACCTCGCCGGCATGTCGCCGCAGTGACGCCGACCGCAGGGTCATCCAGCAGATGGGGTCCGGGTCCCAGGCCAGGGGCACGAGCACCCCGGCGTGCAGGTGGTTGCGACGGCCGGGCAGCGCCGGGTGGTCGCGCCGGGGGTGGGCGGCGAGGGCCGACGCGAGGTCGGCCGGTGTGAGGACCATGTAGAGCCCCCCTCCAACTTCCGCAGGGACGTGTAGAGCCGCCCTCTAACTTCCGCCTGGTCGTCTCCCGGGGCTCGCAAGTGTCCGAAGTCACGCCGACCGCCGCGCCAGGGCGAGGGATCTTCGCGCCAAGGCGGAAGTTGGAGGGGGGCTCTACAGGCCAAGGCGGAAGTTGGAGGGGGGCTCTACACCGGATTCCGTTCGCGCCTCACCGCCGCCGGGCCGGGCGCACGCGGCCGTCGCCGCCGACCTTCCAGCCGAGCTCCCCGAGCAGCGGCGGCAGCTGCTCCCGGGACAGGCCCGCCCAGCTGAGGATCTCGTCCGGGGGCTCGAAGGGCCCGCCTCGGCCCGCCTCGCGCAGGGCCGCGCTGACCTTCTCCAGGGTGTCGAGCCGCAGGGCGACGGCGCCGAAGGGGGCGAAGCCCACGGCGGGGTACCAGTCCCGAGGCCGATCCCCGCTCACGCTGAGCATCACCCGCCCGGGCTCCGGCGCCGGCGGCACCGGGTCCAGGCCGTGGAAGAGCCCGAACAGCAGGGCCCGCAGGCCCTGGGCCTCGGGCCGCAGGAGCGGCAGGGCGTAGACCCCGTGCCAGCCCAGCCTCACCCCCAGGGCCGCCAGGCGCTTGCGGTCCGCCGGCGCCAGGCGGTCCACCCGCTCTGCCACCGCTCCCCGGGGGACGTTGCCCAGCCCGCCCCGCAAGGCGTGCAGCAAGGCCCGGGCCTCGGCCCCGAGCTTCGTCGACGCCGGCCGCTCCAGCGGCGCGAACAGCGCCGCGACCCGGCCCCGCCAGACCCGCTCCAGCCGACCCCGGACCCGGTCCCGCTCCCGGCCCTCGAGCAGGGCCAGGGTGGCCACCTCCAGCCCGGGGCTCAGCAGCTCCCGGCCCCGCACCAGCCGCCCGAGCGCCACGCCGCCGTGGCGCAGCCCCCCCTGCTCGTCCAGGTGGAAGGCCTCGTCCGGCGCCTCCAGGAGCGCCGCGAGCTGGGCGCCGACCCGCGCCCGCACCACCGGCCGCGCCGCCCGCCGCGCCGCCTTGTGCCCCGCTGGCGAGGTCCCCGGCGCGAGCTCCAGGGTGAAGCCCTCCAGCCGCCCGAGCACGTGGCCCTCGGCCTCGATCACGCCGTCCTCGGCCATCGTCGCGGTCACCGGGCCGTCGCCCCGGCGCACCAGGGCCACCGCCTTGCGGTCGACGAAGCGGGCGGTGAGCCGCTCGTGCAGCGCGTCCGACAGCCGGTCCTCGATGGCCCGGGTCCGCTCCTGCCAGGCCCGGGCGTCCTGGAGCCAGTCCGCCCGGTGGCTGATGTAGGTCCAGGTCCGGGTCCAGGCGATGCGGGTCATCAGGGCGTCGAGGTCCCCGTGGTCCCGGTCCAGGACCCCGATGCGCTCCGCGACCCAGTCCTCGTCGAGCACCCCCGCCGGCCCGGACAGGTCCAGGTAGAGCCGCTCCAGCATGCGGTGGTGGCTGTCGGTGAGGGTCTTACGGAAGTCCGGGACCCGGCAGACCTCCCACAGCAGCTGGATGGCGTCGACGCCCCGAGCCCGCTTCCGCACCCCGTCCACCCGGGCCAGGGCACCGAGGGCCACGTGGTCCTGGGCGTCGCGCTTGGGCAGCAAGAAGCGGTGGGGCGGGGGCTGCTCCAAGGTCTTGAGCAGGCCGTCCAGGCTGTAGAGGTCCAGGTCTGCATTGCGGTAGTAGAGCTGGCGCTGGACCGGGAAGCCGTGGCCCTCGATGGCCTCGATGGTGCGCACGTCCAGCTCGCCCACCCCGTCGGTGGTGCCGAAGGTGCCGTGACGCTTCCAGCGGCCCGCGCGGCCGGCGATCTGGGCCAGCTCGGCCCAGGTCAGCGCCCGGTGCTCCCGGCCGTCGAACTTCTCGACCGCCGCCAGGGCCACGTGGTCGAGGTCCATGTTCAGGCCCATGCCGATGGCGTCGGTGGCGACCAGGTGCTCCACCTCGCCGGCCTGGTACATGGCGACCTGGGCGTTCCGGGTGCGCGGAGACAGCGCCCCCAACACGACCGCGGCGCCTCCCCGGCGGGCCCGCAGGCGCTCCGCCAGGCGGTAGACGTGGGCCGCCGAGAAGCCCACCACCGCGCTGCGCCGAGGCAGCACCGAGAGCCTGCGCGCTCCGGACCAGCGCAGCGCGGAGTGGCGCCGGAAGCGCTTGATCTCGATGCCCGGCACCAGCCGCTCCAGGAGGGGCTCGATGGTGTCGGCTCCCAGCAGCAGGGTCTCGCGCACCCCCCGGGCCCGCAGGATGCGATCGGTGAAGGTGTGGCCCCGCTGCCGGTGGCCCGCGAGCTGGATCTCGTCGACGGCCACGAACGCGACGGGTCGCTCCAGCGGCATCGACTCGACCGTGCAGATGAAGTACCGCGCCGTCGCCGGCGCGATGCGCTCCTCGCCCGTGATCAGCGCCACCGCCTCGTCCCCGGCCTGGGCCCGCACCCGGTCGTAGACCTCCCGCGCGAGCAGGCGCAGGGGCACCCCGATCATGCCGGTCCGGTGGGCCAGCAGCTGCTGGATCGCGCGGTGGGTCTTGCCGGTGTTGGTCGGACCCAGCACCGCACGGACGCGGCCAGGACCGATCACGCTTCTTCGGGGTCCTCGTCTGTGGAGGCCTCGAGGGTCGGGTCCGGCTCGTCCAGGGGGGGCACCGCGACCACGACCCGCGCCGCCCGCAGCAGCCGGCCGTTGAGCAGGTATCCGGCGCTGGCCTGGGACAGGACCGTGCCCGGCGCCTGGTCCGTGCTCACCACCTGGTCCACGGCCTCGTGCTTGCGGGGATCGAAGGCGTGCCCGGTGGCCTCGAAGACCTCGACCCCGTGGCGGGCGAGGGTGTCCAGGAGCTGCCGGCGGACCATCTCCACCCCGGTCATCAGGCCCTTGGGGTCCTTGACCATGGCGGGGTGCAGGGCGCGGTCGAAGTCGTCGATGACGGGCAGCACGTCTCGTACGACCCCTTCGTGCCCGAATTGCTTCGCCTGGGCCTCGCGCTCCCGCCCGCGCTTGAAGGCGTCGTCGCGCTCCTGGGTCACCGTCCGGAGCCCGCCCATGAGCTCGTCCACCCGCGCCCGGGCCTTGGCCAGCAGCTCGGCGCCCTCCTGGGTCTTCACGAACTGCCAGAACCACCCGACCGCGCACACGATGGCGAGGGTCCAGCCGAGCACGGTGATGGCCTTCAGCGGCATGCTCCCCGCCTTAGCCCGGATAGGGTGAGGTGCCGATGACGTGGACCCTGCTGCTCACCGCCGCCCTGGCCCAGGACACCACCGATGTGCCGTCCGCGGCCACGGTCGAGCCAGCCCCCGAGCCCGCGGAGTGGGTCGCCCGGACCTTCGCCGCCCCCGACGTGGGCGTGGCCGGGGTGGTCCAGGATCTCGACGAGCCCTTCTTCCTGGCCTTCGGCGGCTCCGCCGGCATCAAGCTGACCCAGCAGGGGGGCTGGTTCTTCGGCGCCGTGCGCGTGCACGCGGACTGGATCATCGGCACCGACAAGCGCGGCCACCAGGTCCGCGTGGGACTGTTCGGCGGCCTGCACCACGAGTGGTGGGGGCTGGAGCTGGGCGTCGACGGCTGGCGGAACCGCTACGCCCTGGAGGACTTCATCCTGCCCGCCAGCTTCGGCATGGACCTCCCTCTCCAGCTCGCTGGCGGCCCCCGACAGCTGCACGCCGTGGTCGGCATCGCCCCGGCGCTGGTGGTCCTCGACGAGCGCCGGGTGGACTGGGACCAGGCGGAGATCCTTGGCTTCGGCCACGAATTCAAGCGCTGGATCGGCCTGCAGACCCGCATCAAGCACGTCGTGCTCGGGCTGGTCTACTACCAGCGTCAGGTACACGGCGAGCTGGTCCAGGGCTTCACGGTGAGCGCCACCCAGTAGCTCCCGCGGGGACACTCCTCTGAGAGGCCCTTGACATGTCAAGGCCCGAAGGGCACTCTGGGGCCATGGAGAACGCGCTCCTCGACGCTGCGGACATCGCGGAGCTCCGCGAGCACCTCTGTCGGCCCCTACCCGAGCTGCCATCCCGCTACTTCTGGGACGACCAGGGCTTCGGGCTCTACCGCAAGGTCACGGCCCAGCCCGGCTTCTACGCCGAGCGCACGGAGTGGCGTCTGCTTCAGGCCGAGGTCCCTGACCTGCTCGAGTCCCTGCAGCCCCGGCACCTGGTGGAGCTCGGCTGCGGCCTGGGCGGGCGCCTGCAGCTGGTGCTCGACCAGCTGGCCCTGCGGGGGCTGCCGGTCTCGTGCACGCTCCTGGACCTCAACGCCGGTCGCCTGGAGCAGGCCCTGCGCTTCTTCGGGGACCACTACCTGGGGGTGCGCTTCAAGGCGGTCGAAGGCACCGTGCTCGACGAGCTCTACCGGCTGGGCCCCGGCGGGGACCGGCTGATCCTCTGGCTCTCCGGGGCCCTGGGCAGCGTGCACCCGGACCGGGTCACGGAGCTGCTCACCCTGGTCGCCGAGATCCTGGAGCCCGGCGACGCCTTCCTGGTCGGGGTGGCGCTCGAAGGCCCGCCGGAGGTGATGGCCTTGCCCTGGAACGACGGCGAGGGTGCCGCCGAGGCCTTCAACAAGCACATCCTGACCGTGGTCAACGCGCGCTTCGGCGCCGACTTCCGCCCCGAGCGCTACGCCCACCGGGCCTTCTACGACAAGGACTTCCGCTGGGTGGAGCTGCGCCTGCGCTCCGTCGAGGACCACAAGGTGCGCATCCGGGCCGCGGACCTGGCCCTGAAGATGGCCCGGGGCCAGGAGCTGCGCACCTCGCTGTCCTGTCGCTACACCCGGCGCTCCCTCGAGGACAAGGCGATGGGCACCGGCCTGGTGCTCGAGCACTGGCAGGCCGACCCCCGTGAGCTCTTTGCCCTGGCGTTGTTGAAGCGGGCGTGATCGACGCCCTCGAGCGGGCCTGGGCGCGGACCGACGCACTCTTCGCCCTGGTGCCCGACGACGGCTGGACCCGCCGGCCGATCCCTCTGCGGCACCCGCCGCTCTTCTACCTGGGGCACCTGCCGGCGTTCGCCTGGAACCAGCTGGGCGCCGGGCTCCTGGGCCGTGGGCCCCTGCACCCCACCTTCGACACCCTCTTCGAGCGGGGCATCGACCCCACCGACACCGACGACCCGACCGCCGCCGACCGTGAGGGCTGGCCCGACCGCGCCCAGGTGCTCGCCTACCGGGACCGGGTGCGGGAGGTGCTGCCCGGGCTGCTCGCCGCGACCCGGGCCTGCGACGAGCCCCTGGGCGAAGGGGACCGGGCCTGGCACCTGGTGCTGGAGCACGAGCGGCTCCACCAGGAGACCCTGCTGTACCTGCTCCAGGAGGAGCCCGCGGTGGGTCACGTGCCCTGGGAGCCCGGGCCCCAGGTGCAGCCGGAGGTGAGGCAGGTGCACATCCCGAGGGGCCCCGTGCAGCTCGGAGGCGACTTCGAGCAACAGGCCTTCGGCTGGGACAACGAATTCCCGGCGCAGGCCGTGCAGGTCGAGGCCTTCACCCTGGACAGCCACCCGGTCACCCTGGCCCGGTGGCAGGCCTTCCTGGCGGAGCGGGGGAACGACCCGGGCCTGGTGCCCCGGTCCTGGACCGCCGTGCCGGGCGGCTGGCGCTGGACCCACCTGGGCCGCTCCTGGCCCCTCTCCGCCGTCGCCGCCCTGCCGGTGCACGTGAGCCGCGACCAGGCCCTGGCCTTCTGCGAGCACCACGGCCGGCGCCTGCCGACCGAGGCCGAGCTCCAGCGGGCGGCCTACACCACCCCCGCCGGCGCCGAGCGGGCCTACCCCTGGGGCGACGGCCCGCCGACCCCCGACCGGGGCACCTTCGACTTCCACCGGTGGGGCCCCTCCGCCGTGGGCAGCCACCCGACCGGAGCCAGCGCCTGGGGGGTGCACGAGCTGGTGGGCAACGGCTGGGAGTGGACCGCCACCCCCTTCCGCCCCCTGCCGGGCTTCACCGCCTGGGCCCGGACCTACCCGGGCTACAGCGCCGACTTCTTCGACGACGCCCACTTCGTCGTGTTCGGCGCCAGCTGGGCGACCGACGCCAAGCTCCTGAGGAAGACCCTGAGGAACTGGTACCTGGGGCACTACCCCTACGCGTTCACGACGTTCAGGACGGCCAGCGCCGGGACGGGCCCGGGGCATTCGAAGTCCTGAGCCCCGTGCCGATGCGCCGCGGGAGAGGGTGACGCCATCCGAGCTCAGTCCGGCAGCTCCGACAGCGCCACGGCCACCAGCGCCGCCTCCTCGTCGCGCCCCAGCCGCGTCCAGTGGTCCCAGGACAGCTCCCAGGCCAGGCGCCGCCGGGCCGGCTCGGTGACCCGCAGACCACCCCGCCAGGCAGCCCGGGCCACGTCGTCGTCGGTGAAGCCCGAGCCGGCGAGCAGCCGACTGGCCTGGGCCATGTGCTCGTCCCAGGCCCGACCCTCCACGCACGACAGCAGGATGAGGCGGATCACGGCCTCGATGGGGCCCCGGCGCTGCTCCTGGGTGTGGCGCAGGCAGGCCTCGAGCATGGCCCGGGCCTCGTCGCGCTCCCCCCGCTCCAGCAGCACCTGGGCCAGGTTGATCCGGGGGATGAACACCGCCCCGGGGCTGGTCTCCTCGTAGCGGCGGATGGCCTCCCGGAAGGACGCCTCGGCCTGGTCCAGATCCCCGAGCTTGCGCGCCACGTCCCCCCGGTCGTTGGCGCAGTCCGCCAGGCCGGCGCGGCTGCCTGCGAGCACGTGGTTCGCCGCGGCCTCGCCCAGGCAGCGCAGGGCCTCCTCGGTCTGGCCCGCAAGCATCGCCACGTCGGTGCGCTCCACCCAGCACCGGGCCTGACCCGCCGGGTCCCGCGCCGCCTGGTAGCGGCTCAGGGCCTGGTCCAGGTCCGCCCGGGCCTCGGCCAGCCGCCCCTGCTGGCTGCGCAGGACCGCCCGCTCCAGGTGCAGGGGCGCCAGGTCCTCCGCCAGCCCGTGGGCCCGGGCGGCACCCATGGCCTCGTCGAACCGGGCCTCGGCCTGGCCCATCTCCCCGCGCATCCGGGCGTCGATGGCCAGGCGCCGGAGCCCGTTGGCGAGGACCGACGGCCACCCGTGCAGGCGGGCGGCCTGGACCGCTGCGTGGGCCAGGCGCATGCCGTCGGCCGGGCGACCGCGCATCAGCAGCAGCAGGGCTTCCTGGAGCTGGAACTGCCCTCGCCGGGGGTCCCAGGAGGGCGTGTGGGCCTCCCGCAGCACGTGCTCCAGCTCCCGCAGGACCCGCGCGGCGCCCCAGGCATCGCCGCGGGTGAGGCGCTGCTCGGTGGCGGCCAGCAACGGGTCCCTGGCGGCCTCCGGGTCGCCGGCCCCCCGCAGGTGGCGGCCCAGGCGCTCCCGGTCCTCGGGGGTGGTCCGCTCCGACAGGGCGGTCGCCGCCGCCCGATGCAGGTCCACCAGCCGGCCGGCCTCTCGGGCCCGGTGCACCAGGGTCTCCCGCAGCATGCCGTGGGCGAAGGCCCAGCGCCCCGGCCCTCGGGCGTGCACCAGCGCCAGCCGCGACAGGCCCTCCCAGAGCCCGACCTCGGGTGACAGGCCCGCGGCCCGACAGGCCGTGCGCCACTCGTCCTGGCCGAGCTCCAGGCCCAGGACCGCCGCCAGCTCCAGGGCCGGCCCGTCGTCGTCCGAGCGCTCGCCGAGCCAGGGCTCGATCCGGGCGAGCCAGGTGCTGTGCAGGTCCGGGGGCAGGCTGACCTCGGTGCGCGAGCGCAGCTGGAGACCGTCGTCCCCCGGGACCAGCTGCCCCGCCTGGAGCCAGGCGCCGACCAGCTGGGTCGCCAGGAGCGGGTTTCCGCCACTGCGGGCGACCAGCTCCGCCTCGACCGGGCCCTCCATCACCAGCAGCGCCTGGGCCAGCTCGCGGCTGGCCCGGCCGTCCAGCGGCGCGAGCTGGCACTCGGACACCCGCTCGTGCAGCCCGAGCAGCGACAGCTGGTGGCCCACCTCCGGGTCCGCCGCCACGTCCTCGCTGCGCACGGTCGCCACCACGCAGACCGTGGCGTAGCGGTTGAGCACCTGTTCCAGCAACGCCAGGGTCTCCGGGCCGTGGTGCAGGTCGTCGAGCCACAGCACCAGGGGCTCGCCGAGCCGCTCGACGAACCGGCCCAGCACGTCGCCGCGGTCCCTGACGGGCTCTCCCAGCGCCAGTCGGCTGAGGGCGGACACCTCGACCGCGTCGGTGACGCCTCGGCTGGACAGCCACCCCTCCACCCGGCGGGCCACCGTGGACGGCGGCGCCTGCTCGCAGTGCAGCAGCCGCCGCACGAGCCGTGCCGGGTCGCCGCCACCGTCGGCCGCGTGCCGCAGGACCACCGTCCGGGCGAGCCCCGCCTCGGCGGCGGTCTCGCACAGCCAGCGGGCCAGGGAGGACTTGCCAGTGCCGGCAGGCCCGGACAACAGGACCGCCTGGGGCTGACCCCCGGTGACAGCGGTGTGCAGGGCGCGCCAGAGCTGCAGCTGCTCGCGGGCGCGGCCGACCAGCGGCACCCGACGCAGGCCGTAGAGACCGACCCAGGCCTGGACCGGAGGACGCAGGGCGGGTCGGGCGGGCGGCGGGGGCAGGTCCGGGAAGTCGCCTCGGGCGCCGCTCAGGGAGGCGGCGGCACGACCCGCGCTGGCCGGCCGGTCCTCGGGCCGCTTGGCGAGCAGGCTGCGGAGCCAGGCCTCCACCCCGTCCGGGACTGCGAAGCGAGGCGCGAACTCCGGTGGCTGTCGGAAGAGGTGGGCGCCCCGGAGCCGGCCGTCGCCCACGCCAGCGAACAGCTCCTGCCCGGTCAGGAGCTGCCAGGCCAGGCAGCCCAGCGCGTACAGGTCCGTGCGCGGCCCGAGCTCCCAGGCGTGGCTCAGCCACTGCTCGGGCGCCTTGGCGATCGGCGTGCCCAGCCCGGCGCCGCCTTCGTCCCCGACCCGGGCGATGCCGAAGTCCGCCAGCCACAGGGCGTGGCCCTCGCCGCGCCGACACCAGAGCACGTTGCCGGCCTTCAGGTCCCGGTGCACGACCCCGCGAGCGTGGGCGTGTGCGAGCCCCTGGAGCAGCTGCAGCAGCCAGTCCCGGACCTGCTCCCACGACGTCGGCACGATCCCGTTCAGGTCGCCGTCGGCCCGGGCCATCACCAGGTAGGGCACCTGGGCCGCCCGGAGCCGGAGGCCCGTCCGGGTGGCGTCCGGGAGCAGGCCGTAGTCCAGGACCGGGACCACGTGGGGGTGGTCCAGGCCGGCGACCGCGCGGGCCTCCAGGGCGAAGGCCCGCCGGTAGGTCGCCTCCGCGGCGATCTCGTCGGTGACGAGCTTGATCGCCACCGGGGTGCCGGTCTCCAGGTGGAGCCCTGCCCGGACCTCGCCCATGCCGCCGCGCCCGATGGGCTCCTGGACCAGGTAGGGGCCGAGCCTCACCCCAGCAGGCCCCGGATCCAGGCGGTCGCCTGGTCCGCGATGCGGCCGTCGACCAGGGCCTCGGGCTGCTCCGTCGCCGCCCGGCGCCCCAGCGCGTCCACCGCACGGAACAACGCCCAGGCCGCGAGCCCCGGGTCGTCGGCGCCGCAGCGCTCGGCGAGGAAGGCGTCGAGCAGCCCGACCAGCGCCTCCTCGGCCTGGGCGCACTTGCGCCAGATGTCCAGCTCCAGGGGGACCTGGGCCAGGGCCCTGGCCAGCCCCGGGTCGTTGTCCCAGGGGGAGAGCAGGGCGTCGGCCAGGGCCTCGGCGGCCAGCGCGTCGTCGCCCCCCGCGGCCTCGAGCAGCCGAGAGCCCAGCAGCTCCAGGCCCTGCTCCCGCAGGTGCACGCACACCGCGGACACCAGCGAAGGCTTGTTGGGGAAGTACTGGTAGAGGGTGCCGATGCTGACCCCCGAGCGCTCGGCCACGTGGTTCGTCGTGAGCGCCTCGAACCCGTCCGACGAGAGCAGCTGGGCGGTCGCCTGCACGATCGCGTCGACCGTGAACCGGCTCCTGGACTGGGTCGGTCGCTTCCGCGGGGTCAGGCGGGCCATCTCGTCAGCCTCCTCCGAGCAGGTCACCGTAGATCACCGCGACCCCGCCGGCCTGGTGGCCGCCGAGGTCGTCGCCTGTCATGCCCACGGCCACGTCGTCCAGGCCGTCACCGTCGTAGTCACCGACGGCCAGGTCCATGCCCGCCTGGTCGCCGTCGGCTGCGCCCAGGTACTGGAAGTCGGCGTCGGTGAGGCTGCCACTGCCGGCGGGCGGACCCGCGAAGATGTAGACCGCCCCAGCCTGGGTGGCGGTCTCGTCCACGGTCGGCGCGCCGATGACCAGGTCCCGGCCACCGTCGCCGTCCAGGTCCCCCGCAGCAAAGGCCCAGGCCTCTGAGCCACCGGCCCACTCGGCGGGTCCGGTCCACTTGCGGTCCGCCAGCTTCAGGTCCACGTCGCCGGGGCTCGCGCTGCCCAGCACCACGTAGACCGCCCCCGCCTCGATGCCGGCCGTGCTCTCCCCCGGCGCCGCGATGGCCAGATCGTCCAGCCCGTCGCCGTCCAGGTCGCCGACCCCGGCCACGCCCAGGCCCGCCCGATCGCCATCGGCTTCGCCGGTGTAGGTGGCGACGGCGTCGTAGGCGGCCCAGGTGTCTCCCGAGGGCTGGGAGAACAGGTACGCCGCGCCGGCGGCATTGCCGCCCAGGTCCGCGTCGGGGGCACCCACGAGGGTCTCGGGCAGGCCATCGCCGTCCAGATCGCCGACCCCGGAGACGGACCGACCGAAGGCGTCGCCGCCGTCGATCCCGATCAGCACGGCCTCGGCCCCGGTCTCCAGGTCCAGACCGACCGCCTGACCGCCGCGCACCAGGTACGCCCGGCCGGTCCCGCTCCCGGGACAGCCCACGAGCACGTCGTCCAGGCCATCGCTGTCGACATCGCCAGCGAAGGCGAGTCCCAGGCCGCAGTTGTGACCGCTCTCGCTGCCGTCCAGCTGGGCCAGGGCCTGCTCGCCCGAGGTGGTTCCGGTGCGGGTCCCGGACAGCACCACCGCGCCTCCCGAGTCCCCGTCTGGGGTGTCCAGGTACGGCAGCCCCGCGAGCCCGTCGGGCACGCCGTCGCCGTCGTAGTCGCCGCCGGCGGCCACGGTCCAGCCCAGGTACCCGGTGCTCAGGTCGCTGCTCGCGGTCCAGACCGCCTCGGCGTCGGCCCAGGCGTCCGAGGCGCCGGGGTCCGGTGGCGAGTGCAGGTAGACCGCTCCGCCATAGGTCATGACGGTGGCGTCGTAGGGCGCCCCCACCAAGAGCTCGTCTGTGCCGTCGCCGTCCACGTCGCCGACGCTGGCCACCGCGCCCAGCCGATCGTTGGCGGCGCTGCCGAACAGGACCGACGTCACGTCGCCCAGGTCCACCGAGCAGCCGTCGTTGACCCGGCCATTGCAGTCGTTGTCCACGTTGTCGTCGCAGTCCTCGACATTGCCCGGCCAGGCCGTGGGCTCCAGGTCGTCGCAGTCGGTGCCGTCGGCGACGGCGTCGCTGGGCTGCTCGCAGGTGTCGATGGGCGCGTCCGGGTCGCCGAAGCCGTCGCCGTCGGCGTCCGGGTACCAGGTGCCGACCCCCTCGTCGATCGCGTCGTCGCAGTCGTTGTCGACCTCGTCGCAGACCTCCTCGGCGTCGGGGTGGATGGCGTCGTCGTCGTCGTCGCAGTCGTCGCCGCCCAGGTCCCAGGCCACGTGGCCGTCGCCGTCCTGATCCCCCTCGGCGACCTCGAGCTGGACCAGGGCCTGGGCGGTCGCGCCGAGGGAGTCGCTCACCACCACCGTCAGGCTGTGGTGCCCCAGGGCCAGGCCGTCGAGGGTGAAGGCCGCGGTGCCGTCCGAGGTGGGGTGGATCGGGGCCACGGCGTCCAGGCCCTCGGGTCCGGACCAGGTCAGCACCAGGTCCTCCAGGGCCGGCTCGTCGGCATCGCTCGCCGTGACTTGGACCAGCACCGGCTCCCCCAGCAGGGCGCGGCTGCCATCGGTCGGGCTGTCGAAGACCACCGCCGGCACGGCGTCGGCCACCACCTCGACCGTGACCTCGTCGGAGCCCTCGGCCTCCCGGGGGTCGTAGGCCACCAGGCTCAGCAGGTGGGTGCCTTCGGCCAGGCCGTCCAGCGCCAGGCTCACCTGGTCTCCGTCCCAGGTCTCGGTGCCGTCGAGCTCGCCCTCCAGGCTGGAGCCCCAGACCAGGGCCAGGCTCGTGGGATCGAGGGTCTCGGCGTCGCTGACCCGCGCGACCAGGGTGATCGGCTGGCCGCTCCCGAGCAGCTGGCCCGCGACGGGGGTGATCCACACCACCTCGGGATCGGTGTTGTGCACGGTGACGCCCTGGTCTCCACAGGCGAAGAGGCTGGTCAGCAACAGCAAGGACATCGGGACGCTCCACGCGCGCGAGCACGCCCGGTCATCGGACCGGACGCGCGCGGCTTCAGGGGAAGGGGGCGGGGGACTCAGAAGAGCTGCTCCAGGCGCCGGTCGAAGCGACCGGTCACGGTGCTGTCGCTGCAGGGGAAGGGCAGGTCCAGGTCCAGGGTGCCGACCAGGATCTCGTGGCCCACGGGGTCCAGGGTCAGGTCGAAGGTCACGTCGACCGTGCCGCTGAAGGGCCCGACGCTCACGGCCCGGCGGGTGGTGCCGGTGGCGGAGAAGGAGCTGCTCGAGGTGGCGTTCACCCGCACGGCGGAGATCGGCAGGGTCACGCTGCCGCAGATCCCGCCGTCGAGCACCAGCGACGACTCCTGGACGAACAGGGTGCCCTCGACACGACCGGCGCTGTGGTCCAGGTCCAGGAAGGCGTCGGCGGAGGTGCTGCCGTTGGACAAGGAGCCGTCGTAGTGGCCGGTCAGGCCCAGCTGGTCGATGAGGTCCTCGTAGCCGGCGCCCAGGGCGACCAGGATGCGCAGGAAGTCCAGGAGCGCCTGCACGGCCTTGCTCAGGCTGTCGGACTCACTCGACGAGGGCGCGTCGTACTCGGGGTCCGAGCCGACGGTCTGGTCCTTGTCCTCGGTCAGGTCGTGCAGCCAGCCCAGCTCGTCCTGCCAGGTCGGGTCGATGGTGATCTCCCCGAGCTTGTCGGTCTGCAGGTACTCCCAGGAGCTGTCGCTGGGACCGGCCTCACAGGCCCGGCTCTCCCAGGAGATGATGTCGGTGAAGGTGCACTCGGACTCGCCGGTCTCCTTGGCCACAGCGGTGGTGGAGGCGAGGGCGGCGAGGGCGATCAGCAGGGTCTTGCGGGTCATGGTGCCTCCTCAGCAGCAGATGTCCAGGGTGCCGATGTCGTAGAGCTCCCCGTCGGAGTTCTCGACGTAGAAGGTGACCGGGCCGGACGTGCCGCCGGTGACCGTGAAGGTGTGATCCTGGGTCTCGTCCTGGGGGACCAGGAAGTTGACCTTGTCCACGCCGACCGAGCTCGCCGGATCGGCGTAGAGGGTGAAGCCGCAGGGGTCGTAGGCGTTGGGGTTCGTCAGCGGGCACGACAGGGGCACCTGGAACGTGCGCGAGCCGCCGACGGGCAGGCAGGTCTGGCCACCGAAGATGTCGTTGGGCGAGACCTCGCGCATCGGCATGGCCATGCCGCACTCCTCGGTCTCACAACCAGCGAGGGGGACGAGGGCGAGCAGCAGGAAGAGGGTTCGATTCATTCGGCTTCTCCGTGAGTCCACCCTCCAGGGTCCACGCTGGTGGGAGGTCGCGGTACTCGCCTTGGGTCAGGTCGGGATCCCCTCGTGATCCTGAGGGCTTGTGCCGATGTCGCGCCAGATCGGGCGTCGATCCCTCAGGTTGACTCACGTGCGCAGGATCGAGATCGACGACGGAAACGGGCTCCGAGACCGGCGGTCCTGGAGCAGTCGCCGCGGGGGGCGCTCACTCTTGCCACCTGGACGCCACGGGCACGGTGAGCTGCTGGGGCCTCGATGACCTCGGCCAGGTCTCCGGCGTCCCAGGGGTGGCCCAGGCCGAGCTGACCGGTGGCGCGTTCTTCAACTGCGCTCTCGACGAGGCCGGGGCAGTGTCTTGCTGGGGCGATGACCGCGAGCAGCAGGTCTCCGGGGCGCCCGAAGGGGGTGGCTACATGGCCGTGGACGCTGGCTACGACGGCAGCTGCGCCATCGACGGCTTCGGCGCGGTGGCGTGCTGGGGGGCCGATGGGGACGGCCAGGTCTCGCGAGCCGCCTCCGGAGCTCCTGCGCTCTCGACACCGATGGCGGGGTGAGGTGTTGGGGGCGGGACGACGAGGGTCAGGTCTCCGGTTCCCCTCGAGAGCCGGTCGGCCTGTAGCCCGACCCAGCCCCCCGGGTTGCCCCCCCCCATGCCCCGCCCCATCAACCTCGCCGAGTACGAGCTCGCCGCCCGCGAGCGCCTCTCCGAGATGGCCTGGGGCTACTACGCCTCCGGCGCCCTCGACCAGACCACCCTGCGGGACAACGTGGCGGCCTTCGGCCGGGTGCGGCTGGCGTGGAAGGTCCTGCGGGACGTGGCGGAGCGCTCGACGAGGACCACGGTGCTCGGCCAGCGCATCGCCCTGCCCGTGCTCATCGCCCCCACGGCCTTCCACGGCCTGGCCCACCCCGCGGGCGAGGTGGAGACCGTGCGCGGCGCCGGGCTGGCGGGCACCGGGATGTGCCTGTCGACCCTGTCCAACCGCTCGGTCGAGGAGGTCTGTGCCGCAGCGACCGGGCCCGTCTGGTTCCAGCTCTACGTCTACCGGGACCGGGGCCTGACCCGGGCCCTGGTCGAGCGGGCCGAGGCCGCCGGCTGCACCGCCCTGGTGCTCACGGTGGACGGCCCGGTCATGGGCACCCGGGAGGCCGACGTGCGCAACCGCTTCCACCTGCCCCCAGGCCTGACCCTGGGCAACGTGGTGGGCACCGGGCGGGAGGACCTGGACGAAGCCGAGGGCACCAGCGGCCTGACCGCCTACGTGGCCAGCCAGCTCGACCCGGGCCTGACCTGGGACGACGTGGGCTGGCTCCGCTCGATCACCTCCCTGCCGGTGGTGCTCAAGGGCATCCTGCGGCCCGACGACGCCCGCACCGCCGCGGCCAACGGCGCCGCGGGCCTGGTGGTCAGCAACCACGGCGGCCGCCAGCTCGACGGCGCCGTGGCCACCCTGGACGCCCTGCCGGCGGTGGTCGACGCCGTGGGCGGCGCCTGCGAGGTCTACGTGGACGGCGGCGTGCGCCGGGGGACCGACGTGCTCAAGGCCCTGGCCCTGGGCGCCCGGGCGGTGCTGGTGGGACGCCCCGCCCTGTGGGGGCTGGCGGTCGACGGCGGCGCCGGCGTGGCGGACGTGCTGGGCATCCTGCACCGGGAGCTGGACCAGGCCATGGCCCTCGCGGGCACCCCGACGGTCGCGGACATCGGCCGGGACCTGGTGTTCCGGCCGTGAGCCAGGGGTCCACGGCCCTGGTGGGCCTGCCGTCGGCGCACCACGCCCTGGTGCCCGAGCTCGACGGCTTCGCCTGGCCCCGGGAGTCCCTGGCGACCTGCGGCGACTGCGTCATGGCCCAGCCCCACCCGGACCGGGAGGTCTTCCTCGCCGAGACCCGCTGCTGCACCTACTTCCCCAGGCTGGTCAACTGGCGGCTGGGGCGGATCCTGAAGGCCGGCGGTGCCGGCGCGGCGTCGGTCCGGGCCCTCATCGCTGGCGCCGGCAAGCGCTTCTCCCTGGGCATCTCGGCCTCGCCCGCCTGGCGCGATGTGGCCCACGAGGTCGGCACCGAGGGCTTCGGCCACACCCTGGCCCTGCGCTGTCCCCACTGGGTCGGCGGCGAGCACTCCTGCGGGATCTGGCCCGATCGCAACCACGTCTGCCGGACCTGGTTCTGCAAGCACGTCGAGGGGGAACGGGGCGCCCACCTGTGGGCCGCCCTGCGGGACGTGCTGGGCCGGGCGGATCGGCTGCTGGCCGACGCCTTGGTGGCGACCGGAGAGCCGCCACCGGAGCGCGCAGCGCCCGAGGCCTGGCAGGCCTGGTACATCGACTGCGCGGACCGGCTGGACCAGGTCGCGGTGGACCCCGAGGACCCGGAGCTGCAGCGCCTGCGGGGGGACCTGCGCGACGCCGACGCCGCTCGCGCAGCGCCGGTGCCAGCGGTCCTCGGACCGGCCCTCAGCCAGTGGCGGGTCGGCCCCGAAGGCGGCTGGGTCTACGGCTACTCCCGCTACGAGGAGTGCGCCGTGCCCGGGGACATCTGGCAGCTGCTGGGCCGGCTGGACGGCGAGCGCACCTGGGCCCAGGCCCTGACCGAGGCGCGGGCCGCTGGCTACCGGGTCGACGAGCCCCTGGTGCACGCCCTGCACCGGATCGGCGCCCTGCAGACCCCGGCCTCGGGGCAGGTCGGCATGGCCAACGTCCGGCTCCAGGAGCGCGACGGAGCCTGGCGGCACCTCGGCATGGTCGAGGTGGACTTCAAGAGGAGCTGAGCGTGGGCAAGAAGAAGAAGACCCGGGTCTCGACGACCGCGGAGCCGAGCAGCGGCGGGCTGGGCGGCCTGGGCGATCTGCTGAGCGCAGCGGGGCTGCAGGCGTCGGCCGAGCCCGCGCCGACACCCACCGCGGCGCCGGTGGATGCCCCGAGCGGCCTCACCGTGCCGAAGAAGGTCTCCCTGAACCACTCCCGCAAGGGCCGAGGCGGCCGCACGGTCACCCTGGTCCGAGGCCTGCCGGCGGGGGAGCTGGACGCCTGGGCCAAGGCTCTGCGGCGTGCCCTCGGCTGCGGCGCCAGTGTCGACGGCGACCTGGTCGTGCTCCAGGGGGACCTGCGGGAGCGGGCCGGCACCTGGTTCGAGGACCAGGGCGTGCGCAAGGTGAGCCGTTAGCTTCCCCGGCATGACTGCCAAGCTGCTGGTGCTCGACTTCGACGGCACCATGACCGACGCCGAGGCCGAAGGCGCTCCCTACCGCCAGGGCTACCTCGAAGACATCGCCATCCTCGCCGGCCTGGAGAGCGAGCAGGTCTTCGCCCTGGCCGATCGCTTCGAGGCCGAGGTCCGCCAGGACATCTCCCGCTTCGGCTGGAACTTCGGCGGCCGCATCGTGGCCCCCGCCAGCGTGGATCCGTACCTGCGCATCATGCCCGTCGCCCGCATGATCCTCGACGAGGCGGGCGCCTTCACCGACCCCGACCAGAGGGCACGACTGCTCGACGGCATCCTCTACAAGTACAACTACACGAAGACCCGGATCGTCTTCCGCGAGGGCGCCCGGGCGTCGCTGGAGGCCCTCGCGGGCACCGCGACCTACGTCGTCACCAACTCCCACACGGTACCGGTCCAGAACAAGATCGAGCACCTGGGCAGCAACGCCGACGGCACGAACACCCTGCGCTGGCTGGTCGAGCGGGTCTACGGCCGCGCCCGCAAGTACGTCATCGACGACGACTTCACCGCCGTGCCAGAGGCCATGGGCGTCGAAGGCCTCGACCGGCCGGTGTTCCTGCGCCGGCGGCTCTACCACGACGTGCTGCTCGACCTGCTCTCCCGCCACGGCCTCGGCTGGGAGGACCTGGTGGTCTGCGGGGACATCTTCGAGCTCGACCTGGCCCTGCCCCTGGCCATGGGCGCCACCGTGGCCCTGATGGCCAACGACTACACCCCAGTCCACGAGCTGAACCTGCTCAACGAGCACCCGCGAGGCCTTGTCCTGCACGGGCTCGACGCCGTGCCCGGGCTGCTGGGCCGGTGATCGCCCTGACCCTCGCCCTGGCCTGCGGTGGCGGGGAGCCCCAGAGCGTCGCCGACTGCGACCGGGTGGGGGACCCGACGGCCCGGGAGGACTGCCGGTTGGCACAGGCGACGAAGCTGGTGGGCGACAAGGACGCCTTCCGGGCGGCGACAGGGGGCCTGGACGACGCCGCGTACGACCTGCTGGTGGCCCGGCTGGCCTTCCAGGAGACCGCCCACGCCGGCTGGCTCTGCGAGACCGTGAGGACCGCGCAGGGTGAGACCCGGTGCAAGCGCATCACCGGTCGGCCACACCTGGGCGGACCGGCGTCCCGGGGCGCACCGTGACCCTGCCGGAGTACGACACCTGGGACTGCCTGGACCAGGCCGCCCGGGTGAGGGCGGGGGACGTGAGCCCGGCGGAGCTGCTCGACGCAGCCCTGGCGCGCATCGCGGCCCGGAACCCGGCGCTCAACGCGGTGGTGGGCCTGCTCGAGGAGCGGGCTCGGAGCCGGGTCGATCACCTGCCCGACGGGCCGCTGAAGGGCGTGCCGTTTCTGCTCAAGGACCTGAAGGTCCACCTCGAAGGCACCCCGCTGTCCAACGGCAACCGGCTCCGCCAGGGCGCCGTCTCCACCACGACCTCGGTGACCGCCGAGCGCTACGAAGCCGCCGGGCTGCAGGTCCTGGGCCGGACCAACACGCCGGAATTCGGGCTGATGGGCATCACCGAGCCGGTGGTCTGGGGGCCGACCCGCAATCCCTGGAACCCGGACCACACCCCCGGCGGCTCCAGCGGCGGCTCGGCGGCCGCCGTGGCCGCCCGCATGGTGCCGGCGGCCCAGGGCGGCGACGGCGGCGGCTCGGTCCGCATCCCGGCCAGCTGCTGCGGGCTCTTCGGCCTGAAGCCCTCCCGGGGGCGGGTGACCCTGGCGCCTCACGCCGGCGAGGGCTGGGGGGGCTTCGTCCAGGAGCACAGCCTGACCCGGAGCGTGCGGGACTCCGCGGCGATCCTCGACATCACGGCCCAGCCGACCCCCGGCGAGCCCTACGCCGCCCCTCACCATGAGGGCACCTGGCTCGACGAGGTCGGCCGCGACCCGGGTCGGCTGCGCATCGCCTTCAGCCGGGACACGCTCTACGCCGGGGAGACCCACCCCGACTGCGTGGCCGCCGTCGACGACGCGCTCCAGCTGCTGACGGACCTGGGCCACGAGGTGGTCGAGGCGAAGCCCCAGGTCGACGTCGAGGCCCTGCTGCCGGCCTACTTCCTGTGCGTCGGGGCCGGCACGGCCGGGTACATCGACGAGGTGGGCCGGGCCAGCGGGGTGCGCCCCCGTCGCGGCCACTTCGAGCCCGCCAGCTGGCTCTTCGCCCAGATCGGCTGGAAGTCCCGCGCCGCCGAGCTCGAGGCCGCCCGCAACGTCATGCACCAGGCCGCCCGGGACCTGGGCCGCTTCTTCACCGAGCACGACCTCTTCCTCACCAGCACCCTGGCGGTGCCGCCGGTGGCGGTGGGGGAGCTCTACCCCTCGGGCAGCAAGGCCCTGCAGCTCGGGCTGCTGAACACCCTGCCGCTGAAGCCCCTGCTGGACATCGCCCTGCAGACCCTGGGCAAGAGCACCCTGGCGGCCACGCCGAACACCCAGCTCTTCAACCAGACCGGCTGTCCGGCGATGAGCGTGCCGCTGTGGTGGAACGCCGCGGGGCTGCCCATCGGGGTGCAGGTCGCGGCGCCGCTGGGCGGGGAGGGGACCCTGTTCCGGCTGGCGGGTCAGCTGGAGCGGGCGCGACCCTGGGCCGACCGGGTGCCGGCGGGGCTGTCACCGTGACGGCGGCGCTGCCCGAGAACGTCTGGCGCACGTCGGGCCTGGACTGGGAGCAGCGCCCCTGGCCCGAGGGCTGGGGTCTGGCCGGCAAGCAGCTCACCGGGCCTCTGGGGCTGCTCCTCCTCGGCGGGAACCTCGGCGAGCTCGCGCCCGGCCGCCAGGCCTATCCCCTGCACTGGCACGCCTTCACCGAGGAGCACCTGCTGGTGCTCGACGGCGTGCTCACCGTGCTGGAGCGCACGCCCGACGGCCGCCGGCGCTCCTTCCAGCTGCGCATGGGCGAGCTCGTCGCCTGGCCGGCGAACACCGGCATCGCCCACGCCTGCATCAACCGCGGCCGGCGGCCGGTGCGCTTCCTGACCGTGAGCGACCAGAGCCCCGAGACCCTGTGCCACTACCCGGACAGCGGCAAGGTCCTGGTCCGGGGGCTCGGGGGTCCGGGGATCTGGGACGGCCGGACGCCCGGCGACGACCCGGTGCCGGGGCGGGATCCACAGCAGGTCTTCGCCGAGGCGCGGGCTGCGCGAGATGCCGCCCCGGTGCTGGAGCTGCCCCTGGATCAGCGCCCCCACCACGTGGCGGGCTGGGATCTGGGGGAGCGGCAGCTGGGGGAGCGGCCCCGGCAGTTCTTCGGTCGGCCCCTGGGCAGGACCGCCGGGGCCCGCAGCGTGTTCGTGAACCTGGACCGCCTGCCACCGGGCTGCCACCCGTCGCCCCTGCACCGCCACCAGGCCAACGAGGAGCTGCTGCTGGTGATGGCGGGCTCGCCGACTCTGCGCCAGGTGGACGCCGAGGGCGTGGAGACCCGGGTGCGGCTCCAGGCCGAGGACGTCGTGCACTGGGCGCCCGGGGGCGTCGCGCACCAGCTGCTCAACGAGGAGGAGGACGACGCGGTCTACGCCGTGGTGGGCACGGACCTGCGCCAGGACGTGACGGTGTTCCCGGAGCGGGGCGAGGCGTACATCGCGGCCCTGGGCGAGGTCGGGCGGCTGACGCCGACCGGGTACTTCGACGGGGAGGTCTGACCGCGGCGCCCGCTCCCCCCGGCGGCGCCCGCTCCCCCCGCGGCGCCCGCTCCCCCGCGGCGCCCGCTCCCCCCGCGGCGCCC
>CAYFPX010000103.1:0-26147 GCA_964344945.1 uncultured Enterobacterales bacterium
CGGTCATGTCGTAGCGCTCGTACTCGGTCTCCTCGAAGCGGATCCAGCCGTTGCGCTGGCACAGGTCGAAGAGCGGGGTGCCCGGGTAGGGCATGACCACCGTGGCCTGGAGGTGGTGGGCCAGGCCGTTGTGCATGAGGTAGCGGGCCAGCTCCAGGGTCTGGTAGGCGTCCTCCTTGGTCTCCCAGGGGTAGCCGATCATCATCGTGAGGTGAGGCTGCAGGCCCGCCGAGGTGGCCATCTTGCAGCCCTCGATGATCTTCTCGCGGGTGAGCGACTTGTCGAGGATGTCGATGGTGCGCTCGCTGGCGGACTCGATGCCCAGGATGAGCTTGCGGAAGTTCGCCTTCTTCATGAGCTGCACGTTGCGCTCGGTGAAGTAGTCGAAGCGGAAATTGCAGTCGAAGACCGACTTGTCCGCGATGCCGCGGTCGATCATCTCGTGGCAGAGGCGGATGAGCCAGTTGCCGGTGGGCAGGGCGCCGGTGTCGTCGAAGATGTTCCGGGCGCCGTAGCGGTTGATCAGGAATTCCATCTCGTCCGCCAGCCGCTCGGGGCTCTGGGTGCGGAAGGACGGGTAGGTGACGGTCCAGGAGCAGAAGGTGCAGCGGCCATAGGGGCAGTCGCGACCGGCCATGGTCCACATGAACGGCAGCCGGTACTTCCACTTCTCGAAGTAGAGGTGGGCGTTGGTGAGATCCCGGTCGATGAACGGGAGCGCGTCCAGGTCGCCGATCTCCTTGTAGGAGCCGGTGCTCTTCGGCGTGCCGTCGGGCTCCTTGTACCAGAATCCCCCGACCGGCTCGGCCTTGCCCTCGAGCCAGTTGCAGAGGTTCTGCAGCATGAAGTCGTAGTCGCCGCCGGTGATGCAGAAGTCGGTGTTGGACGCCAGGAGGGTCTCCTCGGGGTTCCCCGAGATGTGATCGCCGTACAGCACCACCCGGACCCCCGGGACCTCCGCCTTGATGACGTCGACGAGCTCCCAGTGCTGACGCACCACGGGGGCCTTGGTCTCGAGGGCGATGAGCTCCGGCTGGTGGTCCCGCAGGATGCGCAGGAACTGGTTCCAGTCCCGCCGCTCGGCGATGCAGTCGGTCCAGCAGACGTCGTGGCCGTCCTGCTGGAGCAGCGTCGCCGCCCAGGCCGGGATGCACGGGTAGAGGTAGCTCGGCTCGTGGAACCACTGGAACTGGCGGTTCTGGGTCAGCATCGGGCTGCCCTTCCCGCGCAGGGGCGGGTAGGCAATCATGACGCGCATCAGCAACTCCCTTCGCCTGCAGGCGCGCGAGGCGCTGGCGGGCAGGCCTGGACATTTACCACCGACGGTCTCCGATCGCACCTGCGAAGGCGCTCCCGAGGCCTTTGCAGCCACTTAACGATCGGTGGATTAAGTCTCACCCGAAAGCCCCCTTCCAGGTGATGGCGATGAACACCCGCAAGCTCTTCCCCCTGGCAGCGATCCTGCTGCCTGCCACCGCACTCTCCGCGAGCGCCCAGAAGCCCTCGATCGATCTGGCACTGGACCCGTACTCGCTCACCCTGAGCGACTACTGCTTCCCGAGCGGCCTGCGTGTGCTGTTCCAGGAAGACCACACCCAGCCCCTGGTCAACATCACCCAGGTCATCGACCGCGGCTCCGACGCCGACCCGCCGGGCCTCGAGGGCATCGCCCACGTGGTCGAGCACCTGTGGTTCCGCTCCTACGTCGAAGGCGAGAACAAGGTCTGGGACAAGCTCAAGGAGGTCGGCGCCTCCCTGAACGCCTACACGGCCTCCGACGTCACCACCTACCTCACGGCGGCCCCGGTCTGGGCCATGGGCGACCTGCTGGCGCTCGAGGCCCGCCGCATCATGGGCGCCAAGTCCGTCGAGAACGTCACCCAGGAAGAGGTCAACCTGGAGCGGGAGATCGCCCGGAACGAGCTCCGGATGCGGTACGAGAACACCCAGGTCTCGGGCATCGGCTACCTCTACGGCAAGCTCTTCCCCGAGGGCCATCCCTACGCCAGCCTGGGCATCGGGACCCACGACAGCCTCGACAACATCACCATCGAGGACGTCCAGAAATTCACCGACGAGCACTACCGCCCGGCCAACACCACCATGCTCGTCATCGGCGACTTCTCGGTGAAGGACAGCTGGAAGTTCATCGCCGAGCACTTCCCGATGGAGCTCCTGGTCGACCCGGAGAACCCGGACGCCGAGCTCGAGCTGATCGACTGTCCCCAGCGCATCGACCCGACCACCGTGCCGCCCGAGCCCCCAGAGCCGGTCGACCAGGGCATCAGCTACCACAAGGCCGGCGTCGAGAAGACCACCGTGCTGGTCGGCTGGAGCCTGCCCGGCGGCTACCGGACCGACGCGTCGGTCTTCCCGGCGGCCGGCGTGAACCTGAACCTGGTCGTCAACGCTTTCTTGAACCCGGACTTCGACTGGGCCACGGACTCCATCGAGGACCTCACGGGCGCCGAGTGCGGGGTGTACTCGGAAGAACACGCCAGCATCGGCATCTGCGGCATCGAGGTCGGTGCCAGCACCGATCCGGAGGACGCCCTCGACGACGTGCTGGACGCCCTCTACCTGCAGTGGGAGACCAACTTCCGCGTGCTGCAGGGCGACTACATCTCCAAGCTGGTCAAGGCCCAGATGATGGTCGGCACCTTCCAGTCCGTGGAGAACGTCGCCTCGATCTTCGGTGCTCGGGGCAACGAGGTGGCGGTCTTCACCCACATGACCGGCGACCCGGCCTACTTCTCTCGCCAGATCGAGGCGGCGAACCAGATCGACTACGAGAAGGTGGCCGCGGTCGGGCACAAGTACCTGGTCCGCGACCGCGCCGTCGCGGTCATCCTCGAGCCCTACGAGGACGGCGACCTGCTCATCGACTCCTCGGACCAGTCCTACAAGGGCCGGCCCTTCGAGGGCACCGTCGAGACCAAGCTGGACCTGGAGAACGTCACGGCCGAGGTCATCCGGGACAACGCGATCATCCCGAACCTCGATCGCCTCCGCCAGGTCACCCTGGACAATGGCCTCGACGTCTTCATCTACCCCTACGGCGACGCCCCCCTAGTCACCATGGGCCTCGTGTTCGACCAGGGCGGCGACCTCTCCGAGCCCCTGCCGGAGCTGGCCGAATTCGCCTGGGACATGACCGACCACTACCTCAAGGGGCAGATGAACACGCCCCTGCGCATGGCGGGCGGCTTCTCTTCCTTCTACAACGACACCCACACCATCCTGGCGGTCAACGGCTCGTCGGCCAACATGGCGGGTCTCACCTGGATGCTGCGGGAGCAGGTCCGGGTGCACGAGGACCCGAACAGCATCCAGGTCGAGTACAAGAAGGAGTACTTCGACACCTGGATCAAGAGCCTGCGGGCCGCCCGCAAGACCCCGGAGAATTGGGTCAGCTGGGTCCGGAACGAGCGCCTCTTCGGCGCCGACCACGCCCTCGGTCACATGTACGACGAGTTCGAGCTCGACGCGATGCGTGGCTACGGCAAGTCCGACATCAAGCCCTACTACGACGCCCTCTTCCGGCCGGACAACGCCAGCCTGTGGGTGATCGGCAAGATCGACCCCGACGTGGCCGAGCAGGCCGTGCGCGACCTGTTCGGCGACTGGAGCGCCGGCGACCCGGTGGACTTCCCGTTCGCCGAGCTGCCCGAGCCGCCGCCGCCGCCCGAGCGAGCCGTCATCGTGATGGACAACGGCCTGGTCTCCCAGACCCAGGTCTCGTTCGGCTGCCAGATCGCCCCCTGGACCCAGGACAACCAGGAGATCCAGGACGTGCTCGGCCGCGTGCTGAGCGAGATGGCCTGGGACGCCCTGCGTGAGAAGTCCGGTGTCTCCTACGGCGCGGGCTCCGGGGTGAGCCGCTACCCGGGTGGCTCGACCGTGCTCAGCTCCGGCGTGCTCGTCCAGAACGACTCCGCCGGCGTCGCCGCCCAGACCTTCATGGACCAGGCCGCTCGGGTGCAGTCCGGCGACTTCCCCCAGGACCTCATCCCGCTGATGAAGGTCACCGAGGCCCGCGGCACCGTGCTCAGCCAGCAGACCGCGCTGGGCATGCTGAACAACCTGACCTACCCGCTCAGCCAGGGCTGGTCCCTGGACTGGCTGAACACCTACCCCGAGCGCATGGCCGCGGTCACCCTGGCCGACGTACAGGGCCAGCTCGACCGCTGCATCGGCCACGAGATCGTGACCCTGCTCGGCCCGGTCGAGGTCATCACCCCCCAGCTCGACGAGCTGGGGCTGTCCTACGAGGTCTTCGACTGGGACGCCGAGCGCAAGGCCCTGTGGGAGAAGCACGACCCCAAGGGGTATGCGAAGGCCAAGAAGAAGGCCGACAAGGCCAAGGCGAAGGCGGAGAAGAAGAAGGCCAGCGACGGGTAGGGCCCGCCCTTCGGGTTAGTCCTGGAAGCTCCGCCAGGCCCCAGCCGCCGTCGTGCCCGAAGGCAGCAGCTCCAGCTCCACCAGGGTGCTGGCCATCGCCTCCCAGCGCTCCGCGGTCATCGCCCCCAGGCCGTCGCTGCCGTTGACGGAGGCCTCCTGGGCCTCGGTGATGCAGGCGATGAGGGCGTCGTCGTCCATGTCCGGGTTGAGCCTCCGGATCTCGGCGTTGCCGCGGGCCGGGTCGGCCAGGTAGGCCTGCCAGGCCTCGTGGGTGGCCGCGATGAAGTCGGCGGCCCACGCCGGCGGCGGGTCGGGGAACGCGACCAGGGAGCCGTAGGGGTTCCAGCCGGCGTCCGAGGCCTTGAGGAACCGCACCGTGGCGCCCTTGGTCTGGGCCGCGCAGGGCTCGGCGGTGATGTAGGCCTGCTGGATGGTGCTCTCGTCGGCGAGGAAGGCGCCCACGTTGCCGCTGTAGGGCACGGCCTCGACCTCGCCCTCCCAGGCGTGGGTCTTCCAGAGGAAGCGCTGGAAGGGAGAGCCGACCTCGATGGCGATCCGGGTGCCCGCGCCGATGGCCGCGAAGTCCGCCGGTCCCGAGTCGTGCACCAGGAGCCCCTGGGGACTGAGCTGGAAGGCCGGCCAGGACCCGATGGCGGCGATGCCCTTCTGGCGCTTGACCAGCAGGTCGTCGGCGGCCGAGATGGCCACGTCGGCCCGACCGGTGGCCAGCTGCTCCAGGGTGGGAGCGCCGGGGCCGCCGGGCAGGACCGTGACCTCGAGCCCGTGGCGGCTGTAGTGCCCGCCGAGCACGCCCTCGTAGAACCCTCCGAACTCGGGCTCCGGGAACCAGTTCAGGGCCAGGGTGACGGGGGTGGAGGTCGGGCCCTGCGTCACGGGCGCCAGGGCGCCTTCTTCTGGGGCGCCGCTGCAGGCCAGCATCCAGACGACGATCATCTCTGCTCTCCGTGCCAGGGGCCGATCATACGGCCCTCGACCAGCCGCACCGCGGCGAACAAGGCCATGGCAAGGGCCGCCGTGACGCCGATGGTCGCGAAGGTGAGGCCCGTGTCCGCGGACCGAGCGGACTGGAGCACCAGGTAGCCGAGGCAAGCCGGGTGGCCGGTGGAGCCGACGAATTCGCCGACCACCGCCCCGATCACCGCCAGGCCGACCGCCGTGCGCAGCCCGGAGAAGACGAAGGGCAGCGACGCTGGCAGCCGGAGCTTCACCAGGGCCTGGCGCCAGGTGGCCCCGTAGAGCTGCAGCAGCTCCACCTGGGCCGGGTCCACGCTGCGCAGCCCGAGGTTGGCCGAGGTCAGCAGCGGGAAGAAGGCCACGATGCCCGCAGTGACGGTCGCCACCGGCAGGCCGTACCCGAGCCAGACCACCAGCAGCGGCGCGATCGCCACGATGGGCACGGTCTGGATCAACAGGGCGTAGGGGTAGAGCGCGACCTCGAGCCAGCGCGAGCGCAGGAAGAGCGCCGCGCCCGCGGCCGCAGCGACGCAGGCGACGGCCAGTCCCATCAGGCTGGCCTTCAGCGTGTTCAGGGTGGCGGTGACGAGGCGCTCCCGGTGCTCCAGCAGGCTCGCACCGACCTCGGTGGGTCCCGGCAGGAGGACCTCCGGCAGTCCGCTCGCTGCCGCGGCCCACACCACGAGCCCCAGGATCCCGGCGACCAGCGGGGACCAGCGCGTCACACCGCCTCCTCGAGCACGCGGCTGGTCGCGGCCAGGGCCGGGTCCCGCAGCAGCGGTGTGCGCCGGGGCCAGGGCAGGTCCACCGGGATCCGCGCCGTCACCGAGGCCGGCGAGCCGCCCAGCACCAGCACCTGGTGTGCGAACAGGGCGGCCTCGTCGACGTCGTGGGTCACCAGCAAGGTGGTGAGGTCCAGGGACTCCTGGAGGCCGAGGACCTCGTCCTGGAGCTGTCGCCGGGTGAAGGCGTCCAGGGCGGAGAAGGGCTCGTCGAGCAGCAGGAGGCTCGGCCGGGTGACCAGGGCCCGGGCCAGGGACACGCGCATCGCCATGCCGCCGGACAGGGCCCTGGGCAGCTTGTCCGCGGCATCCGCCAGGCCGACCCGGGCCAGGGCGTCGGCGACCCGGTCTTCCGCCCCGTCGAGCCCGCCGGTCAGCTCGAGGGGCAGGCGCACGTTGTCGGCCACGGACCGCCAGGGCAGGAGCGTCGGACGCTGGAAGACGAAGGCCCGCTCGCCGGCACCTCCGCGCACCGCACCGCTGGTCGGCGTCAGGAGCCCCGCCGCCAGGCGCAGGACGGTCGACTTGCCGCAGCCGCTCAGCCCGAGGAGCGCGGTGACCTGGCCCGGTGCCAGGTCGAAGTCCAGCCCGGTGAGCACCGGCTGGCCAGGCACGAAGGCGAACGACACCCCGTCGAAGACGAGGGCCTCACCCCCGGACAAGACCGATCAGGGCGTCGGTGTGGGTGCCGACGTGGCTCCAGGTCTCGACCTCGCCCGGGCTGCAGGCGCCGCGCATCTCCATGCAGAGCTGACGGGCGGTCAGGCGCACGACCACGCCACGGGCGCCGAGCTGGGCCTGGAGCTCCCGGGCGAGCTGCTGGCCGACACGCTCCTGGAGCTGAGGCCGCCGGGCGATGGCGCGGAGCAGGCGAGGCACCGCCCCCAGGCCCACGATGCGCTCGGCCGGCTGGTAGGCCACAGTCGCCGCGCCGAAGAAAGGCAGCAGGTGGTGGGCGCAGAGGGAGTGGAAGGGCAGGTCCCGCAGCACGACCGGACCCGAGCCCGGGGGGGTCTCGAAGGTCGTGAGCGCGGGGATCGGTGCCGACGGGTCGAATTCCCGCAGCCAGCCCGCCACCCGCTCCGGGGTCTCGGCGAGCTCCGGGTCGGTCTCGGCGCTCCAGCCCAGCAGGCGCAGGCAGGCTTCCAGGTGGTCTGCGGGGTACGGCGGGGCGCTCGACATGGCTTGGACCCCAAGGATAGCCGGTCCGCCCCCCAGGAGCCCCCATGTCCCACGACCCCGACGCCGCCGGTCGCGCCGCCCGCCTGCTCCACGGAGCGCTGCTCAAGGAGGGCCAGGGAGACGGCGCGGGGGCCATGGCCATGGCCCGGGAGGCCCTTGCGCTCTTCGAGCAGGGGGGCGACCGCACGGGCTGCGCCGCGGCGCTCCAGCTCCAGGCCATCCTGCACGCGAGCCACGGTCAGCTCCCGCCGGCGCTGGCGGCCCTGGAGGCTGCGGTGCCGCACCGGGAGGCGACCGGGGACCAGGAGGGCCTGGCGAGCCTGCACCAGGAGCGCTTCGCCCTGGCTCTGCGCCTGGGAGACCCCACCCTCGCCAGGCAGGCCTCCGAGCAGATGCTGGACGCCTTCGAGCGCATGGGCGACCGGGAGGGACAGGCCCAGGGCATCCACCAGCTGGTGCAGTTCCTCGTCCAGACCGGCGAGCTCGACGCGGCCGAAGAGCTCCTGGGGCGTGGTCTGTGGCTCACCGATCGCGCTGGCGAGGAGCGCGCCCGCTCGGCGCTGATCCTGCTCCAGGTCCAGGCCGACCTGGTCCGGGGTCTGCACGAGCGGGCCCTCCACCGGTGCCAGGAGGCCCTGCGCCTCGCCGAGCAGGCGCGCCATCGCCCCAGCGTGGTCGACGCCACCCACCAGCTCGGCGCCACCCACGCCGCGACGGGGGAGCTCGCCGCCGCCCAGGAGGCCTTCGAGCGAGCCCTCGACGGCCGCGAGCTGCTGCGGGACCTGGAGGGGCGCGCCGCCACCCTGACCGAGCTCGCCCGGGTCGAGCAGGCCCTCGGGGAGCCGCAGGAGGCCGCCGAGCGGCTGGCCTACGCCGCGCGCACCCTGGCCGAGCTCGGGTTGCGCGAGGCCCAGGCCTCGGCTCTGAGCGAGGCGGCGGAGCTGGCGGCCGGGGCAGGGGACCTGGACCGGGCCCTGCGCTACGGCGAGGAGCTGGCGTCGGCCTGTGGCGCTGCCGGCGCCCTGGATGCCCAGGCGCAGGCTCTGTTCCTGAACGGTCAGCGCCGGGTCCAGCACGAGGACCTGGAGGGCGCCGCGCGGGACTTCGCCTCCGGTGCGGCCCTGCTGGAGCAGGCCGGCAGTCCGGAAGGCCGAGGCATCGTGCTCGGCATGCTGGGCCAGGTCGAGCACGCTCTCGGTCGGGAGTCCCAGGCGCTGGCGACCCTGGCGGAGGCCGAGCGGGTCCTGCTGGCCATCGGGTCCGACGCGCTGGCCGAGCTCGCACCGATCCTGGCCGAGCTGCGCGGGCACTGAGCCAGCGCTTCAGTTCAGGGCGTCGTCCTGCAGGGGCTCGTGGGAGACGGTGGTCGCGATGGGCGAGCCGTGGTGCAGGGTGAGGCGCCAGGCGCCCTCGAGGCGAGCGAAGAGGTTGGTGCAGGCCACCTTCGAGTGGTGGGTGACCGGTCCGTTGACGGCGTAGATGTTCTCGATGCAGGTCACCTGGGCCACGTCGCCCTGGATCTGCACCGCCGCCTCGGTCACCTCGAACCGCATGTAGCCGGTGCCCGCGAAGATGGCGCGCCAGCTCTCCTTGATGGTCAGCCAGCCCCGGTGGATGTCCCAGCCCGGGTGGATGCAGACGTCGCTCGGGCGCGCCGACCAGACCGCCTCCATGCGGTCGAGATCGAGGGCCGAGAACGCGTCGTAGAAGGCCTGGTTGGCGGCCACGACCGCGGTCTCATCGGTGTCCGCGGACATGGCGTGGCCTGTCGGACTAGAGCTTGGACAGGTCCAGACCGACCTCGGCCGCGTACGCCCGAAGCCCCTTCTTGTTGAGGGTGCGCAGGGCGCGGGTGCTCAGCCGGAGCGTGACCCAGCGCTGCTCGTCTTCGAGCCAGATGCGCTTGCGCTGCAGGTTGGGCAGCTGGCGCTTCTTGGTCTTGATGTTGGAGTGCGAGACCTTGTTCGCGACGTTCGGGCGCTTGCCAGTCAGGGGACAGCGGCGGGCCATGGCGAATCCTCGGACAGATGGGAGACGGCCCCGGATAGCGTCTCCGCACGAACTCGGCAACTCCCAGGGGTGCGCTGCTTGCTAATGTGTTCCTCGGACACGCACGTTGAGGGGCATGCGCTGGTTCGCTCCGCTGGTCCAGATGGCCGTCGGCCTGGTGTGCGCCGCCCTCGGCTTCGAGGGCGGCCTGTTGCTGGAGCTCGTGCGGGGCCTGGGGCTGCCCACACCCGTCCCGGTGGTGCTGGGGCTGCCGCTGGGCGTGGGCCTGGGCGGTGTCCTGGCCTTCGCAGGAGGCCTCTGGCGGGTGTGGCTGCTGCTCAGCTGGCCGGGCGGGCTCGAGCTCTGGCAGCAGGCCCTCCAGCCCTTCGCCGACGAGTACGGCGCCGAGATCCACGCGGACAGCACCCGCGGGGTCAGCACCGCCACCGTGACAGACGGCACGCGCCTCGAGGTGGTGGTCCAGCCCACCAGCGAGCGGCACATGTCCCTCTGGTTCGGCCGGCCCGGCCAGCAGTCGGTGCTCTTCGTGGCGGTGCAAGGGCATGGCAGCTCCGACGGCGACGGACGGTGGCGGCTCGTCGGACGTCGCGGCTCCTGGGAGCTCTGGGCGGAGACCCCGGCGAGCGCTCGCGGCCTGCTCGACGAGGTTCGGCTCGTCGAAGACCTGAACCGCCTCATGGCCTGGCCGATGGTCCGCGCTGTGCGCCACGACGACGCGGGGGTCGAGGTGCTGGCCGAGCTGCCCGAGCCCGAGCGGCTCGCGGGGCTGGTGCGCAGCAGCCTGCTGCTGGCTCGGAGCCTGGCCAGGGTGAACGGCTGATCACGCCGCGGTGGCCCGAAGCGACCGAGGCCACCGGGGGGTGGCCTCTCGTGGGTCGGGAGGGGGTGTTCAGACCGAGAAGTCGATGACCACCACGCCCCGCTTGGGGGCTTCGTCCTCGCTGCGGCGCTCGCGATGGTCCTGCCAGTGCTCGGGACCCGGGGGCGGGCGCTTCTCGATCTGGACCCGACGACCCCGCTCCGCGCGGTCTCTCTCCCGCTGGATCTTCTCGATGATGAATGCGTCGAGCATTGGGTCAACCCTCTGTCCTGGGGACGCCCAGGACTCGAATATAGCACCAGCTCATCGGGGGACAAGACCGGTGGGGGAGGGGCTCCAGATCGCCTCTGCAGCTCACTCCCTGCCCAGGAGACGGATCAAGGCGGCCGAAGTTTCAGGGCCAAGTCGATCTTGTCTCCGCAGATGCTCCGTGGTCCTGATCCCGAGCACTTCGTAGAGCTCGGCAAGACCCCGGTCCAACGCCCGGATCGCTGTGATGTGTGCGCCGATCGTGGTGCGATCGCCCCGTGGGAAGGGCCCGGTGAGCGCCTGGACCGGGCCCCGAGCCAGTGCCTGCTCCAGGGACGCGCGGGCCAGGGGCACGAGCAGTGCCACCGCCTGATCCGGGTCCACGCCAGCCTCGACGAGCAACCCGGCCCCCTCCGCCAGCAGCGTGGTGCTGAAGTTGCCCGCGATCACGGCCGCTGCGTGGTAGAGGCGACGGTCCCCGGGCACGTGCACGGGGACCAGGCCCAGGTCCTTCGCCAGGCGCGTGGCGACCGCCACCGCCTCCGGGTCTCCAGCCACCGCCGCCGGAACGCCGTGCAGGGGCGGGACCGCCACCTCCGGTCCGGGGAAGCTCTGGAGCGGGTGCAGGGACCCGGCCGGGGAGTGGGGCCGCAGGACGGACACGTCGAGTGCGCCCGACGCGTGCAGGACGACAGGGCCAGGGGGCACCAGCTGGGCCACTTCGGCCACCGCACCGTCGGAGACCGTGAGCCAGGCCACGTCTGCGTGGGGACAGGGTTCCCCTCTGCGCCAGGGCAGGACCCGGTGGCCAGCGGTCTCCAGCAGGGGCAGCAGGCTGCGACCGAGGCGCCCGAGGCCCATCAGAGCGATGTCCATGTCCTACCCTTGGCCTGCCTGGTCCGTCCCGGAGGAGAGGTGAGCGAGCCGATCATCGTCTACGCGGTCGAGGGGTCCACGGCCACCGTGACCCTCAACCGCCCACAGCGGCGAAACGCCCTGGCTCCGGACCTGATCGAGGCCCTCATCGCCGCCGTCCGGGGCGCGGCGGAAGACCCGTCGGTCCGGGTGGTGGTGCTCACCGGCGCCGGTGATCGCGCCTTCTGTGCCGGGGGCGACCTGGCTGGGGGCCTCCAGGGGGCCGACGGCGTGCTCGCCGCCCACGCGGCCCGCGGGCTGTTCTGCGAGGCCCTGCAGGCCCTTCGCGCCTGCAGCAAGCCGGTCATCGCGGCGCTCAACGGCGATGCGCTGGGGGGTGGCTTCGGCCTGGCGCTGGCCTGTGACCTGATCGTCGCTGAACCCACGGCGCGGCTGGGCACCCCCGAGGTGCGCCTCGGCCTCTTCCCGATGATCATCATCGCGGAGCTGGTGAGGAACGTGCCCCGGAAGCGGCTGGCGGAGCTGGTCTACACCGGGCGCAAGCTCAGCGCCCAGGAGGCCGAGGACCTGGACCTCGTCAACCGGGTCTCGGAGCCGGGCCAGGCACTCGCCTCGGCCCAGGCCCTGGCGGCCACCATCGCCGCCAACTCCCCCACGGCCATCTCCCTGGGCAAGGCGGCCTGGCGCCGGGCCGAGGAGCTGCCCCTGGAGGCCGCCGAGGCCTGGTTGCTCTCCCGGCTGGAGCTGTTGCTGATGACCGAGGACGCCGCCGAGGGCATCGCCGCGTTCTTCCAGAAGCGACCCGCCGAGTGGAGGGGCCGGTAGATGACCTCGACACTGCGGCGCGTCCTGGTCTGTGAGCGCGGCCCGATGGCCGGGTACATCGTCGGCGCTCTGCGCCGCATGGGCATCGAGACCGTGGTGCTCTTCCACAAGGACGACGGCGACGGCGTGCCCTACGCTGCAGAGGCCGCCTTCGGCGTGCCGATGCCCCAGAGCACCGATCCGATCCAGGACCAGCTCCTGGCCCTGGCCATGGACGCCGGCTGCGACGGGGTGCATCCCGGGGCCGGTCCCCTGGCCGAAGACGCCGACTTCGCCACCCGGATCGAGGAGCTGAACATGGTCTTCATCGGCCCGCGGCCGATGCTGATCCGGGCCACGGCAGATCGGTGGACCACCCGGGAGGTCGCGGTCGGAGCGGGCATCCCGGTGGTGGCGGGCAGCCCGCCCCTGCACGACGCCACCAGCGTCGAGGCCTGGTTCGAGCAGCTGGGGAGCCCGGTCTGGGTGAAGGACTCCCGAGGCTGGCGGGCCGCCAGCCTGGACAGCCCCGAAGCCGCTGCACGGGTGGTCTCGGTGCGGCTGGGCACCGGCGTGGGGCGGGTCTGGCTGGAGCAGCACGTCGCGGACGCGCGGCACCTGGTGGTGACGGTGATCGGCGACGAGAGCGGCCAGGTCCTGAGCCTGGGGGAGCGGGAGCGCATCGTCAGGCGCGGCGACGCGATGGCCCTCGATGTCTTCCCGGCCCCGGTGAGCGACGACCTGCGCATCGCCGCCGGCACCGCGGCGGTCACCCTGGCATCGACCCTGGGCTTCGTCGGCGTGGCCAGCGTCGGCTTCCTGGCCGACACCAAGGGCGGGCTTCGCTGCCTGGGGCTGCGTCCTCGGCTCCAGGTCGGCGACCTGCTGGCGGACCGGATGCACGGCCTCAACAGCGTGGAGATGCAGGTCCGGCTGGCGATGGGCGAGCCCCTGGGGTGGTCCGCCGAGGACCTGGACGCCAGCGGCGCGGCCCTCGGGCTCCGCATCCGGGCGCTGGAGCGGGGCGTGGTCACCCGGCTCGAGGTTCCCGAAGGCGTGCACCTGGAGACCAAGTGCGCCGTGGGCATGCCGGCTGAAGGGCTCATCGGCGTGATGGTCGTCACGGGTCAGACCCGCCAGGCCGCCCTGGTGAAGGCCCAGGCGGCCCTGCGGGGGCTGGTCATCGACGGCATCGACACGGACGTGGCCGGGCACCTCGACGCCCTCGCGGACCCCGCCTTCTGGCGAGGAGAGCCAGTCAGGACGCCTTGACCGGGTCACCTGGGTTGACCCTTGGCCTCGGCCCCAGTGCCTGTGGCGGTTTCCTGCGCGATCATCGGATCCACCCAGGTGACCCGGTCAATGACGATCCCTGGCTTCTGCGACAGGGACGGCTTAGCTGGCGCCCCCGGTCCAGGAGCCCCATGTCCCCGGCCTTCAAGCGTGCGGAGCGCGTCGCCGAGCTGGTGCACGCTGAGCTCTCACGCCTGCTGCGAGAGGAGGTCCGAGACCCGCGCCTGAGCCTGGTCTCGGTCACGGCGGTCCGGCTGACCGACGACCTCAAGCTCGCCCGGGTCTACTTCGTCCCCCTCGGCGGTCGGGGAGACATCACCGCGATCCAGACCGGGCTGGAGAAGGGCCGGGGCTTCCTCCGGTCCCGGCTCGCCCGTCGGCTGCAGCTTCGGTACACCCCGGAGCTCCGGTTCTACGCCGACGACCACCTGGAGCAGGCGGTGGCGATGACCACGCTGCTGAACCAGCTCGTGCCCCAGGAGGCCGAGGAGTGAGCGCTGGCTTCCTGGTCGTGGACAAGGCCCCGGGCCTGACCTCCCACGACGTCGTCGCGATGGTGCGGGCCGTCACCGGCATCAAGAAGGTGGGCCACACCGGCACCCTCGATCCCTTCGCCTCCGGGGTGCTCGTGCTGGCCCTGGGCGGCGCCACCCGCTTCATCCAGTACCTGGACGAGTCGCTCAAGGTCTACGACGCCACCATCGCGCTGGGCACCGCCACCACCACCGGCGACCCGGAGGGGGAGGTCCTGCGCACGGGGGAGCCCGCGGACTTCACCCGCCTGGACACCGTGCTCGCTGCCCTGCACGGTGACCAGCTCCAGGTACCCCCGGCCTACAGCGCGGTGAAGGTGAGGGGCAAGCCGCTCTACAAGTACGCCCGCAAGGGCGAGCAGGTCGAGGTCGAGGCCCGCCCCATCCACATCTCCCGACTCACCGCCGAGGACCGCGGCGCCGACTGGCTGCGGGTGCGCCTGCACTGCAGCCGGGGGACCTATGCGCGGGTCCTGGCGGACGACGTGGCCACCGGACTCGGCACCGCGGGCCACCTGCGGGAGCTGCGGCGCCTGCGCTCGGGTCCCTTCACCCTGACCGGGTCCCTGAGTCTCCCGGCGCTGGGCCAGCTGGCCGCTGGCACCCGGGACTGGCGGCGAGCCCTGAGACCTGCCCGTGGGCAGGAGCGCGTCCAGTGGCGGCAGCGTGCCGACGTGCTCGCCGAGCTCATGCCCCGGTGCGTGCCGCTCGGCCGTGCCCTCGCACACCTGCCCGTGGCCGAGGTCGGCGCTGCGGGGCGCTCCCGCCTGCTCCAGGGCGGCCCGCCGCCGCCGCCGCCCGGCGGGGTCGCGGACGGCGAGCGCTACGCGGCGAGCCACCAGGGCGAGCTCCTGGCGGTGGTCGAGCGCCGGGGATCGGCCGGGGTCACCCAGCGCGCGGTCCCCACCGGCGGGCGCCGCTCCGGTTGACTCCGGGCTCCTGAACGGGTAGATGGCGCGTCCACCGACGGCGCCGTCGGTCCGGAGCCACCCTGGGGAGCGCCCCCCGGCCCCGGCACTGAGGCGACCGTGACACCCGAGAGGTCATCATGGCGCTGCGTCCCGCAGAGAAGAAGGAAATCATCGAGCAGTACGCGACCCAGGCCGGCGACACCGGCTCGCCCGAGGTCCAGATCGCGCTCCTCACCCGCCGCATCAGCCAGCTCACCGAGCACTTCAACAGCCACAAGAAGGACCACCACTCCCGTCGTGGCCTGCTGAAGCTCGTCGGCCAGCGCCGGCGCCTGCTCCGCTACGTCAAGAACCAGGACGAGCAGCGCTACAAGACGCTGATCAAGTCCCTGGGGCTGCGTCGCTGATTCCCTTCGGGCCGGGGCCAGTGTCGCCCCGGCCTGGGGCCCGAGGTCCTTCGGGACACGTGGTAGACACCACACCGCTCATTCACTTCACAGAACGTCTCCCGGGCCCAGCACCCGGCCTTCCGTTCTTCTCGTCAATCTCCGCGGACTGAGCCGACAGGCTCACTCCGAGAAGGTCTACGGGATCGGCACGGAGCCGGCTCGTCAGGTGCGTCCTCCCTGGTGGACTGAACCCAACCCGCGCGCGCTCGACCACGAGGACGGTCTGACACGGGTGCGCGCTCCGAAACGAGAACAACACCATGCACGGTGTCACTGATCACTCTGTCTCCGTCGAAGTCGGCGGGACCACCATCTCCTTCTCCACCGGTCGCTACGCCAAGCAGGCGAGCGGCGCTGTCCTGGTCAAGGCCGGCGACAGCCACGTGCTCTGCACCGCTGTCTGCGGCGCCGACGCCCGCTTCGACTTCATGCCGCTGACGGTCGACTACCAGGACCGCGACGGCGCCCGGGGCAAGATCCCCGGCGGATTCCTCAAGCGCGAGGGCCGCGGCACCGAGCGCACCACGCTCATCTCCCGCCTCATCGACCGTCCCGTGCGGCCGCTCTTCCCGAGCAACTTCCGCAAGGAGACCCAGGTCATCTGCACCGCGCTGTCCTACGACCCGGACAACGAGACCGACGTGCTCTCCCTGTGCGGCGCCTCCGCGGCCCTGCACATCTCCAACGCGCCCATCGCCGAGGCCGTCGCGGGCGTCCGCGTCTGCCAGGTCGACGGTGAGCTCAAGGTGAACCCGTCCTTCGAGGACCGGGGCAACGCCACGCTGGACATCATCGTCGCCGGCACCGCCACCGCGGTCATCATGGTCGAGGGTGGCGCCAAGGAGGTCTCCGAGGAGGTCATGCTCGAGGCCCTGGCCCTGGCCCACGAGGGCATCAAGGTCATCATCGCGGCCCTGAACGACCTGAAGGACCTGGCCGGCGTCGACAAGCTCGAGGTCGCCCCCGCGGCCACCGCGAGCGACGAGGGCCTGGCCCTGGTCGCCGCCCAGAAGGACGCCATCGTCGCCGCCCTGGCCACCCCCGGCAAGCACGACCGCTCCGCCGCCCTGAAGGCGGTGCGCAACGGCATCATCGCCAAGGCCCAGGAGGGCCAGGACGAGGAGACCGCCGAGGCCACCAAGGCCGACATCAAGCTGGCCTTCAGCAAGTTCGAGATCGGCCTCATCCGCTCCAAGGTCGTCCGTGAGGGCGTCCGCATGGACGGCCGGGCCCCCGCCGACATCCGCGCCATCTGGTGCGAGGTCGGCACCGCCCCCCGAGCCCACGGCTCGGCGTTCTTCACCCGCGGTGAGACCCAGAGCTTCACCACCGCCGCCCTGGGCGTGCAGCGCGACAACCAGCGGATCGACTGGGCCGGGGCGCATGAGCCCTTCCGCAACTGGATGCTGACCTACGTGTTCCCCCCGTTCTGCACCGGCGAGGCCCGCCCCCTCCGCGCCCCGAAGCGGCGTGAGGTCGGTCACGGTGCCCTGGCCTGGCGGGCCATCAAGCCCGTCCTGCCGACCTTCGAGGAGTTCCCCTACGTGCTGCGCTGCAGCGCCGACATCCTCGAGTCCAACGGCTCCAGCTCCATGGCCACCGTCTGCGGCGCCACCCTGTCCCTGATGGACGCGGGCGTGCCGCTGAAGGCCCCCGTGGCCGGCATCGCCATGGGCCTGATCGTCGAGGACGACGGCTTCGCCGTCCTCAGTGACATCCTGGGCGCCGAGGACAAGATCGGCGACATGGACTTCAAGGTCACCGGCACCCGGAACGGCATCACCGCCTTCCAGATGGACGTGAAGGTCGCCGGCGTCAGCACCGAGGTCATGACCAAGGCGCTGGCCCAGGCCCGTGACGGCCGCATCCACATCCTCGACGAGATGGCCAAGAGCCTCGAGGCCCCCCGCGACGAGCTGAGCGACTGGGCTCCCCGGATCACCAGCATCCAGATCAAGCCCGACAAGATCCGCGACATCATCGGCCCCGGTGGCAAGGTGATCCGCGGCATCCAGGAGAAGACCGGCACCGACGTCAACGTCGACGACACCGGCAAGGTCACCATCGCCGCCGTGGACGCCGAGGGCGCTGCCAAGGCCAAGGCGATGATCGAGGAGATCACCCAGGAGGCCGAGGTCGGCAAGCTCTACGTGGGTGTGGTCAAGCGAATCGTGGACTTCGGCGCCTTCGTGGAGATCTTCCCCGGCACCGACGGCCTCATCCACATCAGCCACATCGCCAAGGAGCGGGTCAACAAGGTCACCGACGTCCTCTCCGAGGGCGACGAGGTCCTGGTCCGCGTCATCGACGTCGACCGCTCCGGCAAGGTCCGGCTCTCCCGCAAGGAGGCCCTGGACGCGTCCCTGGACTTCTAGGTCCTTGGACGCTCCGGTCCTGCGGTTCCAGGTCCTCCCTCACGGGGAGGGCCTCGCCCTGCCGGCGTACGCGTCGGCCGGGGCCGCCGGGCTGGACATCCGCGCTGCGCTCGAAGCGCCCGTGACCCTGTCGCCAGGGGACCGGGCGCTCGTGCCTTCGGGGCTGCGCATCGCGGTCCCCGACGGCCACGAAGCCCAGGTCCGCGCCCGCAGCGGCCTGGCGCTGAGGCACGGCCTGGCCGTGCTCAACGCCCCCGGCACCATCGACGCCGACTACCGGGGCGAGCTGAAGGTCATCCTGGTCAACCACGGCCAGGTGCCGTTCATCATCCAGCGTGGCGAGCGCATCGCCCAGCTGGTGGTGGCGCCGGTGACCCAGGTGCAGGTCGCGACGGTCGCCGACCTCGACGAGACCGAGCGGGGTGGGGGAGGCTTCGGCTCGACCGGGGTCTAGCGGGCCTGCGGCCCGCGGCTCCGGGCTCCGTACGGCTACCGCTACAGGTACCCCGCCTCCGACAGGTACGGACAGTCGGCGATGCAGACATCCGCGGTCTGCAACAGCCCCACCGGCCAGCCCGGGTAGCAGTAGAAGCCCGCCGGGCACTCGCCGTTGCGGTCGCACTCCGGGTAGCAGAAGCCCTCGCGCTCCAGGTAGATGTCCAGGCAGTACGTGCCCGGGGTCGTGCAGCTGTCGACGTTGTTCTGGTTGCAGGTCTGGCAGGCGCCCAGGTCCTGGCACTCGCCGGTCTGCTGGTTGCACGAGGAGCCGATGGCGCAGTCCAGGGTGGTGTCCCGGCAGCCGTAGGCCTCGCAGGTGCGGGTCTCGGTGTCGCAGGTCTCGCCGGCGATGCAGTCCGTGTCCTCGAGGCAGCCGTCGACGCAGCTGTAGGTCTTGGCGTTGCAGTACTCGCCCACGTCGCAGACGGCGCTGGTCAGGCAGTCGACGTCGACGCACTCGTCGTCGACGCAGGCCTGGCCCTCGGCGCAGTAGCCGTTGTCGATGCACTCCGGGACCTCGGAGTCGCCGCCGCAGGCGAGCAGGGCGGTCAGGAGCAGGGTGGTCATGGCTACTCCGCCGCCGCGCCGGTGTCTCCGGCAGCCGTGGTCGTGGACGTGCACCAGTCGTCGACCCCGCCGAAGCCGCCGTCGTAGCGGATCGCGATCTGGGAGTCGGGAGGCGGGATCTGGTCGATGGCGAACCGGATGGCCGGCCGGAGGTCGTCGGCCTCGGTGGCGGTGCCGGAGTCCGTGAGGCCCGTGTCGAGGAGGACGTCGCCCTCGCCGGCGAGCTCCACGTACTCCCACACCCCGGCGTCGCACGGGATGAGCTCGTCGTTCACCGAGACCTCGAGGGTCGAGGGCGCGGGGGTCGAGCTGAGGAAGAAGGTGTTGAGCAGGCGCGAGCTGTTCAGGGAGAGCTCGGTCACGATGCTCTCGAAGTCGTTGTCGCAGATGTTGCCGATGACCCCGGCGGACTGGTCGGCCACGTCGAGGTAGCGGGTGCCGACGCTGCCGGCGGCCGCCTGGTCGGGGGTGCAGGAGGCCTTCTCGGTGAAGACCAGGGCGCTGGCGTTGTAGATGTCGCGGGAGCGCTGGCCCTTCACGTCCCGGAAGGCGTTGATGTACTCGTTCACCGGCGCGGGTGAGAAGTCCTCCTCGTCGGACACGAAGATGATCGACAGGCCTGCGTCTTCCCGCAGGAAGCCCGCATTGGTGCTGCTGATCATCGGCTCGGTCAGGGCGAGGTAGGCGCCCTCCAGGCCCATCTCGAAGCCGCTTCCGCAGACGCCCACGTTGACCACGTCGGAGAACAGCGACTCGGCGTCGGCGGTCTCGGGGGTGATGATGGCGCCATCGACGAGCTCACCGGCTCCGGGGAGCTGGTTGACGTCCTGCTGGTCGCAGCCGGCCGAGGGGTTGGCGGCCGAGGGCGGGACACCGGTGGTGACCACGCCGATCTGGTACTTCACGTCGGCGGAGTCGAAGAAGCTGATGAACTGGTCGAAGTTCTCGGACAGCTTCTGCTGGTAGGGGGCCATCGAGCAGGAGTTGTCGACGACGAGGAGGATGTCCACCTCGGCGGCGGGGTCCTGGTAGAAGACATCCGTCGCGTCGTGGCGGACCACGTTGTAGTCGACACAGGCCGTGGCGAGCAGGGGCAGGAGCCCCATGGAGAGCGGCATTTCTCCTCCCGTGCGCCGGCAACATGGCCAGCCAGGGAGTGTGTGTCAACCGCCGTTTTCCCCTTGTTGACCCGGTCTGCAGGCCGGTTCGGGGAGCACTCGTGCCACGATCGGGCCGTGTCCGACCCCGGTGAGCGCGTGGTGGTGGAGACGCCGGACCGGGAGCGGCCGACGGTGGCACGGCGCCTGGATCGGCTGCTGACGCCGCTGCTGCGACTCGGCGGCCGGCTGCTGCGCCGTCCCAGCGAGGACCTGCTGCTCGATCTCACCGGACGCGAGCGCGGCGGGCCCTCCGAAGAGGGCGTGCGCGAGGGCGGCGCCGCCCTGGAGCGTGGACGGCGGGCCCTCGATCACGGCCAGCACGGCGAGGCCCTGGTCCAGTTCACCCAGGCCGCCGCGGCGGCCCCTCACGACCCCTGGCCCTGGCACGGTCGGGGCGACGTGCTCCAGCTGACCGGGGACTTCGCCGGCGCCCTGGCGGCCTTCGACGAGGCCCTGGCGCGGGTCCCGGACCTGGCGGTGTCCCACCTGGGCCGCGGCAACGCCCTGGAGGGCCTCGACCGCATCGACGAGGCCCGCGCGGCCTGGGAGCGGGCGCTGGTCCACGATCCGGACCTGCACTGGGCGAGGGAGGGTCTCGACCGCACGGCCGGTTAGTGAGGCGACCTTCCGAGAGGCCTCCCCATGCTCGAGACCCTGACCAAGGGCTTCCGCAACGCCCGCCAGAAGCTGCAGGGCAGGACCACCCTGAGCGAGGAGAACATCTCCGACGCCCTCCGGGACGTCCGGGTCTCCCTGCTCGAGGCCGACGTCGATCTGACGGTGGTCAAGGCCTTCCTGGCCAAGGTCCGCGAGCGCTCCGTGGGCGAGGTCGTCAAGGTCAAGACCAAGCGCTCGCTGCCCGGCCTGCCGCCGGGCTTCGAGGTCACCGCCGGCGACCACTTCGTGAAGATCTGCCACGACGAGCTCGTGGCGCTCATGGGCCCGGTCGACGACACCTTCGAGCCCCAGGGCGAGCCCGCCGTCATCATGATGTGCGGCCTCCAGGGCTCCGGCAAGACCACCACGGCCGGCAAGCTCGCCCGCAAGCTGCTCAAGGCCGGCCGCAAGCCCATGCTCGTCGCCGCGGACATCTACCGTCCGGCCGCCGTCGACCAGCTCACGACCCTGGGCCGCAAGCTCGGCGTGCCGGTCTTCAGCATCAAGGGCATGGACCCGGTCACCCTCTGCAAGACCGCGGTGAGCCAGGCCCGGAACGTCGGCCGCGACGTCGTGATCTTCGACACCGCCGGGCGGCTGGCCATCGACAACGCGCTGATGGCCGAGCTGGTGCAGATCAAGGAGCAGACCAGCCCCCAGGAGATCCTGTTCGTCTGCGACGCCATGATCGGCCAGGACGCGGTGCGGACCGCGGCGGAGTTCGACCGCCTCCTGGACTTCACCGGCTTCGTGCTGACCAAGCTCGACGGCGACGCCCGCGGTGGCGCCGCCCTGTCCATCAAGGAGGTCACGGGCAAGCCCATCCGCTTCCTGGGCATGGGCGAGTCCCTCGACAAGCTCGAGGTCTTCCGCCCCGAGGGCCTGGCCAGCCGCATCCTGGGCATGGGCGACGTGGTCGGCCTGGTCAAGGACTTCGAGGAGCACGTCACCGCCGAGGACGCCGAGAAGGACGCCCGGAAGATGCTCTCGGGCGACTTCACTTTCGACGACTTCATCAAGCAGCTGGAGATGGTCCAGAAGATAGGCTCGCTGAAGGACCTGATGGGCAAGCTGCCCTTCTTCGGCGACATGGAGATCCCCGACGAGGCCCTCGACGACAACGAGCTGGTCAAGGTGAAGGCCATGATCCAGTCCATGACGAAGCAGGAGCGTCGGGATCCGGACCTGATGCAGACCCTGGGCCGGGTGCGCCGGGTCTCGCGCGGCTCCGGCCGCTCGGAGCAGGAGGTCCGCGACCTCTACGATCGCTTCAAGATGGCCCGGGACATGATGAAGAACCTCGGGTCGGGCGGGGGACTGCTGGGTGCCCTGGGCGGCGGTGGCGGGGGCATGGGCGGCTTTCCCGGCATGCCGGGCATGGGCGGTGGCCGCAAGCCCAAGAAGGTGAAGCCCGAGCTCTCCGCGGCGGAGAAGCTCGCCAAGAAGCAGAAGGCCCGGGCCGCCCGCAAGCAGCGCAAGCGCAACCGACGGCGCTGATCCACCCCCGTCCGCTTCCCTTCAGGGCGGGCGCGTCGGTCCGATGAGATCTCCGGTGCACCTGCACTGGAGGACCCATGCGGATCGACCGGGAGAGCATCGTCCGACTGCTGCGTGAGGCGCGCGACGCCGGCGCCACCGACGTGCACCTGAAGGTCCCTGGCCGTCCCTCCCTGCGGGTCGGTGGCGAGCTGGTGCCCACCTCCCACCCCAAGCTCCTGCCGGACGACACCCACCGGGCCGCGGGGGTGTTGATGGGGCTGGCCGGGGTGGAGATCCCCCTGGCCCGCAGCCGGGAGGTCGAGTTCGCCTTCGGCATCGGCGGCGTCGGGCGCTTCCGGGTGCACATCTTCAAGCAGCGGGGCAGCATCGGCATCCTCATCCACCGCATGGCCGTGGAGGTGCCTCGGCTGGAGGCGATCGAGGCGCCGATGGAGTGGGCGTCGCTGCCCGGTGTGGCGGGGCTGACCCTGTGTGCCGGCGCACGCCGCAGGGAGCTGATCGCTGCGCTGGTGAACAGCTACAACCACGGCCGGCGGGGCCACGTGATCCTCATCGAGGAGATGATGGAGTACCTGCACACCGACCACTCCGCCTCGATCAGCCAGCGCGAGATCGGCATCGACACCGACGACTGGGCCAGCGGCCTGCGCAGCGCCCTGCGACAGGATCCAGACGTGGTGGTGCTGGGGGACCTGCCGGACCTGCAGGTCGCCGAGCTGGTGCTGCGGGCGGCCGAGGGGGGCAAGTCGGTCATCGTGGGCGTGCCCACCCCGGATCCCGCCCGAGCGGTGCCTTGGTTCACCACCCTCTTCGGCCGGCACCGGGAGACCGAGGTCGCCCAGCGCGTCGCCGACGTGCTGGTCGGCACGGTGGCGCTGACCTCTCGCGGCGCCATGATCCTGGAGCTCGACGAGGCCGTGCGGGGCGCGATCCGCATGGGCTCGCCGCTGCCCCGTCCGATCGCCTGCTGATTGACCGGGTCAGGGAGCGGGCGCGTCCAGCGCCACGTTCTCCAGGACCGCCAGCGCATCCAGCGGGAGCCGGAACGGCGGCTCCCGGGAGCTGAGGACGGTGCGCCCCTCGGGGTCGACGGGTCCCAGCGCCACGGTGACCTCCCAGGCCCCGGCCCGGGCGACCAGGCGGTCCTCGGTGGCCGGCACCTCCGGCAGACCCAGGGGCCGCTCGGCCGGCAGCTGGGTCAGCAGGTCCACGGCGTGGGTCTTCGCGGTGGCCGACGGCTCCCCGTTGCGCAGCCAGGCCTCGCCGTCGCGGGTCAGCGCGACCTGCACCCCCGCATAGGTCAGCTCCAGCGCCGTGGCCTCCCGCAGGGAGAAGGGCAGGACCCGGTCCTCGAGCAGGCCCTCCGGAGCTGGCAGGAGTGGGGCGATCTCCCCGACCGTGCCCAGCTGGCCCGCCGGGGTCCGCACCAGCACCCCGCCGGCCCGCTCCCCCCCGATGGCCAGGGTGCTCTCGCCCCCGGCTTCGGTGAGGGTGACGCTGGCGTGAGGCGGCGCCAGGCCCAGGGCCGCCAGGTCCGGGTCGGCGAGCTGGTCCTGGAAGGACTCCAGCTGCAGCGCGGCGAAGGCGCCGAGCAGGACCTCGACCCGGGCGGTCGACGCGCGGCGGCCGTCGCCGAGGAACCAGGCGCCGTCCCTTCGCACGAGGGACCAGGACGTGCCTTCGTCCCGCACCTGCACGGCGGTGACCGTGGACTCGGCGAAGTGGTGCACGGTGCGGTCCCGGAGCGCGTCCACGGGCCGACCGAGGGTGGTCATCGGGTGGCCCTCGGCCAGGCGCACCGGGCCACCGTCCAGGGTGACGTAGGTCCGGAAGCCGACAGGCGCGGTGGTGCCGACGACGAGGGTGTGGCGCGTGCCGTCGGCCCGGGTCAGGACCAGGGTCGCCTCGGGGGTGTCGAAGCCGTAGACGGCCGGATCGAGCTCCTCGATGGGCGGCCCCAGGCGCAGCCGGTCCACGACCCCCACGAAGCCGGCGAAGGCGCCGTCGTCGCCCCGGGCGCGCAGCGGCGCTTCGAGCAGCCAGCCGCCGTCGGTGTGGGTGGCGACGATCGCGGCGTCCGGGCGGGTCAGGGTGAGGGCCTCGACCTGGTCCGGGCTGACAGCGACGGGGCTCTCGAAGTCCCCAGCGTCTTGTTCTGGAGGCTCCAACCACACCAGCGCGGCCACGAGCCCCAGCAGCAGCACGGCCATGGCGGTGAGCAGGCGTCGCTGGCTGGGGTGCATCGCTCCTCCTCGGGCCCGCCCTTTTTGTCTGCCCGCGGCTTGGAGTCGAACCGGGGAGTGCTTATCTGGGGGCGGCCCAGAGGAGTACTCCCATGTCCGAGCCCGAGAGCTGCCCCCCGGACGAGGCCACCGAGCAGGCCGACCCGACCGCCGCCGAAGACGCCCCCGAGGCCGAGGAGCCCGCGCTCGCCCCCGAGGAGCAGGAGCTCGCCGCACTGCGCCAGGAGCTCCGGGACAACACCGCGCGCCTCCGCACGGTGTCGGTGGCCTACCGCAAGCTCCAGGAGGAGTTCTCCGCCTTCCGCGACCGCCAGGCCAAGCAGATCGAGATCCGCCAGGAGACCCTGAAGGGCGACACGGTCCAGCGGCTCTTCGAGCCCATGGACAACCTGCGGCGCTCCATCGACGCCCTGACCAAGGCCGGCGTGGGCGACGACGCCCTCAGCGGCCTGGAGATGGTCTGGCGGGACTTCCTCGCCGGCTTCCACGACCTGGGCCTCCAGGAGATCGGGCAGGAGGGCGAGGTCTTCGACCCCGACCAGCACGAGGCCCTCACCCTGATGCCCGTGCCCAGCGCGGAGCTGGACAACAAGGTCGTGAGCGTCTTCTCCAAGGGCTACCGGGTCGGCAGCCGCCTCATCCGACCGGCCCGCGTCGTGATCGGCCAGCACCACGAGGAGCCGGTCGCCGAAGCGTGACCGCTCCCGCGCTCCACCTCGCGCTCCTGCACCCGGAGATCCCCGGCAACACCGGCAACATCGGCCGGCTGAGCCTGGGGCTGGGCGCTCGTCTCCACCTGGTCCACCCCCTGGGCTTCGATCCCAGCGACAGGGCCGCCAGGCGGGCGGGCATCGATCACTGGACCTCGGTGGACCGCCAGGAACACGCCAGCGAACAGGCTTTCTGGGCCTGGGCCGCGGGCCGTCGCGTCCACCTCTTCTCCGCCGCCGGAGACCGCCCCTACACCGAGGTGCCCTGGCAGCGTGGCGATGTGCTGCTGTTCGGCAGGGAGTCCGTGGGCCTGCCGCGAGCGCTGGTCGCAGAGCGCGGCGCCTGGCGCATCCCGACCCCGGGTCCGGTGCGTAGCCTCAACCTCTCCAACGCGGTAGCAGTCGTCGCCTACCGGGCTCTGGAGCAGCTGGAGCCGGCGCTGTTCAGGAGCTGAGATGGCTGACCGGTCCGACAACGTCTTCGTGCTGATCATGGCGGGGGGACGGGGGACCCGCTTCTGGCCCCGCAGCCGCCGGGCCCTGCCCAAGCAGTGCATCTCCATCGACGGCGGGCCGACGTTGATCCAGCGGACCATCGAGCGGGTCCTGCCCATGGTCCCGGCCGAGCGCATCCTGGTGGTCACCGCCAACGAGATGGCCCCGGCGATCCGCGAGCAGCTGACCGCGCTGCCGGCCGACAACATCCTGGTCGAGCCCGAAGGGCGCAACACCGCTCCCTGCATCGGCTGGGGCTCCGTGGAGATCTCGCGCCGCGCTCGCTCGCCAGACGCGGTCATGGTCGTGCTGCCCGCGGACCACATCATCGACGACGAGGACGAGTTCCGGGACCTCGTGCTGGACGCCACCCAGGCCGCCCGGGCCACCAACGCCCTGGTGACCATCGGCATCGAGCCCACCCGTCCGGAGACCGGCTTCGGCTACCTCCAGCTCGGCGGCGTGCTGGGAGACTGGGGCGACCGGGACTTCCTGCGGGTCGATCGCTTCGTGGAGAAGCCCGACCGCCCGACGGCCCAGGGCTACCTCGACGGGGGGCGGCACGTCTGGAACGCCGGCATGTTCGTGTTCAGCGTGGCGGCCATCCGCGACGCCTTCCGCCAGTACCTGCCCGACACCTGGGCCGTGCTGGAGAAC
>CAYFPX010000103.1:26157-26518 GCA_964344945.1 uncultured Enterobacterales bacterium
GACGGCTCGCACATCGGCGACATCTCGTGGTGCATCGTCGAGGAGACGGGCCCGGTCGACGACTACGACGTCGTCTACGACTGGTCCTGCATCCGCGACTACTGGGCCGACCGGCTCGACGAGCTCTACCCGCAGCTGGAGCGCACGTCGCTGGACTACGGCATCATGGAGCGCTCCAGCAACGTGCTCACGGTGCGCGGGTCCTTCGGCTGGAGCGACGTCGGCAGCTGGGAGGCGGTGGCCGACTTCCTGCCGGTCTCCCGCCTGGGCCGTGCTCTGTGCGACGCCGAGGTGGCAGTGGACGCCGGTGGCTGTGTGGTCCATGCGCCGGGCAAGGCCGTGGCCCTGGTCGGCGTCGAGG
>CAYFPX010000104.1:0-16094 GCA_964344945.1 uncultured Enterobacterales bacterium
GAGGGGCGGTCCTGCTGGTGCAGTCAGCTGCAGCAGTCCTCGCCGCCGTCCACCCGGAGCGTGTTGCCCGTCAGCCAGTGGGTGCCGGGTCGGGCCAGGTCGACCAGGCAGGCCGCGACGTCCTCCGGCGTGGTCAGGCGACCGCTCGGGTTCGCCCGCTGGGCGTTGTCGATGAGCGCGTCGCTCCCGGGGATCTTGCGCAGGGCCGGGGTGTCGGTGACCCCGGCGAGCACCGCGTTGACCGTGATGCCTCGGGGCGCGAGCTCCATCGCCAGGTAGCGGCAGTGGCACTCCAGCGCGGCCTTGGCGGCTCCGACGGCGCCGTAGCTGGGGAAGCAGGTGTGGCTGCCGCTGCTGGTCATGGCGTAGACCCGCCCGCCACGGCCCATCAGCTCACGACGGACCAGGTCCCCGGTCCACCAGACCAGGCTGTTCGCCATGACTTCGAGGGTCATGGTGAGCTGCTTGCCCCGCAGGGCCCGCCCACCCTCGGGGTGCACGAAGGGCAGGAGCGTGCCGAAGGCCAGGGAGTGCAGGAGCACCTGGACCTGGCCGCCGTCGGCGGCGACGGCGTCGAGCACCTCGGCGCGGGAGGTGTCGTCGGCGGCGTTCTTGTTGAACTGGAGGCAGCGCTGGCCGGTGGCCTCGACGTCGGCGACCACGTCGAGGGCGTTCTGAAGCGTCGACCGGCGGTCCAGGTGGACCCCGTAGATGTCGTAGCCGGCCTTGGCGAAGGCTCGGGCGGCGGCGGCGCCGAAGCCCGAGGAGCTCCCGAGGATCAGCGCCGCGGGCATCAGCCGGCCGCCGGGACCTCGACCTCGGCCGCCGGGGCAGGCTGGGCCTTGGCCTTCATCTCGTCGAGGAAGTCCGTGGCGATCTCCTGGCCCATGCGGGCCTCGATCTCCTCCCGCACCTCGTCGAGGGGGGTGGACTCTCGCTTGTCGACGATCTGGATCAGGTGCCAGCCGAAGCGGCTCTCGACCGGGCCGACCACCTGGCCCTTCTCGCCGCCGAAGGCGGCGTCGGCGAAGGGCTTGACCATCTGGCCCTGCTCGAACCAGCCGAGCTCGCCGCCCTTGGCCCCGGAGCCCGGGTCCTTGGAGTGGGCCTTTGCGAGCTCGCCGAAGTTGGCGTTGTCCGCCGCGAGCTTGCCCTTGACCTCGGTGGCCAGCTCCTCGGTCTCCACCAGGATGTGGTTGGCGTTGACCTGGGGCTTGCGGAACTGCACCAGGTGCTCGTCGTACCAGGCCTTGACGGCCTCGTCGGTGGTCTTCTCCTCGATGATCCTCTCCAGGAGCGCCTGGGACAGCGCCTCGCGGGCGGAGATCGACAGCAGCACCTGGACCTTGGAGTCGTTGTGCAGGCCGCGGGCCAGGGCCTCCTGGTACAGAGCCTCCTGGAGGATGACCTTCTCCTTGATCATGTCGATCTGGCCGCGCTCCTCGAGCTGCTTGCGCATGGGCTCGGGCATCGCCAGCAGGTAGCTGTCGAGCATCCCCTGGGTCACGTTCTGGCCGTTGATGGTGGTCAGCACGGCGCCGTCGCGGGCCATCTCGCCGGGCACGGGGGCCTCGGGGGCAGCGGTGGTGGCACAGGCCAGCAGCAGGGCAGCGATCATCGTCTTCTCCGGGAAGGCACGCGTGATAACGCAGTGGGATGTCCGCGACCCGGCCACGCCGCCTGGACTTCCGTGACCACCGGCGCGAGCTGTGGGACTTCCAGGTGGTCTACCCGGTGGTCTCCCGCCGGGCCCGGGGGCTGTCTGTCGGGGTGAACCTGAACCCGGACCAGGCCTGCAATTTCGACTGCCCGTACTGCCAGGTGGACCGGACCGGGCCGAAGGGGTCGCGAGAGGTCGACCTGGATCGGCTCGAGGCCGAGCTCGACGCACTGTTGCGCTATGTCGGCGACGGCACCCTGTGGGACCGGCCGCCCTTCGACAGCACCGACTCGGCGCTCCGGGTGGTGAGGGACATCGCCTTCGCTGGCGACGGGGAGCCGACGGCGTTCTCCGGCTTCGCCGAGGCCGTGCGGCGGGTCGTGGCGGTGCGCGACGCCCACGGGCTCCAGCACGTGCCGGTGAACCTGCTGACCAACGCGACGCTCCTGCACCGGCCGGCGGTGCGCGAGGGCCTGGCGGTGCTGGACGCAGCGGGGGGGCGGATCTGGGCGAAGCTGGATGCCGGCACCGAGGCCTGGTACCGTCGGGTCGACGGGACGGCCTTCCCCTGGTCCAGGGTCCTCTCGAACCTGCGGGAGGCAGCGAGCGAGCGCCCGATCGTGATCCAGTCCATGTGGCATGCCTTCGACGACGCCACCCCCGGGGCCGAGGAACGCGACGCCTGGGGTGAGCGGCTGGGGGAGCTCGTGGACGCTGGCGGTCAGATCGCCCTGGTCCAGGTGTACTCCGTGGCCCGGGCGCCGGCGGACCCGTCGGTGAAGGCCCTGCCGCTGTTGGAACTCGAAGACATCGCTGACAGGGCCCGAGCCCTGGGGCTGGCGGTGGAGGTGACGCCTTGATGCTGATGTTCACCCTGGCGCTGAGCGCCGCCCAGGCCGACGACGGCCGGCTGGTGCTGTCCTGGAAGAAGGGCCTGGGCACGGTGCGGCTGGAGGAGCCGGCCGGGGAGCACCTGGCCGAGGAGGCACCGATCTGGTTGGACCTGACCACCCCAGCAGGCGAGTACCAGGTCACCGGGGGGGACCTGGTCACCGGCGTCGCCGTGCCCGTGGGGGTCGGCGGCCCCGTGAGCGGCCGAACGACCTACTCCCTCTGCGTCGATGGAGGCACTGCATGCCGGGTGGTACACGTGGCCTTCGAGGCCACCGTGCGCGGCCGGGCGGGCGAGACCGGCCTGGTGCCGATCACCGGGCCTGCGGCCGAGCCCGAGCACCCCATCGTGTTCGTCGTCGACGTGGAAGACGCCTTTGCCCGTGCGTCCCGGAAGGGCAAGCCCGTGCTGCTGGACTTCGGCGCCGAGTGGTGCCCGCCGTGCCAGGTGCTCGAGGCGGAGGTCCTGTCGGACCCGGACAACGCCCAGGACCTCGCCCCCTTCGTCCTGCTCGCGGTCGATGCGGACGCGCCGGAGAGCTGGGCCCTGAAGGACCGGTACGAGGTGGGCGGCTACCCCACGGTCATCGTCACCACGCCCGACGGCACGGAGGTGGGACGACATGTCGGCTACAGCACCGAGGCGGAGTTCCTGGGCTGGCTGGCCGAGCAGCAGGGGCCATCGCTGGACGAGCGACTGGCTGAGGCATCCGGGCTGGACCCCGCGGGCCGGGGGAGCCTGGCCCTCGACCTGCTCGCGTCGGACCGTGACAGCGACGCCCGCACCGTGCTCGAGGGCGCCGAGGGCCTCGACGCGACCCTCGCCCGCTTCCAGCTCGACCCGACCGCCGACGCTGTGCCGCCGCTCATCGTCGCGGCCGGCGACCGCTGGTCGGAGTGGATCTGGTCCGCCTACCGCCTGGACCTGCCCCCGGAGACCGTCGCCGCCCTGCGCAGCCTCCTGGCCGCTCAGGCCGCGGACCTCACCGCGGATGGCTCGGCCCTGGCCTACCTGTCCGGGCACTTCGCCGCCGACCCGGCGGACCGGGCGGCCTTCGCCGCCCTGGGGGCCCGCATCGTGCGTGGCCAGCAGATCGGCGACCCCAGCCACGACCGGGGCTACTGGCTCGACGAGGCCAGCTTCCTGGAGGACGCGGGGGACGTGGACGGTGCGGTGGCGGTGCTCCAGCGCGGGGTCGTCGCCTGGCCCCGGGAGTTCACCTGGCCCTACGCCATCGCCGGCTACTACCAGCGGGCCGGTCGCGCCGACGAGGCGCTGCCTCATGCCCAGGCTGCTCGTGAGCTGGGCTACGGCGACCAGCGCCTCCGCGCCGCCGCCCGGGAGGCCCAGCTGCTGCACGCCCTTGGCCGGACCGACGAAGCCCTGGCCCTGATCGCCGACACCCTGGCCGCCGCCGAGCGCCCCGCCGAAGGCACCCAGGTGCGCACCTTCCGCTACCTGGCGGCCCTGGAGCGGCTGCAGCAGGAGCTCGGCGGGACGTGATCGGCCTGCTGCTGAGTGTGGCCTTCGCGCAGGAACCCCCGGTCGAGCCCCTGCCGGACCCGTGTCTCACCGGCGACGTGCCCGGCTGCGAGCGCCGGTGTCTCGACGGCGACCCCAAGGCCTGCAGCACCACCGGGTTCTACGTCGAGGTGGGCCAGGGGGTCTCCCCGGACCCGGCCCGGGCCGCCGAGCTCTACCGGCTGGGCTGTACCGGCGGCGACGGCCGGGGCTGCGGGAACCTGGGGGTGCTCTACGACCGGGGGGTCGGGGTCGAGCGCGACCTCGCCCAGGCCCTGGTCTTCTACCGCCGGGGCTGTCGGGTCGCTGACGGCACCAGCTGCCTGAACCTGGGTGTGCACCTGGCCACCGGCGACGGGGTGGTCCAGGACCTGGCTCAGGCGGAGAAGCACTACCAGCAGGCCTGCGGCGCCGGGGCCTCCCAGGGGTGCAACCTGCTCGGGGCCCTGAAGGAGCCGACCGCCCCCGGCGAGGCGGTCACGCTCTACGGCGCCGCCTGCGAGGCCGGCGACGGGCGCGGCTGCTACAACCTCGCCCGCATGGTCCAGGCGGGGCACGCCGAGCTCCCCCAGAGCGACGTGCTCGAGCTCTACGAGGTCGCCTGCGACGCCGGCGAGCCCGCCGCCTGCATGGACCTCGGCGTCTACCTGCTCAACGGCACCGGCGTGCCCGCCGACCCGACTCGGGCCGCCCGCTACTTCCAGGATGCCTGCGAGGCCGACCTGGCCAAGGGGTGCTCGCTCCGCGGGGCGATGTACCTCAACGACGGCCAGGACGCGCCAGGCTTCGCTCTGCTCGAGCTGGGGTGCAGCAAGGGGGATGCATGGGGGTGCAAGGTGTTGGCGCAGGTGAGGGAGGCGGAGGGGCTCTGAGGGACAACCGGTGTGAACAACCGGGGTCAGACCGGTCAGGCTCCACTGTTGCTCACCGCTTGCGGAGACATTCCCTCACACCTCGATCTGAAGACTCGGGAACCGCCGCGTGTCTCACCGGTCAGAACAGCCCATGACCCCCGAGACCACCATCCCCCGCCGTCGCCCGCCGATGTTCTGGTTGTCCGCTGCCGGACTCGCCGGGGGGCTGTTGCTGATGCTGAGTGTTGTGGCGACGGCGGCGGTGATGGCCGGCTGACCGCTCAGGCCGCCCGGCGCAGGCTCTCTCCGCTACAGCTGCGGACCTCCCAACCCAGGGCCCGGGTCAGGGGGCCGCCGGCCCAGACCCCGAAGGCGAGCCCGCCCAGGGCCCACGCAGCGGTCAGGTCGCCGGTGCCGAGCTGGACCAGGGGGACCGCCGGGCAGCAGCCGACCAGGCCCCAGCCGAGGCCGAAGAGCTCCGCCCCCGGCACCGAGCCCCTGTGCACCGGCGCCTCCCGGAGACGGTGGAGCGAGAGGGCCCGGAACCCCAGGGCTGCGACACCCAGCGCCCCCGCGAACACCGCGACGAGCCGCAGGTCCGCCAGGGTCAGCATCGCCCGCATCTCACCGAAGTCGGTGAAGCCGCAGAGGGTCAGCACCGCACCCAGCACCAGACCAGCGGCGGCGTGGACGAGGTGGTCCCTCACAGACCCACCGCCAGGAGCAGGGAGCTCAGACCGACCGCGGTGCCGAAGAACACCCCCGTGCTGAGCAGGCTGCCGGGCTGGAGGCTGCCGGACCCGGTCAGGCCGTGGCCCATGGTGCAGCCGCCCATCACGCGGGCGCCCAGGCCGACGGCGAAGCCGCCCGCCAGCAGCAGCGCGGGCAGCGGCAGGCCCACGCCGACCGCCAGCTGCCCCAGGCCCGGATGGGCCGCCGTGCGCAGGCCGAGCTCGCCGAGCAGGGCCGCGCCGAGGGTCCCGCCGGCGACCAGAGCCAGCAAGAAGCTCACGGAGGCCCGCGGACCGGACCGAGGCGGCGCCGTGCCGGTCTCCAACCCGCCCTCGTCCTCGGCTTCGAGCAGCGCGACCTCTTCAGGGCTCAGCCCGAGCTCTTCGATCAGCCGCGCCCGGGCCGCCGCCAGCTGGGCCGCCATGGCGCCCTCGTCCAAGGCCTCCAGCCGGGCCTGGTCCCGCCGAGCCCGGAGGCCCTCGCGCACCCCCAGCGCACGGGTCAGCATGCCCGAGACCCCGAGAGGCCTGCTCGTCGCGGCCGCGAAGCCCACAGGCAAGGCGCCCAGGAGCACCGCCCCGATCCACCAGGGCAACAGCCCCATCAGCCGGCGAGCTTCTCGCCGTTGGGCAGCATGTGCCAGGGCACCTGTTCGCCCCGGCTGAGGCGCTTGTAGCGCTCGCACTTCTGGAAGCGGCCTTCGCAGTACAGCCGCTTCCAGAAGTTGCTCATCACCTTGAGCTTGGGGAACAAGGGGCAGGTGTGCTTGTTCGGGCAGTCCATGGCTACTCCACCGTGACCATGCCGTCCCAGCCTTCCTGGGCGGAGGTGGCCAGGGCCTCTTCGAGAGCGATCAGGTCCTCGTGCTCGTTGCCGGGCGGGCGCTCGATGCCGTCCATCAAGGGCGGCGGCGTCAGCCAGGCCTGGTGGGGATGGGCCGTCCACTGGGTTCGGCGGTGGGGCTCCTGGGCCCGGACCCACCGAGCGTCGGGCTGGACGTGGAGCTTGATGCCGGCCATCTCGTAGAAGGTCCGCAGCGCCAGGGTCCCCTCGCACGTGGCGCCGGTGCCGGGTGCGCAGGGGCCGAACTGGGAGACCACGTCGTCGTAGAGCCCGGGGTCCAGGACCAGCAGCACCCGGCCCGGCCCGACCTTCTCCGGCCGGGTGGGACCCATGATGAACGTGTCCATGGCCTGGCCGGTGCCGGTGCGCTCGGGCACGCGGTTGCCATCGGCGCCGTCCATGTCGGCCATCAGCAGCTCGCCGTGGGCGCCGGGCCAGTAGTCCAGGCCGTTGCGGGCCAGGTACAGCGCGGGCGACTCGCCGGGCTCGTCCGGCCGTCCCTGGTCCACCACGAGCGCCAACCCGGAGATGTCGGCCACTCCGCCACACTCGTTCTGCACGTAGGCCCAAGCCCGCGCCGGGTCGTCGAACCAGGTGATCTCGAGGAGCTCGCCGCCGGTGCAGAACACCTCCCACACCCCCCCACGGAGCGCGATGCCCGGGTCCGCGTGGACCGGGGTGGTGAGGGTCAAGGCGAGCAGCAGAGACACGGGGTCCTCGGGCTGGGTCCCCCCCTGAAGCGGATCATCCGGGCGGAAACCTGAGCGCCCTCCCCCGGGGGAATCCCTGTCAGCCGGCCGGCCGGGCCCCGTGCAGTCCCCGCGAAGCGGCCCAGGCGCCCACGTCGCGGCCGCTCAACGCGGCGGCCATCAGCTCGGGGAAGGCGTCTGGCGTGCAGCCGAAGCAGGGCACGCCCAGAGCCACCAGGCGCGCCGCGGTCTCGGCGTCGAAGGCGGGCGTGCCCTGGTCGTCCAGGGCCAGGAGCACGATGAGCTGGACCCCGCTCCTCACCAGGCGCGCTGCCCGCTGGAGCAGCTCCCGCCGGTCTCCACCCTCGAACAGGTCCGAGACCAGCACCAGGTGGGTCCGGGTCGGCCGCGTGATGGTCTGCTGACACCAGGCCAGGGCCTGGGCGATGTCCGTGCCCCCGCCGAGCTGAGCGCCGAAGAGCAGGCCCACCGGATCGCCGAGCTGGTCGGACAGGTCGGCCACGGCCGTGTCGAAGACCACGAGCTTCGTGGAGAGCGCGGGCACGCTGGTCAGGACCGAGGCGAAAAGCGCGGCGTAGATGACGCTGGGGGCCATCGAGCCGGACTGGTCCACGCAGAGCACCGCGTCGCGCAGGCCGGGCCGGCGCCGCACGTGCCCGACCAGGCGCTCCGGCACCAGGGTGCCCAGGGAGGGTTGGTAGTGCTGCAGGTTCGCCAGGATGGTCCGGTCCCAGTCCAGCTCGCCGTGGCGGGGGCGGTGGGTCCGTGCGGCACCATCCAGGGCGCCGCGCACGGCCTGGCGTGCGGGCAGGGCCAGGCGGGACTCGAACTCGGCCACGAGCTGAGCGACCAGCTTGCGAGCGGCGTCGCGGGCCCGCTTGGGCAGGGCGGCCTTCAGCGAGAGCAGGGTGGCGACCAGGTGGACGTCGGGCTGGACCGTGTCGAGGAGCTCGGGCTCCAGGAGCAGCCGCGCCAGGTCCAGGCGCGCCACCGCGTCCCGCTGCAGGACCTGGACCGCGGACCGGGGGAAGCAGGCCCGGATCTCCCGGAGCCAGCGGGTGACGGCGGGGCTGGAGCGGGCCAGGTTGCCCTTCCGATCGGCACCGTAGAGGGTCTCCAGGGCGGCGTCGAGGCGGGCGGCCTCAGCCCCCAGGTCGACGTCCAGGCGCTCCTGGGCATCGGGGCCCAGGACCAGCCGCCAGCGGGCGAGGCGGTCACTGGGCATGGCGGGTCACCAGCTGGCGCAGGACCGGCAGCACACGGTCGGCCCGGGCGGGGTCGAGGACCGGGGGATCCGGCTGCAGGGGGTCGACGGCAGACCCCTCCAGGCGGGCCACCGTGCGGGCCATCTGCCGCCGCTCGGCAGCTCGGAAGTCCGCGAAGGACCGACGCAGCACCGGCAGGAGGGCCACGAAGTCGTCTTCCGAGAGCCGCACCAGCCAGGCGTCGAGGGCCCGCCACAGGCCCCGCTGGTGCAAGAGCAGCGCGGCACCGCCCCGCAGCAGGCCCTCGAGCCAGGCCGCGCCGCGCTCCAGGGGCACCACCGGGCTCAGCTGGAGGGCGGCCTGGTGTTCCAGGGCCCGGTCGTCGAGCTGTCCGCTGGTCAGCAGCACCCGGCAGGCGCGCCCCCGCACCCGGGGCGCGGCGTCCTCTCGCGCCACGAGCCGGGCCAGCACCTCGTGCCACCGCGCCCGGTCCCGCTCCAGCAGGGCAAGGGCGCGATCGAGGCCGTCCATGCCCTCCGCGAGCGCGGTGGCGGCGTCGTCGTCGACCCGGCTGGCCGCGGCGACCAGCCCCGCCAGGATCCGGGCGATGAGGCCCTCGAGCACCTCGCCAAGGCGCTCCCGTGGCGTGCGACGCACGTCGCCGTAGCGCAGGGTCCGGGCCAGCTCGGGCACGGCGGACAGCAGCTCCAGGACCTCGGGCGCGGCGGCCGCCCGGTCGGCCAGGGCCTGGAGCAGGGCGGCGCTCGCCCTGGGCAACTCCGCCAGGAGTGCGTGATCCAGGCCCCGAACCACCGTCGGCAGGTCCTGAGCGCGCCCCGCCAGGTCTGCGAGACGGGCGTCGGCCGCGGTGGCCAGGGTGTTGCCCCAGACGTTGGCTTCGATGATGCGGAGGGCGAATTCCGGGTCCCAGCGGAGGGTCCAGCGCTCCCGGAAGGTGCCGCTGCCGGCGGAGCCTTCTCGCGGTCGGCCCCAGGGCACTCCGAGGACCCGGAGGCGATGGAGCAGGTGGCTTCGGTCGAGGCCGAGGGGCTTGCGCAGGTCCAGGTCGAGCTCCCTGGGCTCCGCCGAGGGCTTGAGCCGCAGTCGGCGCTGTCGGGCGGTGACGTCCTGCTGGAGTGGCACTGTGGGTGCCCCGTCGGGCACCGCCCCCAGGGCCTCGCCGACCTCGAGCTGCTCCCGGACGAGCGCCAGCGGAGCCGGCTGGCCCTCGCACAGCACCGCCTGGACCGCGTCCTGGAGCTCTCCCAGCCCCGGGGTCTGTCGGCCGCGCAGGGTGGCCAGGGCGTCGGCGAGGCGCACCCCGTGCAGCACGTGGGCCGGGCTGGTGTCCTGGCCTGCCTCGCGGAGGAGCCGGGCGGCCTGTGACAGCCACCGGGCAGGGGCGTCGTCGGGCCGCGTCCAGAGGGCGTGGTACCAGCCGGGGCTCGCACAGCCGGCGCCGTAGCCGCTGCGCAGGCTCAGCCGGGTGTGGGTCCAGGGCACCCAGGTGGCGGTGACCCGGCGCTGGCGCAGGCCCTTGAGGGTCGCGTTGTCCGCCGACGCCGTGACCCTGGCGGTCAGCGCCGGGGCGTGGAGGGCGCCGCAGACCACCGCGAGCCGGGTCGCGCCGGCCCTCTTCGCCCTGCGCATGGTGCGCCGCATCCACGCCTCCCGCTGATGCTCCCGCAGGGGTCGCTCGCCGAGCTCGTCCCGGACCGCAGCCATCGCGTCGTGCACGGCGTCGAACAGGTCCTGGGCCTGGGGCCGCTCCTCGAACAGGCGGTCCCACCACTCCCGGTGGCCGTCGACCCCGGCGCTGCGGGCCAGGGCCTGCAGCACCGCGGCGGTCTCGGGGTCCTGTCCCTCTTTCTCCTCCTGGGGCAAGGCCGCCTCCACCGACAGGGGCAGGTCCATGAACCCCACAGGCACGTCTCGGGCCAGGGCCCACCGCAGCGCCTGCCACTCCGGCGAGAAGCTCGTGAAGGGCCAGAACCCGGCCCGGCTCGGGTCGTCCGGCGGGTAGACCAGCAGCGCCACCGGCGGCCGCAGCCCCGGGTCCGCCACCAGCGGGATGGCGCTGTCGGCGTCGGCCGGGCCCTCGACCAGGATCCGGTCCGGCTGCCACGCGTCCAGCACCTGGACCAGGGCCCGCGCGGAGCCCGGCCCGTGGTGCCGGATGCCCAGGACGCGGACGTCCATCAGGCCCGGATGCCCCCGGCACGAAGCCTCGCGCACCGGCTCGCTCTTCGCGCCGCGGTCATCCGGCCAGCCCTCGGCAGGCCCGGTAGAGGTCTCGCCAGCCCTCGCGCTCCCGCACGACGGTGTTGAGGTACTCGTTCCACACCACCGGGTCCTGGACCGGGTCCTTGAGCACGGTGCCCTGCAGGCCCGCGGCCAGGTCCTCGGCCCGCAGGGTGCCGTCGCCGTAGAAGCCCGCCAGGGCCAGACCCTGCTGGACCACGGAGATGGCCTCGGCGGTGGACAGGCTGCCGGAGGGGGACTTGAGCCGGGTGCGCCCGTCGAGGGTGCGCCCGCCCCGCAGCTCCCGGAAGACGGTGATGACCCGCCGAACCTCGTCTTCGGGGGCCTCGATGTCGGGCAGCGAGAAGGCCTGGCCCAGCTCGGCCACCCGCTGCTGCACGATGGCCAGCTCCTCCTCCAGAGTGGTCGGCGGGGGCAGCAGCACGGTGTTGAAGCGGCGGGTGAGGGCGCTGGAGAGGTCGTGGATGCCCTTGTCCCGGTCGTTGGCGGTGGCGATCACGTTGAAGCCGGGCCGGGCCTGGACCTGGGTGGCGAGCTCCGGCAGGGGCAGGGACTTCTCGGAGAGGATGGTGATCAGGGCGTCCTGGACCTCGGAGCTCATCCGGGTCAGCTCCTCGATGCGCACGATCGCGCCGGTCTCCATCGCCCGCATCACCGGCGAGGGGACCAGGGCCTCCCGGGTGGGGCCTTCGGCCAGCAGGCGGGCGTAGTTCCAGCCGTAGCGCAGGTCCTTGTCGTCGGTGCCCGAGGTGCCCTGGACCAGCAGGGTCGAGTCCCCGCTGACGGCCGCCGCCAGGTGCTCGGAGAGCCAGGACTTGCCGGTGCCGGGCAGGCCCTGGAGCAGCAGGGCCCGGTCGGTGGCCAGGGTGGCGATGGCCGCCTCGACCCGGCGGGCCTCGCCGATGTACTTGGGGGTGATCGCCGTGCCGTCCTCCAACTCGCCGCCGAGCACGTAGCGCCGGACGGCCCAGGGGCTCAGGCGCCAGCTGGGCGGGCGGGGGTGGGTGTCGGCGGCGGCCAGGGCGGCCAGCTCGTCGGCGTGGGCGTGCTCGGCCTGCTGGCGGAGGACGGGGGTGTCAGTCACGGGGGGCTCCAGGGGAGTCGAGCAACAGGTCGTCGAGGTGGCGGCGCACGCGCAGCACGTGCTCCAGGTCGTCCAGGGCCTGGGCGACCAGCGCCTGGGCCCGGGTCGGGGCGAGTCGGTCGACCCAGCTGCGGGTGTCGAGGGCAAAGAGCACCGGGGGCAGGCCCAGGGCCGCGGGGCGCACGCTCTGGAGGGCGTCGGCGGGGGGCTCGGTCCCGCCCTGGTGGACCTGCTGGGCCAGCTCGTAGAAGCGGGCGACCCAGGCCCGGGCCACCGGCAGGGGCCAGGGCCTGTCGAGGGCCTCGAGCATCGGCAGGATCTGGCCCCAGCCGCGGACCCGCAGGGTCTCGGGGGCTCTCAGGGCCAGGATCTCCGAGGGCAGGGCGTCCACGAGGCTGCGGTAGCTCGCCGAGGCCTCGCTGGTCTTCAGGGCCCGGTCCAGCAGCGCGGTCAGCCAGGCGGTGTCGTCCTGGCGCAGGGCGGCGTGGCGCCAGGCGACCGCGACGAAGGCATCTTCGGAGTCCAGGGCGGCCACGGACTCTCCGGGATCCCGGGCGGATGCCGCCGTCCAGGCGCCCAGGGGCACGGTGGCGATCAGCGCGGTGGCGTACCGCGCCCGCTCGCCCTCGGGCCCCCCGGGTGGAGGCTCTCCCCAGCCCGGGTCCCAGGTCTCGGGCAGACGGACCTCCCAGGCCCCGTCGACCCAGGCCAGGCAGGCGGCCCCTCCGGGCACACAGGCCTGGGCCACGGCGCTCTCCGGTCGCTCCCGCAGCAGCAGGCTCGCCCGTTCCCGCACCTTGCGGGACCGGTCCTGGAGCAGGCCCGAGAGCCAGGGGGTGGCCACCGGGGGCGGGGGCAGCGGTACCTGGTCCAGCCAGGCCTGCCGGGTGGCTGCTCGCTCGCCGGGGAAGGCCTGCTCGAGCCAGGCCACGGCCCCGTTGGGGTCGGACGCCCAGAGCTGCCGCAGGGCGTCGAGGCGCTGGCGCGGGGTGCCCTCCTCCAGGGCCTCGCCGTCGGCGACGACCGCCCCCGGCTGGGCCCAGCCAGGCCGGTGGGCGGCGAGCCAGCGGGCCCGCTCACCGCCCGCGATCCAGGTGTCCGGCAGCTGGCGGGCGCGGGCGTCGCCCAGGAGCGCCGGCAGCAGCGACGGAGGGACCCGTCGGCCCCGACGGGCCAGCCGGTCGAGGATCAGCCCGACCAGGTCCCGATCCCGGTGGAGCAGCTGCTCCGCCAGCACGGCGGTCAGGGTTGGATCACAGAGGCGGCGGTGCTCGTCGGGGGCGGCCGGGTGCGGGGTGCCGGCAGGCGGAACCCGCCCCGCGCGGGTGCGCAGCTCGTCGATGCCCGCCTCGAGCAGCAGGCGCCAGGCGCCGCCAGCGGAGAGCCAGCAGTGGGCTGGATCCTCGCTGGGGGCGGGGTCCCGGGCACCGGTGCCCAGCACGGCGGCCGTCAGGCGCTCGCTCACCGCCCGCTCCCCAGGGCGATCCAGTGCCCGGCTGCCCAGACCCCCAGCGGCCGCAGGCCGCGCCCGTCCCACTCTCCGGCCACGTCCACCGGGTGCCCGCCGCTGACCGCCAGCAGGGTCGCGGGGGCCCGGGTGTGCAGGGGAACCGCGGTGCCACCGGCGTCGACCAGGGCCGGGCGGCCGTCGGCCAGGCCGGGCCGCACGCCCCGCAGACGGGCCAGGTCCACCGACCGGAAGGGGTTCGCACCCAGGCGCTCGGCGAGCTGGCCGAGCCAGGCCGCCACGGTGTCGTGGCCGCCCGGGAAGCCCTCGGCGGACGTGGCGGCGCTGCGGGCCAGCACCAGGGCCCGCTGGGGCAGCGCGCTGGGCCAGAACGCCAGGCTCGCCGGCAGCACGCCACGGTCCGGCAGGGGATCCTGGAAGGGGCGCTCCCCTGGGGCGTGGCTCAGCACCAGCGCCAGGCGCCCGGAGCTCAGGCCGACGAGCCAGGTGCGCAGGGTCCGGACCTGCTCGTCCCGCACGTCCTCCCACTGCCCGACCACCTGCCAGCGGTCCTCGACCGTGTCGCCGTGGGCCAGCACCTGCTCCCGCCGCAGGGTCCAGCCGATGGCGCTGCGCACGTCGGCGGCCAGCCCCGGGGGCAGGGTCTCCAGGCTGTGGCAGGCCTCGACCAGCAGGGCCAGACGACCCAGGCCCTCGAGCAACCGGGCGGGCCAGTCCTCGCCGCTGCCGGGCACGCCGCCCAGGGCCCGGACCCGCCGCGCGAGCCCGGGGGCCTGGGCGTCGACCAGCCGGCGGGCCTGCTCCTCGAAGCGGGCGTAGCCGCCGTCGGACAGGTTTCCGAGGCCGTCCCGGACCAGGTCCTGGAGGAAGATCTCCAGGCCCTCGACCCCGGCTCGGACCCGGGCCTGGCGCTGGCTGCGGCGCTTCTCGGCGGCGGCCTCGTCCACCGGTCCCTGGGGCCTGGGGGCCTTGCGTCGCGCCCGGCGCTCCAGCCAGTCCAGGACCCAGCGCGGCTCGGGGCCGGCGGGCAGGGCCCCGTCGTGGTGCAGCCACAACAGCGCCAGCACGTGCCGGCAGGGCTGGAGCCGGCTGGGGCAGGAGCACGACCAGCCGGTACCCGCCGGGTCGACCTTGACCGTGTACTCGCTCGACCCGCTGCAGAAGCCCCAGGCGGCCCGCTCCGAGCGCCCGATGTCCCGCCACAGGTGCAGGGGCCGCGACTGGCCGGCCCGCTTGACCGCGGCTTCGTTGGGGGCCAGGGACACGACCTGGCTCGGGGGCAGCGCCAAGTGGGACTCAGAGCAGGAGGGACCCGGCCACGTACCCCGCTGCGGTGAGGACGGTCAGGCCCGGCAGCACCATCGACCCGAGGGCCCGGCCCGGGTGCTCCACCGTGAAGGTCCCTCCCGGCTCGATGCCCGGGTGGCCGGGCAGGGCGTCGACCATCATCGCCCGCTCGGGGGAGCTGGGATCGAAGACCACGGGCTCCTCGATCTCGTCCTCCACGAGCCAGGTGAGCGAGCTGCGCAGGGACACGAAGCGCTCTCGGTCCATGTGATCCCGGTAGGCGAAGACATAGGCCCAGACCGGCCGGTGGTTCACGGTCGTCGACGTGGCGCCCTTCTCCACCAGGCGCCCGGCGGTCACGTGGCCGTGGCTCAGCAGGTGGTTCGCCCGCAGACCCCGGCCCACGCCCCACAGGGCCATGCCGGCCGCGAGCGCGGGCGCCAACAGCACCAGCAGGATCCAGGGCCCGAAGGGGCTGGCCCGCATGCCGGCGATGCGGGCCTTCGTGCTGTCGCTGCTGGCGATCTCCAGGGTGACGGGATCCCCCTCGTCGGCCACCCAGCCCGTGGCGTAGCTGGTGCCCACGTGCCGCTCGCCGCCCACGTCGTAGGTGAAGCGGTAGGCGACCACCGGCGTGCCTTCGGTGTCCTCGTCGCCGCCGCTGGAGAAGTTCGTCTCCCAGGCCTCGACGATGGTGCTCTCCTGGGTGAACGCGCCCTGGCTCAGGGCCCAGGGGGTGCCCACGTCGGCGCCCAGGCTCAGGCCGCCGCCGACCAGGAGCCCGACCCAGGTGAAGGCCCAGCCCAGCAGCGGCACCGTGCCGCCGAACAGGACATGCAGCCGCAGGAGCAGCGGGACGCTGCGGGGCGGCGGGGCCGGCTGGGTCACGGGCACCGGCGGATGATGGCACGGGCCCCGGTAGACTCCTGGCGATGAGCCGACTCGTGCCCTGCCTGGCCTGCGCCGCCTCGGCGGACCCCGAGCGCTCGCTGGTGCCCGACCTGATGAGCGGGCCGCTGCCGGCCCTGCACGACGCCGAAGGTCCGCGGCTGCCCGAGGCCCTGCCCACGGTCATCGACGCCCACGTCCACCTGTTCCCGGAGCTGCTCTTCCGGTCCCTGTGGCGGTGGTTCGACACCTACGGCTGGCCGGTCCGGTACCGGCTGCACAGCCCCCAGGTCCTCGACTTCCTGTTCTCCCGCGGGGTCGACCGGGTGGTGGGGCTGATGTACGCCCACCGGCCGGGGCTGGCCCGGGGACTGAACGCCTCCATGGCCGAGCTCATGGCCGCCGAGCCGCGGCTGGTCGGCCTCGGGACCGTGCTGCCCGGAGAGCCCGACGCCGCCGCCATCCTGGAGCAGGCCTTCGCCGCAGGGCTCCGGGGCGCCAAGCTCCACTGCCACGTCCAGGCCTTTGCCATCGACGCCCCCGAGCTGACGGAGCTGTTCGAGGTCGCCGTGCGCTGGGACCGCCCGATGGTCATCCACGCCGGCCGGGAGCCGCGGAGCCCCGCCTACCCCGTGGACACCCACAGCCTCTGCCACGTGGACCGGGTGGCGGCGGTCCTGCGGGACTG
>CAYFPX010000104.1:16104-26514 GCA_964344945.1 uncultured Enterobacterales bacterium
CGGCTGTGCGTGCCGCACCTCGGCGCCGACGAATTCGACGGCTACCTCGCCCTGCTCGAGCGCCACGACAACCTGTGGCTCGACACCACGATGATGGTCGCCGACTACTTCCCCCAGGCGGGGGTGGCCCGGTTCCTCGAGGCCCGGCCGGAGCGCATCCTCTACGGCACGGACTTCCCGAACCTGCCGTATGCGTGGGACCGGGAGGTCGTGCGCCTGGCGCGGCTCGGGGTGGGCGAGGAGGCCCTGGCCCGGGCGCTGTCGCTGACCGCCCGCGAGCTCTACGGACTCTGAGGGGGGCCGATGACCCTGGTGTGGATCTGGACTCTGTCGGCCCTGGTGGCCGAGCCCCGCGGTGCGAGCTCGGACGAGGTGCTCGCCGAGGTCCGCTGGTCCTGGTTCTCGACGACGAGGAGTGAGCCCGGGCGCGCCCGGGCGCCGGGTGGGCGGGCCCGCACACTGGCGATGAACCCGATGTGATCTCAAGGGGTTGGGGCTGGCGTGGGCCTTGAACTCTCCCGGGGGCGAACCTCATCTGGAGAGACCCCATGACCCTGCTGCTCATCGCGACCGCCGCCGCTGGCGACATCCACACCTGGGGCTTCGACGTCGACGAGTCCGTCGTGCTCGGCCAGACCACGCACCAGGAGTGCGCGACTTTCGTCGGAGACCTCAGCGCCCAGCACCGCCTCGTCATCTCGCAACCGGAGAGCTTCGCCGAGATCTTCGCCGTCCCGACCACGGGCCAGACCGACCTGGGTCTCTGGGTGACGGACCAGAACGGCAAGACCGTGGCCTGCAACGAGCTCCGGCACTCCGGAGACCGCTGAGCTCGTCGTCCAGGAGGCCCGCACCTGGCTCGGTCGTCCCTACGACGCCGCATTCCGCTGGGGCGGCGACCAGCTCTACTGCTCCGAGCTCGTCTACCGGGCCTGGGAGGAGGCCGGTGTGGTCCTGGCGCCTCTGCGCCGCCACACGGACTTCGCCCTGTCCAGCCCCGAGGTCCAGCGGCTCATCGCCCAGCGCTACCCCGAGGGCGTGCCGGTCGACGAGCCGGTCATCTCCCCGGTGGACCTGTTGGTGTCGGAGCGGGTGGTGAGGGTCGCCGAGACCCCCTGAGGACCAGTCGGGGTCGAATGTCCGCTCGAGGAGACCAGTCGGTGTTCAATGTCCGCCCGAGGCCTCGAGAGTGGCGTCGAGGGGCGTTCTGGCCCCCGCTGGCGTCCCACTTCGCCTGTTCTCGGCGCCAGACCGGACATTGAACCCGGACTGGTCTGCAGAAGCGGACATTCGACCCCAACTGGTCGGCTCTACGGCAGGAACCGCTCCCGCGCCTCGATCGCCAGCCCGAGCCCCACGCTGGTGAAGGTGTCGTGGTCCACGATGCGCCCGGGGAAGCGGTCCTCGAAGACCCGGCGCACCCGGGGCACCAGCGAGGTCCCGCCGGTCAGGAACACGACGTCCACGGCGTCGTGGGCCAGGCCGGTCTCGGCCAGCAGGCCCTCCAGGGTGGCCTCGAGCTTGCCGACCTCTCGGGCGATGGCGGCGTCGAAGGCCTCGCGGGTCACCTCGGTGGCGAAGGCCAGGCCGTCGCGGTCGTAGGCGAGCGCTGCGCTGTCGGCGTCGCTCAGCCCCACCTTGGTGTCCTCGATGGCCTTGAAGAAGGTCCAGGCGTGCTGGTCCTCGATGAGCTGCTGGAGGCGGGTCAGGCCCGTCGGGTCGTCGCCGAAGCGCACCATGCGGGCCAGGAAGCGCAGGTTGTCCTCGGTGTCGGCCAGGGACAGGTGCTGCCAGCGACAGGCCAGGTGGTGCAGCCAGGTGGGCACCGGGGTCCAGGTGTTGTCCACCCGGTACTTCGCCCTCACGCCGAAGTGCGGCATGGCCTCCTGCCAGACCAGCCGGGCGTCCAGGTCGTTGCCCGCCACGTCCTGGCCGGTGGCGCCCAGCACGTCGGCCCCGCGGTCCCCGCCGACCCGCTCCGGACCCAGGCGCACCAGGGTGAAGTCGCTGGTGCCGCCCCCCAGGTCGCCGACCAGGCAGGTGACGTTCCGGTCCAGGGTGGTCTCGTACGCCCTGGCCGCGGCCATCGGCTCGATCTGGAAGGCGATGTCCACGAAGCCCGCCATGCTCGCCGCCCGCTCAAGCCGGTCCTGGGCCATGCGGTCCCGGACCGGGTCCTTGTGGAAGACGGCGGGACGGCCCAGCACGACCCGGGTGATCTCGGTCCCGGCGTCCCGCTCGGCGAGGAACTTGAGGTGCTCCAGGAAGCCGGCGACCAGGTCTTCGACCTCCCGGAAGCGGCCTGCGATGGTCGTGCCGGTGAAGCCTGCGCTGGGCAGGTGGCGCTTGATCGACTGGAGCAGGCGGCCACAGTGGCCGCTCTCGACGTAGTCGGCGATGGCCGAGGAGCCGTAGGTCGACAGCCCGTCGTCGTCGAAGAAGAGCAGGGTCGGGATCGCCTGGGGCAGGCGGTTGGCGGGATCGACGATCACCGGCCTCACACCCGTGGCATCAGCCAGGGTGAGGGTGGAGTTCGAAGTCCCGAAGTCGATGCCACAGACCACGTCCACAGGCCACCTCCCGAGCGCGACCCCGGCCCATACCCCGCCCATCGGCCAGGTGTGACGCCCCCCCGATCCCGGTTAGGCCTGGGACCCCAGACTGAATGGTCATTCAGTTTTGTCTCCACACCCCACCGGAGGATCCGTGGGCCACTCCATCCAGAAGGTCGCCGTGCTCGGCGCCGGCGTCATGGGCCAGGGCATCGCCGCCCACCTGGCGAACGCCGGCATCCCCAGCGTGCTCTACGACATCGTGCCCCGAGGCGTGGGCGAAGACGCCCCGCCGGCGGAGCGCAACGCCGCCGCCCTGGCGGGCCTGAAGAGCATCGCCAAGAGCAAGCCCGCGGCGCTGTTCCACAGGTCCTTCGCCGAGCTGATCACCCCCGCCAACTACGACGACCACGCCCACCTCTTGAAGGACTGCGACTGGATCGTCGAGGTCGTGGTCGAGCTCCTGCCGGTCAAGCAGAAGGTCTTCTCGTGGGTCGAGGAGAACCGCAAGGAGGGCTCCATCGTCTCCAGCAACACCTCCGGCATCTCCCTGGCCGACATGGCGGCCGGCATGCCCCAGGAGATGAAGGAGCGGTTCCTGGTGACCCACTTCTTCAACCCGGTCCGCTACATGCGGCTGCTCGAGCTGGTCGAGGGCCCGGACACCCTGCCCAGCGTCACCCAGGCCATCGCCGCCTTCGGCGAGGCAAGACTCGGCAAGGGCATCGTCTACGGCAAGGACACGCCCAACTTCATCGCCAACCGCATCGGCACCTACGGCATCTGCTCCGTCTTCACGCACATGATGGCCATGGAGATGAGCGTCGAGGAGATGGACGCCATCTTCGGTGCGCCCATGGGCCGGCCCAAGTCCGCGGTGTTCGGCACCGGCGACATCGTCGGCCTCGACACCCTGGCCCACGTGCTCCAGAACGTCTACGACAGCTGCGTCGACGACGAGGAGCGGGACATCTTCCAGGTGCCATCCTGGCTCGAGGAGATGGTCGACGAGGGCGCTCTGGGCCGCAAGTCCAAGCGCGGCTTCTACGAGATGAAGAGGGACGGCGGCAAGAAGACCCTGTACGCCCGCAACCTCCTGACCGGCGAGTACGCGCCCAAGGCCAAGGTCCGGTACGCCTCGACCGGCGCCACCCGCGACCTCGAGACCCCCCAGGAGAAGATCGCGGCGATGCTCGCCGGCGACGACAAGGCCGCGCAGATCGCCTGGAAGGTGACCGCCGACACCCTGCTCTACGCCGCCAACCGCATCCCCGAGATCGCCGACGACGTGGTCAACGTGGACCGCGGCATGCGCTGGGGCTTCGGCTGGGAGGTCGGCGTGTTCGAGGCGTGGGACGCCGCGGGGGTGCGCAGCTCCGTCGCCCGCATGGAGGCCGAGGGCCGCACCGTGCCCGGCTGGGTCAAGGACATGCTCGCCGCCGGCCGCGAGTCCTTCTACGAGACCATCGACACCGTCGAGACCTACTGGGACATCCCCAGCCAGTCGTCCAAGGCGGTGCCCCAGTCCGAGAGCTGGCTCTTCCTGAAGAGCGTGCACGCCCGGACCACCCCGCTCCACGACGGCATGTCCGCCAGTCTCCTGGACCTGGGCGACGGCGTGCTCGGCCTGGAGTTCCACGCCAAGATGAACGCGCTGGACGACGACATCATCGGCGCCTACGGCCAGGCCCTCGACCTGCTCGACGCCGGCGAGTGGAAGGGCCTGGTGGTCGGCAACCAGGGCGGCCCGGCTTTCTGCGCCGGGGCCAACCTGTTCATGGTGGCCATGGCCGCCATGCAGCAGCAGTGGGACGACCTGGAGCGCATGATCAAGACCCTCCAGGACACGGTGATGCGGGCCAAGTACAGCAAGGCCCCGGTCGTCACCGCTCCCCGCGGCCTGGTGCTCGGCGGCGGCTGCGAGGTCGCGATGCACTCGGCCCACACCCGGGCTCTCGGGGAGACCTACATCGGCCTGGTCGAGGTCGGTGTCGGCGTGCTGCCCGCCGGCGGCGGCTGCAAGGAGATGCTCTTCCGGCACATGGCGGACATCCCCGAGGGCGTCGACTACGACCCGAACCCCTTCCTGCAGGCGGCGTACAAGAACATCGCCCTGGCCGAGGTGGCCAAGTCCTGCGAGGAGGGCCGGGCTCTGGGCTACCTGCGGCCGACCGACTCCGTGACCATGGACCCGGACGCCCTGATCCACGACGCCAAGCAGGTGGTGCTGGGCCTGGTCCAGGCCGGCTACCAGCCGCCGCGTCCCACCACGATCAAGGCGGCGGGGCCCAGCGGCAAGAGCGCCCTGGCGGCCTTCCTGTACCAGATGCACGAGGCGGGCTGGGCCACCGATCACGACGTGGTCGTCGGCAGCAAGATCGCCCACGTCATGACCGGTGGCGACGTGCCCACCAACCACCGCGTCGGCGAGCAGCACATCCTCGACCTCGAGCGGGAGGGCTTCCTCTCCCTGTGCGGCACCGAGGCCACCCAGGCCCGGATCCAGCACATGCTCACCACTGGCAAGCCCCTCCGGAACTAAGGAACGATCGCAATGAGCAACCCCAACGACGCTGTCATCGTCGCCGCGGTCCGGACCCCCGTGACCAAGGCCAAGAAGGGCGCCCTGAAGGACACCCGCCCCGACGACCTCCTCGCCATCGCCATGAAGGGTGCGCTGGCCAAGGTGCCGGCCCTGGACCCCAGCGACCTCGGCGACGTGGTCATCGGCTCGGCGATGCCCGAGGGCGAGCAGGGCATGAACGTCGCCCGGATCTCGGCGCTGGTCGCCGGCATCCCCGACGAGGTCCCGGCCATGACCATCAACCGGTTCTGCAGCAGCGGCTTGCAGTCCCTGGCCCAGGCCAGCGCGGCGATCAACGCCGGCTGGTACGACGCGGCGCTCACCGGCGGCGTGGAGTCCATGAGCCAGATCCCGATGGGCGGTCAGCGGCTCACCCCGAACCCGACGGCCATCGCCGAGCGGCCCGAGATCTACACGCCGATGGGCCTGACCTCGGAGAACGTGTCGGAGAAGTTCGGCGTGACCCGGCTGGAGCAGGACACCTTCGCGGTGGGCTCCAACGCCAAGGCCATCGCGGCCATCGCCGCGGGCCGGTTCGCCGAAGAGATCGTTCCCGTCGACACCCGGGTCTTCAAGGGCGGCGCCTGGCACGACGTGACCGTGACCATCGACGACGGCCCCCGGGAGTCGTCGGTCGAGGGCATGAAGCGCCTGCGCTCGCCGTTCAAGGCCGGTGGCTCCAGCCACGCGGGCAACAGCTCCCAGACCAGCGACGGCGCGGCCGCCACGGTCGTGATGAGCCGGGCCAAGGCCGAGAGCCTGGGGCTCGAGGTGCTCGGCGTGCTCAAGAGCTACGCCGTGGCCGGCGTGGGGCCGGAGATCATGGGCATCGGTCCCGCGGTCGCGATCCCCAAGGCGGTCGAGAGGGCCGGCATCGCGCTGGACGACGTCGACGTCTTCGAGATCAACGAGGCCTTCGCCAGCCAGGCGGTCTACTGCGTGCGCGAGCTGGGCATCGACCCGGAGCGGGTGAACGTGAACGGCGGCGCCATCGCCCTGGGTCACCCCCTGGGCTGCACCGGCGCCAAGCTCACGGCGACTCTGCTGCACGAGATGAAGCGCCGGGGCAGCCGGTTTGGCATCGTCTCGATGTGCATCGGCGGTGGCATGGGCGCGGCGGCCGTCTTCGAGAACGAGGCTGTGAGCGCCTGAACCCCCGACCTGTCATCGCCCTGTCATCGGAGATCACCGCTTCCGCTGGCAGGCTGACCTTGTCACCAGGAAGGTGACGGGTCGAGAATCCCAGCGGGGCTTCGGTCGTGTGGTCGGAGCCCCGCATCTCCTCTCGCTCCTCCTGCGTGCAGGCCCCGCCCGGATGTCCACCACCCTCATCGTCGGTGCCAACCGCGGCATCGGTCTGGAGCTCGCCCGACAGCTCCTGGCTCGGGGCGAGACCGTGCTCGGCACCGGTCGCTGCGACACCGCGGACCTCGCCGCCCTGGGCGCCGGGGTCCACACGGTCGACGTCACGGACCAAGCCTCGGTGGACGCCCTGGCCGCAGCCCTGGACGGCACGTCCCTGGACCAGCTGATCCTCTGCGCCGGCGTGCTCCTGCGCACGCCGCTGGCGGGCCTGGACCTGGACGCCATCCGCCACCAGTTCGAGGTGAACGCCCTCGGGCCCCTGCGCGTCGTCGCCGCGCTGGAGCACCTGCTCGCCCCGGGCGCCCGCGTCGGCATCATCACCAGCCGCATGGGCTCCATCGGTGACAACACCTCGGGCGCCCGGTACGGCTACCGCATGTCCAAGGCCGCGGTGAACATGGCCGGGGTCAGCCTGGCCCGGGACCTGGCGCCCAGGGGCATCAGCGTGGCGCTCCTGCACCCGGGCTTCGTGCGGACCCGCATGACCGGGTTCAACGGCTACATCGACCCACCAGAAGCCGCCGCGGGGCTGATCCAGCGGCTCGACGAGCTCGCTCCGGAGACGAGCGGGTGCTTCTTTCACGCGAACGGGGAGCGCTTGCCCTGGTAGCCAGGTGTCACCACCTGTCCCCGGCTGACGGGACCTGTCTGGGGGCCTTGAACCGCGGGGTCGCGGTGGGCGAGGCTCCCGATGAACCCGCACGAGGCGTCCCATGAGGACGGAGATCCGCTCGGCGATCTCGCTTCGAGGCCCGGACCACAAGGTCTTCGGCACCACCTGCTGGATCGACGGCGACGTCATCCGCTTCGAGACCCACGGTGCCGCGAGCATCGGCGACCGGGGCCACATCCGCCTGGAGCTGGCTGGCTCCTGTGACTCGGTCCAGGCCACCGTGCGCCTGGTCGACGTGCACCCGGGCCCGCCGGGCGATCCCCTGCACTGCACCGCGGTCATCGAGGGCATCGACGACGCTGACCGGGTGAGCCTCGATCAGTGGGTCGAGGAGGTCTCCATCAGCCGGAGCCTGGACTCCCAGACCTCCGCCGGCCGGGCTCGGGTGACCCGGGCCCTGCTGGCGAGCCTCCAGCGGCCCCGCAGCCCGGCCCACCCGACCTGGGAGTTCGAGGCGGACCCCGGCCTGCGGGTCCCCGGCGGGACCCGGGCGGAGCTGCATCTGTCGGCGGACCAGCGCCAGCTCTCGGTCCGCTGGCGCCACGCCCGGGACCTGCTCCGGGACTGGGAGACCCTGCTCTGCGAAGGCCGGGTCGAGGGCATCTCCGACGGGCCGCCGCCGCCCGAAGGCACCGTGCTCTCCCTGGTCTTCCGTCTGCCCTGCGGCCTGGGCCTCACCGCACGGGGCGTGGCCGAGGCCCCGGTGGGGCTCCGCACCCGGGTGCGCTTCCAGCTCACCGCGGCCCTTCGGCACCACCTGGGTCAGGCGGCGTCGGCCAGCTGATCAAGGCTGGACCAGCCACCGTCGAGGACTCTCTGAACCCCCGCTGACAGAGGCGGGGCGAGGCACGGTTCTTGAAGGATGGGGTTCGTGGACGCCTTGCTCCCTCCCGCGATGGCCGAGAAGGCCGAGGCCGTCGGCCAGGCCAAGGTCCAGCTCGGCACGCTGCAGACCCTGATGCTCGGCGTGCTCGCCGGGGCCTTCATCGGCCTGGGCGCCGTCTTCGCCACCACGACGGTCGCCGGTGGCGGGCTGCCCTTCGGGCTGACCCGGCTCCTGGCGGGCACGGTCTTCAGCGTGGGCCTCAGCCTGGTCCTCGTCGGTGGCGCCGAGCTGTTCACGGGCAACAACCTGATCGTGATGGCCTGGGCGTCGAGGCGGGTCACCACCCGCGAGCTGCTGCGGAATTGGGGCCTGGTCTTCGCCGGCAACGCCCTGGGCGGGGTCGGCACCGCGATCCTGGTCTTCCTGGCCGGTCAGCACACCTTCGGTGGCGGGGCGGTCGGCGCGGCCGCCCTGGGCATCGGCGTCGCCAAGTGCCAGCTGGGCTGGGGCCAGGCCGTGGCCCTCGGCGTGCTGTGCAACGCCCTGGTCTGCCTGGCGGTGTGGCTCACCTTCAGCGCCCGCACCACCACGGACCGGATCCTGGCCATCGTGCCGCCCATCGCGGCCTTTGTGGCCGCCGGCTTCGAGCACTCCATCGCCAACCTGTACTTCGTGCCTGCGGCGCTGCTCATCAAGCACGGCGCTGGCGACGGCTTCTGGGGGGCCATCGGCCAGGGCCCCGCCGACTACGCGGACCTCACGGTCCAGGCCTTCCTGTGGGGCAACCTGGTCCCGGTGACCCTGGGCAACGTGCTCGGCGGCGGCCTGCTGGTGGGCCTGGTCTACCAGGTGGTCTACCTGCGCGATCCCGCCGCCTGAGCTGTGCGAGAGAGCCCAGTCCGGGCAGGCCGGAGTGCCTCGGGGCGACCAGGGCCTCGGCGCCGCCGGGCATCCGCGGCACGGGCACGCCTCTCGCGGGTTCCGGTCGGCGCCCCGGGTCTACCCCGCGAACACCCGCCACTCCCCGTCGATCAACCGCTCGTGGGGGGTGAAGCGCGCCTTGTACGACAGGTGCGAGCAGTCCCGCACGTACAGGCCCAGGTAGTACCAGGCCACGCCGCGGCTGCGCAGCCAGGCGGCTTCGCGCAGCACGCTGTAGGTGCCCAGGCTGCGGGCGGAGTGTTCGGGGTCGAAGTAGAAGTAGACGCTGCTCGCCGTGCGCAGGCCCACGTCCACGATGCCCACGCCGACGAGCTCGCCGTCGAGCCAGTAGCGGGTCTCGACCGAGCGCACGCAGCTCAGCGCCAGCCAGGAGTAGTAGTGGTCCGCGCTGGCCCGGCGCTGGCTGAGCCCGCGCTCCAGCTTGTGCTTGTTGAACAGGTCCAGCCGGAACCGGTCCACCACTGGCGGGCCCACGGTGACCTTCACGTCGGCGTTGCGCCGCCAGACCCGGCGCTGGGACTTGGTGTGGGTCAGGCGGTCCGTGTGGACCCGGATGCCCTGGCACTCCCGGCAGTCCGGGCACTCGGGCCGGTAGAGGGTCCGCCCCACGCGCCGGTCGGCGCAGGCCAGCAGCGCGTCGAAGTCCGCAGGTCGGATGTCCTGGCTGTACCACCGGGTCGGCAGGACCGCCGTGCGTCCGGGCAGGTAGGGGCAGCCGTGCGGGGTGGCATCGATGAGCACCCCCTCGGGGGGGTCGGTCCGCATGACAACATTGTAGACGTGAGCATCGCCGTCCACCGCAGCGACGGGGTCACGACCCTGACCCTGAGCCGCCCCGAGCGGGCCAACGCCTACGATCGCGCGGCGCTCGATGCGCTCGACGCGGCCGTCGCCGCACTCACCACCCCGGTGGTCGTGGTCCAGAGCGCCGGGGATCGCGCCTTCTGCGGCGGCGCGGACCTCCGGGAGCTCGGCCGGGCCTCGCCGGGCGACGCCCTGGACCTCTACAGCCAGGCCGTGTTCGAGCGGCTCTGCCAGAGCCCAGCCGTGAGCATCGCGGCGGTCCACGGCCCCGCCGTCGCCGGGGGCTTCGAGCTGGCCCTGGCGTGCGACGTGCGCATCGCCGGACCCCGGGCGACGTTCTCCCTGCCCGAGACCGCCCTGGGACTGCTGCCGAGCGCCGGTGGCACCACGCGCCTGGCCGACCTGGTCGGCCCGGGCCGGGCCCGCGACGTCATCCTCACCGGCCGGGTCCTCGACGCCGAGACCGCCCTGGCCTGGGGCGCGGTCTCCCGCCTCGCCGACGACCCCCGGGCCGCCGCCGCGGCCCTCGCCACCCAGGTCGCCCAGCGCGACCCCCGTGCCCTGGCCCTGGCCAAGCGCGTGCTCGATGCGCGCCAGGACCGCCGCGCGTCGCTGGCGCTGGAGCGGGCGACCGAGGTGGTGCTCTATGCGGCCCAGTCGGAGC
>CAYFPX010000105.1:0-26399 GCA_964344945.1 uncultured Enterobacterales bacterium
CATCGCGAACGCACTGCGCAACCTGGGCCTGAAGGTGGACCGAACGGACTGAGCGCATCGGGCGGCCGGGCGGGCTACGTGCCCCCCATGCCCCTCCACGTCCACAGCACCCTCACCCGCACCAAGGTCCCCTTCCAGCCGGCCCACCCCAAGGTCGTGCGCATCTACACCTGCGGCCTGACCGTCTACGCGCCGATGCACATCGGGCACGAAGACCGCTACCGTCAGCCGTGCCACTGCTTCCGCAAGGGCTTCGTCTCCGAGCTGGTCCGTGCCGGGGCTACGGAGAAGGCCGTCCGCCAGCTCGTCGGCCACTCTGGAGGCGTGACCTTCGACGTCTACACCAGCCAGTGGGCGATGGAGGAGGCCCTCAGCGAGGCCGTCGGTCTGATCCCCGCCATCGCTCCACCGAAGGCGAGCACGGTGGTCTCGCTCAAGGCTGATGGAGTCCCGGTGGGGTCCGACCGGCAGATCACGAATCCGGGCGGGGGTCGGCCGTGAGGTACGAACCCCCCCTTTTCCGGCCTCCATCCGAAGCAAACAGCTTCATCCTGCAGGCCACCCTGGGCTGCAGCTGGAACAACTGCACCTACTGCCACATGTACCGGTCCAAGACCTTCCAGGTCCGGCCCCTCCAGGACTCCCTCGCCGACATCGCCGAAGCGAAGCGCGAGGCCGGGGACCTGGTCGAGAAGGTCTTCGTCGCCGACGGCGACGCCCTGGTCATGGACCTGGACCACTGGCTGCCCATCCTGGCCGCATGCCGGGCGTCCTTCCCGCGGCTGCGCCAGGTCTCCTGCTATGCCATGGCCAGCAACGTGGTGGAGAAGTCGCCGACCGAACTCAGCCAGCTCCGTGAGGCCGGCCTGAGCCTGCTCTACATGGGCCCAGAGTCCGGCGACGAGACCACCATGCGGCGCATCGCCAAGGGCCCCCGACCCCCGAACGCGAGCCGAGACGAACGCTACCTGTTCGATCAGCACGTGGAGGCCGCTCGCAAGGCCCGGGAGGCCGGCATGCGGGTCTCGGCCATCTTCCTGCTCGGCGCCGGCGGCACCGAACGCAGCGCCGAACACGCCCGGGCCAGCGCGGACCTCGCCACGGCCATGGACCCGGACTTCCTCGCGGCCCTGACCCTCACGGTGGTGGAGGGCACGCCCCTGTCGAAGACGATGGCGAACTCGGGCTGGGAGCTGCCCGACGTCACCGGCCTGCTCGAAGAGCTGCGCATCTTCCTCGACCGCGCCCGGCCGACCGACGCGCTCTTCCGCACCAACCACGCGAGCAACTACCTGCCCCTCGGCGGCCGGCTGCCCCGGGACCGCGACAAGCTCGTGCGCATGCTCGACCTGGCCCTCAGCGGCGCCGTCCCCCTCCGCCCGGAGTGGTCCCGGGGACTGTGAGTGTCCGGAATTCGGACACTCACTCCTCGAGCAGGCTCGCCACCACCGCCGCGCCGCCGTCCAGCGGCGCACCGGCCACGTAGGCGGTGATGCCGTCGCGGTCGCCGGACAGCGCCACGCCGAAGGCCTCGTGCAGGTCCAGGCCCTCGAAGTCGAGCCACGCGCCCTCGGAGGGCTGGGAGAGCTCGACGAAGGCGACATCGGCGGGCTCGTGGGGGCTGCCGCCGTAGCCGACGACCATCACGGTCCCGGCCTCGCTCTCGAGGTCGAACAGGTCGGCCGAGCCGGCCTCGGTCGGCAGAGTGGCAGCGGAGACCAGCTTCAGGCCCTGGTACTCGATGACCGCGTGGCTGGCGCCCAGGCCGAAGAGCGCCGCAGCGGCCTCGTTCACGCTGTCGTAGTCCAACGCCACACAGCTCGGCGGGGTGCCGATGAGCTTGCTGTCCCAGCCGGTGCCGTCGTTGTAGAAGAGCCGGGTCTGGCCATCGGTCTGCACGCCGGTGACCCACAGCTGGCCGTCGCCGGCCGCCACGTCGCACCAGCTGTCCATGCCGCTCGAGGGCAGCCAGCTGTAGTCGGAGTACCCGCTCGGATCCCAGAGGATGACGATGCCGGTGTCGTGCAGGGCCCAGGTGGCGCCGGTGGCGCCGTCGGCGGCCAGGGCGGCGACCTCCCAGCCGGACCAGATGCCGACAGAGGCGTCGACCGTGCTGTCGGCGGGGTCGAAGAAGCGGATGGCGCCGCCGTCGTCGTCGGCGACGAAGCCGGTCGAGCCGTCGAGGGCCACGGCGAAGGCGCGGGGGGTGGGGTCGGAGACCTGGCCGTCGTCGAGCAAGGTGTCGAATCCGCCAAAGGCGCAGGCGGCGAAGCAGGTCACGGAGAAGGCAGCAAGGAGGGGGGTCTTGGCGTTCATGGGGGCTCCGTTCGCGAGTTGTTGTTCGCCCCCAGACGGGTGACCCCCCCCAGGAACCCTCAGTTCCGTGACACCCGCTGACATGCGGGCATAGGCTCAGACCGTGACCACGTCCCACTCCTCCTGCCCCCTGGACTGCCCCGACGCCTGCAGCCTCGACGTCGAGGTGAGCGACGGCCGGGTGACCGCCGTGCGCGGCAACCGAGCCAGCGAGCTCACCGCGGGGTTCATCTGCACCAAGGTCGGCCGCCTGGCGGACCACCTCTACTGCCCCGAGCGTGTGCTCCACCCCCAGCTCCGCACCGGGCCCAAGGGCAGCGGCGCCTTCCGCCAGGCGAGCTGGGACGAGGCCCTGGACCGGATCGCCGAGCGCCTGGGCAGCATCCGCGACTCCCACGGCGGCGAAGCCATCCTGCCCTGCAGCTATGGCGGCTCCAACGGCTGGCTCACCGAAGGCAGCTTCGACGCCCGGCTCTTCGCCCGGCTGGGCGCCTGTCGGCTGAACCGGAACCTCTGCGCCCTGCCCAGCTCCGCCGCCGCCGCCGCCGTCTACGGCAAGATGCCCGGCCTGCGCCTCCAGGACTTCGCCCTCAGCCGCTACATCGTGGTCTGGGGCTGCAACCCCCACGCCACCGGCATCCACCTGCTGCCGCACCTGAAGGCCGCCCGCAAGGCCGGGGCAAGGCTGGTGGTGGTCGACCCTCGCCGGACCCGGCTGGCAGCCGACGCCGACCTGCACCTGGCGGTCCGGCCAGGCACCGATCTGCCTCTGGCCCTCGCCCTCCACCGCTGGCTCTTCGCCCACGACCGGGCCGACCAGGCCTTCCTCGCCGAGCACTGCACGGGTGCCGAAGAGCTCCGAGCCCTGGCCGAGCCCTGGACCCCAGAAGCCGCAGCAGCCGAGTGCGGCCTGGACCAGAAGGACATCGTGGCCCTGGCCCAGGGCCTCGCCGACGCATCCCCCGCCGCGATCCGTTGCGGCTGGGGCAGCGAGCGCAACCGCAACGGCGCCAGCGCCACGGCCGCGATCCTGGCCCTGCCCGCCGTGGCCGGCAAGTTCGGCGTGCCCGGCGGCGGGTTCGCCATGTCGAGCTCCGGCCACTGGGGCCGGGTCGGTGTCGCCGCCGCGGTCGGCGCCCGGCAGCCCACCACGCGGCGGATCGACCTCACCGGGGTGGGCCCGGCCCTGGTCACCGACGACCGCATCCGAGCCCTGTTCGTCTACAACTGCAACCCCCTGGCGACCCTGCCCGAGCAGGCCAGCGTCCGGGCCGGCCTGCTGCGGGAGGACCTGTTCACCGTGGTCCACGAGCAGGTGATGACCGACACGGCGCTCTACGCCGACGTGGTGCTGCCAGCGACGACCTTCGTGGAGCACCACGAGGTCCACCGGGGCTACGGCAACGTGGTCCTGCACGATCGACCGGCCGCGGTCGCCCCGGTCGGCGAGGCGCGGCCCAATGGGTGGGTCTTCCAGGCGCTGGTGGAGCGGCTCGGCCTGGACGAGCCCGGCGAGCTGCGGACCCCGGAGGAGCTCGCCCACGCTCTGCGCACCGCCGCCGGCGCCCCTGTGGACCAGCCGGTCTGGGAGCCCACGGTGAGCGACGCCTTCGACGGGCGCTTCCCCGGCACCCCGGATGGCAAGGTGCACCTGGTGCCCGGCCCCGGCTGGTACGCCTACCAGCCCGACCCGGCGACACCCACCCACCCCCTGGCCCTCATCAGCCCGGCGCTGGCGGACCAGATCACCTCGACCTTTGGTCAGCTGCGCAGCGGCCCCGAGCCGGTCCAGGTCCACCCGGTCGACGCGGCCGCCCGCGGCCTGGCCGATGGCGACCCGGCCCGGGTGTTCAACGATCGGGGCGAGGTGCGGGTCCCGGTGCGCGTCACCGATGCGGTGCGGGCCGGCACCCTGTGCCTGCCCAAGGGCCTCTGGGCCCGCCACACCCTGGACGGCCACGGCCCCAACGCCCTGGCACCTGCGACCCTGTCCGACTTCGGCGAAGGCGCCTGCTACAACGACGCCCGGGTCCAGCTCGAGCCCGCCTGAGCCCTCAAGCCGGGCCCCCGAAGTGGCGAAGAAGTGGGTGTGACGTGCGCCCGCCCGACCCTCGCCGTGATGATGGGCGCTGCTCTGTCCGTGGGCTGCGGCCCGATCGTGATCGCCTACCCTCCGCCGAGTCCGATGGGCCACTCCGCCGAGCAGCTGCCGGCCCACACCGCAGAGGTCGGGGTGGGCGCCACGACCCTCACCATCGTGGGCCTGGACGGGGTCGGCTGGGTCCCGAATTTCTACGGCGGCACCCTGGGCGTCAACGGCGGCTGGGGCATCAACGATCGGCTCGACCTGCGGCTGACCGCCAGCTCCCACCTGCAGGGCCCGACCGGTGGCCTGCAGGCCGGCTACGCCGCGCTGGTCCGGGAGCGCTGGACCCTGGGCCTGACCGGCGGGCTGAGCGGCAGCCTGGCCAGCGGCTCCTACAGCGAGACCGTCACCGCCGTCGATGCCAGCGGCGAGGTGCTCTACGACGCCGACGGCAACCCGTACCAGACCACCGTGACCACCGAGTACAGCTACTGGAGCGTCGCCCCCAGCGCCGGCCTGCGCTTCGCCTACCGGCCCTGGGAGCGCCTGGCGCTGACCGGCGCCGCGCGGGTGTCCTACAGCCTCACCCGCGTGCGCGAAGGCATCCGCTCGGAGATGCCCCGGCAGCTCTGGGTGGAGACCTGGACCGGCGTGAGCTGGGGCCGCCCCACAGGCGTCGTGGTGAGCGCCGGGGTGCACTACATGCCCTGGCCTCTGGGCAAGGTCGGGCCCAATCCGATGCTCTCGATCGGCTACCGCGCTGATCTCGCCACGGAATGAAGGCTCCGAGCCGGTGGGTTCACAACGGGAAGTGAACCCCCCGCCCGGAGGCACGGATGCGCGTGGCCATCCTCTTCGACGGCAACAATTTCTACGCCGGCTGGCGCCTGACCTCCCCGGACAGGCGCGTGGACTTCGCAGCCCTCGCCCGCTGGCTCGTGGGCCGGGCCGGTGGCACCCGCCTCACCGGCGCCTGGTACTACACCGGCGTCGACGACGATCCAGCCGCTGCCGAGAGCACCGCCCGGCTCCACGGCTTCCTCACCATGCTGGAGCACGTCCCCGGCTTCTTCGTGAAGCGCTTCGGGCGGGTCACGCGCTCGGCCCGCTGCTCCAGCTGCGGCGCCGACCACCAGTTCAGCCAGGAGAAGGGCGTGGACACGGCGATGGTCGCCGACATGATCCGCCTGGCCGCCAACGACGCCTTCGACGTGCTCATCCTGGTCACCGGCGACGTGGACCTGCTGCCGGGGATCGAGGCCGTGCGGGATCTCGGCAAGCGGGCGCTGGTCTGCACCTGGGGGGGCTACGGCCTGTCCCAGCGGCTCCGGGCCGAGGCGTGGGGACACCTGGATCTGTTGGATGAGCCGGACGCCTTCGCCCCGCGCAGCGAGCCGGAGGAGCCGGTGCTCGAGGTGGTCGACGATCCGACCTCCAAGGTCCCGGAGCCCGACAGCGAGGCCACCGAAGAGGTGGGGGATCCCAGCTCGGATCCCGGCCTGCACGCGGCCTTCCTCGACGAGCTGGGCCGGGCCCAGCGCCACTTCCAGTCCGGCTATGTCGGGCTGGCGCTCTTCCTCCACCGCTGGATGACCCAGCAGGACCTGCCCCACTGGATGCGACCCACGATCCTCGATGCCCTGGTGGCCCAGGGCAAGGTCGAGGTCTACGAGGCCAACGACGGCAAGATGGCCCTGCGTCTCGCCAGCTGAGGAAAACAATCCAAATAATTCAAGTCGAGGGGTAGACTGTCCGTGGGAGGAAGGGTGGTCTTCCCCCGGTGAGCCCATGACTTCGATCGACTCCGACGAGCTCGCCACCTTCCTGCTCCACGCCCAGGCGCGGGACCTGCTGGAGTACCTGGAGCTGCCGGACTACTTCAGCGTCGGCGAGCTCGACGACGCGCTCGCTCGGGTCAGGCGTTGGTGCCAGGGGCAGCAGGGCAACGCGAAGCACCGGGAGCACGCCCGCTGGTTCATCAAGCACGCCCCGGGGATCCGCCGCCTGCTCACCGAGCACCTGCCCGAGTACCGGCGCCACGTGCTCGAGCAGCGCCGGCAGATCGCCCAGGTCTTCTACGACCACTTCCGCACCACCCTGCGCGACGTGCTGGACGACCCGAACGTCGCCCGGGTGGCCGCGCTCTACGAGCGGCGCCTGGGTCTGGGCGAGCCGCCACGGCGAGTGGCCACGGTGGGCGTCCAGGTCGAGGTCGAGCCCACGCTGGTGCCCGATCTGTTGCTGGCCGAGGGTTCCTGACCGATCGGTCACTGACGATCCACAACCTACGGACCCGTAGGTTCACAAGGCTGCGACACGTCGATCGAGGCGCCATCGGCCTCGACGCAATAGGAGGGCCGGTCCCGAGGGCCGGCCTTGAGCGAGACGATGACCGAGCAGCTTCCAGTGGAACCCGTCGATCACGGGTTCTGGCGGCTCGTGCACTTCGTCGGGTGGTGGTGGAGGGTGATCGTGTTCCGGCTGCGGGTGCGCGGCCGGAAGACCTTCCCGCAGCACGGCCCGGTCATCCTGCTGGGCAACCACACGGCCGCCGCGGATCCCGTCTGCATGCTGTGTGCCCTGAAGCGCCCGGTGCACTTCATGGCGTCCGAGGCCCTGTTCCGGAAGCCCCGCCTGGGCCGGATCATGCGCCGCATGGGCACCTTCCCCAAGGCCAAGTACGCCCGGGACAAGGAAGCGGTCTCGAAGCTGCTCATGCACAACGGCGCCGGGCGAGTCGTCGGCATGTTCCCCGAGGGCAACCGCTCCTGGAACGGCCGCACCCAGGACCTCCAGCCCGGGCTGGGCTGGCTGATCAAGAAGGCCGATGGCCCCGTGGTCTTCGCCCGGAACCTCACCGCCTGGATGCTCCAGCCCCGGTGGGCGGTCTACCCCCGCTGGGTCCCGATCCGCCTGGAGCTCAGCGAGCCCTGGACCGTGCCCCAGGACTGGACCACCCAGCAGATCGAGGAAGAGGTCCGCCGCCGCATCGAGGTCCGCCCCGAGGAGATCGCGATCGAGGGCATCGCCATCGGGATCCGCATGGCCCTGGGGCTGCCGGCCTTCCTGTGGGCCTGCCCGTCCTGCTTTGCCCTCGATGGCCTGGCCGTGCACCCCAGGAGCGACAACAAGGTGCTCTGCGGATCCTGCGGCGCCGCCTGGAAGACCAACGTCGCCCAGGACCTGATCCCCTGCGGCGGCGACGCCGAACAACTCACCGTGGGCACCGCACACGACCTCATCGTTGCGCGCTTCGGCGAGCTCCCCACGGTCGACGCGGATCGCTTCGTCGCCGAGGGCGTCGCCCTGGACGGCGACACCGTCCAGGTCTTCCAGGTCATCGACGACGACCTGCACCCCATCACCGAGGGTGCGGGCGTGCTGACCAACGAAGGCGTGACCGTCGGCACCGGCGAGTCCGCCTGGACCCTCTCCTTCAAGCAGATCAAGGCCGTCTCGGTCGAGGTGGGCAACCAGCTCCAGGTGCGCACCTCCTCGGAGCTCTTCCAGCTCGAGCCCCGAGACGCCTCTCCCCTCAAGTGGGGCCACTTCGTGGCCGCGCACCACGCCCAGAGCCGCACTGCTCGGCGGGGGCGCCGCCGCGGCTGAGGCCCGACCACAGACCTTCCCCACCGGGACACACCGATGCCGAAGAACTCCCAGGACTGGATCGAGCTCCTCTCCAAGCGCACCGAGCTCACGCCCGATCAGGTGCTCTACCGCTTCCTGCACACCGGCGATCTGGACGGGCCGATCGAGACCCGAACCTTCGCCGAATTCCTGGTCCGCGCCAAGGCGGTGGCCCGGGTGCTCCAGGAGAGAGGCGAGCCCGGGGACCGGGCGCTGCTGCTCTACCCGGGTGGCCTGGACTTCATCGAGGGCTTCTTCGGGAGTCTCTTCTCCGGCGTGATCGCCGTGCCGGCCTACCCGCCGGACCCGACCCGCCTGGGCCGCACCCTGCCGCGCCTGCGGGCCATCGTGGCCGACGCCCAGCCCAAGTTCGTGCTCACCACCGAGATGGTCGCCGGCTTCGCCGAGGCCCTGGCGCCGGAGGCCCCGGAGCTGGCCGAGCTGGAGTGGATCGCGACGGACGCCATCGATGGCGAGAAGGCCGGCGAGTGGGAGCGGCCGGACATCGACGGCGAGTCCCTGGCGTTCTTCCAGTACACCTCGGGCTCCACCGGGCGGCCCAAGGGCGTGATGCTCACTCACGCCAACCTGCTCTACAACTCGGCCTGCAGCACGTCGAACTACAACATGGGCGGCGACGACCACATCGTGAGCTGGCTGCCGCAGTACCACGACATGGGCCTGATCGGTGGCTGCCTGAACCCGGTGTGGAACGGCATCCCCCTGACCTTCATGTCGCCCCTGAGCTTCCTCCAGCGGCCCGCCCGCTGGCTCGAGGTCATCAGCCACTACAAGGCCACGGTCACCGCCGGCCCGAACTTCAGCTACGACCTTGTCGCCCGCAAGATGAAGCCGGACGAGATCGCCAAGCTCGACCTCTCCAGCTGGCACTGTGCGGTCAACGGCGCCGAGCCGGTCCGTGCCGACGTCGCGGACCGCTTCATCGAGACCTTCGGCTCGGTGGGCTTCGACGCCACCGCCTACACCCCCAGCTACGGCATGGCCGAAGCCACGCTGTTCATCTCCGCCAAGCACCACCACGAGCTGGTGCGCACCGTGGCGGTGGACGAGAAGAAGCTCCAGCTCGGCGAGGTCGAGCGAGTCGCCGACGACGCGGAGAACGTGCACCGCCTGGTCAGCTGCGGCCACGCGGCCCTGGAGCAGGAGATCGCGATCGCCGATCCCCAGGCGGGCACCGAGCTGGCCCCGTTCCAGGTGGGCGAGATCTGGCTGCGGGGCCAGTCCAACGCCACCGGCTACTGGCAGCGCCCCGAGGAGACCAAGCGCACCTTCGGCGCGGTCCTGCCGGGCCGCGGCGCGGGCACCTGGCTGCGCACCGGCGACCTGGGCTTCGTCGACGACACGGGCGACGTCTACGTCACCGGCCGGATGAAGGACCTGATCATCATCCGGGGCAAGAACCACTACCCCCAGGACATCGAGCACACCGTCGAGACCTGCCACGCGGCCATGCGCCCGGGCTGCTCCGCGGCGTACACGGTCACCACCAAGGGCGAGGAGCGTCTGGTGCTCTCGGCCGAGGTCGACCTTCGCAGGCTCCCGATCGACGGGGTCGAGGACGCCGAGCAGCTCCTGGCCCGGGTCCGCGGTGCGGTCGCCGAGCAGCACGGCATCCAGACCTTCGCCATCCGCCTGCTCAAGCACCGGACCATCCCCAAGACCACCAGCGGCAAGATCCAGCGCCACGGCGCCAAGCTGGAGTACCTGGACGGCTCCGGCACGGTGCTGCACGAGTGGCAGCTCGAGCTGGTGGACGTGGTCGAGCTCGCCGCCGCCGGTCGTTCGGTCCGGGAGATCCGCCACTGGCTCACGGCCAAGCTGGCCGGCAGCCTGGGCGTCTCCGCCCGGGACCTGGACCCGTCGGCGCCGTTCACCAGCCACGGGCTGGACTCGGTGAAGGCGGTCGAGCTGATCAGCGACCTCCAGGACTTCCTGGGCACCGAGGTCCCGGTCTCCGCGATCTGGGACCACCCGAGCATCTCGGCGCTCGCCGCGCACTTCGGGGACGACACGGGCGTGGAAGCGCAGACCTTCGCCGCCCGGGCCGCCAGCTCGGACGAGCCGATCGCCGTGGTCGGCGTGGGCTGCCGCTTCCCCGGCGCCCCGAGCGCTCGGGCGTTCTGGTACATGCTGCAGGGCGGTGTCGATGCCATCGGCGAGGCCCCCACCGATCGCTGGGCCCAGGGCGACGGCGGCTACGTCGCCGACATCGACCTCTTCGACGCCGAGTACTTCGGCATCAGCCCCCGGGAAGCCAAGGGCATGGATCCCCAGCAGCGCCTGCTGCTCGAGGTGGTCATCGAGGCCCTGGAGAGCGCCGGCATCGCGCCGGGGCGCCTCGCAGGCAGCGACACCGGCGTCTATGTGGGCATCGCGTCCACCGACTACGGCTTCCTCAGCATCGCCGACCCGGACGACGTCAACGCCTACTCCGGCACCGGCAACGCACACTCGATCGCCGCGAATCGGCTGAGCTACCTGCTGGACCTGCGGGGCCCGTCCCTGGCCATCGACACCGCGTGCTCCTCGTCGCTGGTCGCGCTGCACCAGGCCGTCGGCGCCCTGGACCGCGGGGAGATCTCCACCGCCATCGTCGCTGGCGTGAACCTGTTGGTGAGCCCCCACGGCCACGTGGCGTTCAGCCAGGCGGGCATGCTCAGCCCGGATGCCCGGTGCAAGACCTTCGACGCCACCGCCGACGGCTACGTGCGCGGCGAGGGCATCGGGGTGGTCGTGCTGGAGCGGGTCAGCACCGCCCAGGAGCGCGGGGACCGGATCCAGGCGCTGGTGCACGGCACGGCCGTGAACCAGGACGGCCGCTCCAACGGCCTGACCGCACCCAGCGGCACGGCCCAGCAGCGCGTCGTCCTGGCGGCCCTGTCCGCTGCCGGCGCGACCCCGGACGACCTGGGCGTGATCGAAGCCCACGGCACCGGCACGTCCCTGGGCGACCCCATCGAGGTCAACGCCCTGAGCCGAGTCCTGGGCGAGATCGACCACGAGGTCCTGCTCGGCTCGGTGAAGACCAACATCGGCCACCTCGAGGCCGCCAGCGGCCTGGCCGGCCTGATCAAGACGGTGCTGTCCCTGCAGCACGGCGTCGTGCCCCCGCACCTGCACTACAGCGAGCCCAACCCCGGCATGACCCTGGGCTGCCTGCGCATCCCGACCGAGCCCACCCCCTGGCCCACGGGCAAGCTGGCGGGTGTGTCGAGCTTCGGCTTCGGCGGCACCAACGCCCACGCAGTGCTCGGTGCAGCGCCGGCGGTGGAGGGCAGCGTCGAGCAGCCCGCCCGCGGCACCTCGCTCCTGAGCTTGTCGGCCCGCACCCCCGAAGCCCTGCAGGCCCTGGGCGCTCGCGTCGCCGACACCCTGGACGCCACGGCCGCCGAGGACCTGGCGGACGTCGCGTTCACCCTCAACGCAGGACGCGCCGTCCAGCCCCACCGGGTGGTCGTGGCCGGCAGCGAGCCCGCCGAGCTGGCCGCGCTGCTGCGGGACCTCGGCCCCGCGAACCGGAACCTCGCTGCGTTCGGTGAGGCGCCAGCCGCGGCACCGAACGTGGCGTGGCTCTTCACCGGTCAGGGCTCCCAGTACCTGGGCATGGGTCGACGGCTCTACGAGACCGAGCCGGTCTTCGAGGAGACCCTGGACCGCTGCGACGCCCTGCTGTCCGAAGCGATCGGCGGCTCCCTGGTCGAGCTGCTCTACACCCACGAGCCGACCGACGAACACAGCGTCCGCCTGAACCACACCGCCACCACCCAGCCGGCGATCTTCTCCGTGCAGATCGCCCTGGCGGCCCTGTGGCAGTCCTGGGGGGTGACCCCGGACGCCGTCGCCGGTCACTCGGTCGGAGCGTACGCGGCCGCGGTCGTCGCCGGCTGCCTGTCGCTGGAGGACGGCGCCCGACTCATCGCCGCCCGCGGCCGCCTGATGGGCTCGCTGCCAGAGGGTGGCGCCATGGTCGCGGTCCGCGCGACCGAGGCCGAGGTGCTCGCCGCGCTCGAGGGCCAGCCTCCCACCGTTGGCATCGCCGCCCTGAACGGGCCCAGCGAGACCGTGATCAGCGGCGTCGCCAGTGCCTGCCAGGCCGTGAAGGCGAAGCTGGTCGCCGCCGGTCACCGCTGCGTCGACCTGACCGTCTCCCACGCCTTCCACTCCGCCCTCATGGACCCGATCCTCGGGGACTTCGCCCAGGTCGCGGCGAGCCTGGACTGGCAGGCGCCGAGCTGTGCGTTCGTCAGCGACCACTCCGGCGGGGTGTTCACGACCGAACAGATCGCCGACCCGATGAGCTGGCGCGACCACATCCGTCACGCCATCCGCTTCACCGATGTGCTGCGCACCCTCGACGGGCTCGGCACCGACGTCTACCTGGAGATCGGCCCCAGCCCCGTCCTGGTGGGCATGGCGCGCAAGACCCTGACCGGAGCGAACGCAGCCTTCCTGCCGAGCCTGCGCAAGGGCCGGGACGACCACCGCATCCTGCTGGGTTCGGTGGCGAACGCGTTCGTGTCCGGGGTCCCGCTCGACTGGGACGGCTTCGAGGGCGACCGCGCCCGCCGCCGCCTGGACCTGCCCACCACACCCTGGCAGAAGACCCGCCACTGGACCGACAAGGCCCCGGTGGCCAGGAGCACCCGGGTGCTCGAGGTCAGCTGGGACGAGGCCGAGGTGCCCAAGGGCAGCCTGGGTGGCGAGTGGGTGGTCATCCCCGACCGCGCGGGACTGGCGAACCTGGTCAGCCAGGGGCTGAAGGCCCACGGCGGCGAGGTGGTGAGCGAGCCCGGCCTGGACTGCCGGGGCGTCGTCTACATGCGCGGCCTGGACGGCGGCGAGCCCGAGGCGGTCATCTCCGACGCCATGCAGACCGTGCAGGGCCTGCTGGCCCGGCCCGAGACCCCGATCTACGTGGTCACCCGCGGCGCCTGCCAGGTGAACAGCGAGGACACCGTCGACCCGACCCAGGCCGCCCTGTGGGGCCTGGGCCGCGGGTTCGCGCAGGAGAAGCCCGATCGCTGGGGCGGCCTGGTCGACCTGGGCGGCGGCAACGAGATCGCCGCCATCCTGGCGGAGCTGACCGAGCCCGCCGGCGAGCAGGCGGCCTGGCGCAAGGGCACGCGCCACGTGGCGCGGCTCGAGGAGACGGACCTCTCCGTCGAGTCCGTGCAGATCGACGCCTCGGGCACCTACCTGGTGACCGGCGGCCTGGGCGGCCTGGGCCGCCGGGTGGCCGAGTGGCTGGTGGGGCAGGGGGCCCGCAAGGTCGCGCTGACCAGCCGGAGCGGCGGCGGCGAGGACTTCGTGGCGCAGTTGGCCCGCGCCGGCTGCGAGACCCAGGTCTTCGCGGCGGACGTGGGCGACCCGATGGCCATGCAGGCCGTGTTCGCCCAGCTCGACAACCTCAAGGGCGTGGTGCACGCGGCGGGCGTGGTCGAGCGCATCGGCTTCGACGAGCTCGACGAAGCCGCACTCCAGGGCATGCTCCAGGCCAAGGTGGCGGGCTCGCGGGTGCTCGACGCCCTCACGGCCGACCTGGACCTGGACTTCTTCGTGCTGTTCTCCAGTGTCTCGGCGCTGTGGGGCGGTCGCGGTCTCACCGCCTACGCCACGGCGAATGCGTTCGAGGACGGCATCGCCCAGGCCCGCGCGGCGGCGGGCCGTCCGGCCCTGTCCCTGGGTTGGGGGGTGTGGGCCGACGGCGGCATGGCGACCCAGCAGGAGCAGCAGGACCTGGCCCGTCTCGGTCTGTTCGCGCTGAAGCCCGACTCGGCCCTGGGCCGGATGGGTGCGTTGCTCGGTCACAACGGCCACTACGCCATCGCCGACGTGGACTGGGAGCGGCTGCGGCCGGTGCTCGAGGTCCGCAAGCCGGCACCCCTGTTCAGCAAGCTCGGTGTCACCAACGGCCTGACCAACGGGGTCGAGGCCGAGCTGCCGACCCTGCTCGCCGCCACCGCGGAGAGCGAGCGTCGGGGCGTGCTCATCGACGCCATCCGCACCGAGGTGCGTCGGGTCGCCGAGCTGGAGGACGACCACTTCATCCCCCTGGACAAGGGCTTCTTCGACCTGGGGCTCGACAGCATCATGGTCGTGGAGATGAAGGGCCACCTCGAGGGGCGCCTCGGCCGCACCCTGCCGGCGACCCTGCTCATCGACCGCCCGGACATCACCCGGCTGACCGACTGGCTGCTCGAGGAGCTGGACCTGGGCGACACCCGGGCCGCCGCCGCCCCGAGCGTGACCATCGCCACGGACGAGCCCATCGCGGTGGTCGGCATGGCCTGCCGCTACCCCGGCGGCGCCAACAGCCCGGAGCTGCTCTGGCAGCTGCTGACCAGCGGCGAGGACGCGGTGGCCGAGGTCCCGGCGGACCGCTGGGACATCGACGCCTGGTACGACCCCTCGCCGGAGACCGCCGGCAAGATGTACACCCGCCGCGGGGGCTTCATCGACGGCGTCGACGAGTTCGCGGCCAGCTTCTTCGGCATCATCCCGCGGGAGGCCGCCCGCATGGACCCCCAGCACCGGCTCCTGTTGGAGACCGCCTGGCGGGCCCTGGAGAACGCCGGCGCCGCGCCGACCCGCGCCCAGGGTGGCAACACCCGGTCCGGCGGTGTCTTCGTCGGCATCGGCAGCGGGGACTACCTGCAGCGCGTCATCTCCGAGATGGACGCCACCGAGGTCGACGCCTGGACCGGCACCGGCAACGCCATGGCCTTCGCCGCCGGGCGCCTGGCCTTCCACCTGGGCCTGCAGGGCCCGGCGGTGGCGATGGACACCGCGTGCTCCAGCTCCCTGGTGGCGACCCACCTGGCGGTGCAGTCCCTGCGGGCCGGTGAGTGCGGCATCGCGCTGGCCGGTGGCGTGAACGTCATCCTCGACCCCGAGTGCTCGGTCTACCTGTCCCGGGCGCGTGCTCTCGCAGCCGACGGCAAGTGCAAGGCCTTCGACGCCTCAGCGGATGGGTACGTGAGGGGCGAGGGCTGCGGCGTGGTCGTGCTCAAGCGACTGGGCGACGCCGAGCGGGACGGCGACCGCATCCACGCGGTCATCCGCGGCACCGCGGTCAACCACGACGGCCGCAGCAGCGGCATCACCGTGCCGAACGGTCCCGCCCAGCAGGAGGTCCTGCGCCGGGCGCTGGACGCCGCGGGCGTCGCGCCGTCCGAGGTCGGCTTCATCGAGGCCCACGGCACCGGCACCGGGCTCGGTGATCCCATCGAGATCGGGGCCCTCAACGCCGTGCTCCAGCCCGAGCAGCCCCTGGTGGTCGGCACCCTGAAGAGCAACATCGGCCACCTCGAGGCCGCGGCCGGCATGGCTGGGCTCATCAAGGCCGTGATGTGCGTCGAGCGGGGCCAGATCCCCCCAAACCTGCACTTCCAGGAGCTGAACCCGCACATCTCGTCGGACATCCCGCTGGTGGTGCCGACGGAGACCCTGCCGTGGCCCGAGCACAAGGCGTCCCGCATCGCCGGTGTGAGTGCGTTCGGTCTGAGCGGCACGAACGCGCACGTGGTCCTGGGCGAGGCCCCGGCCGGCGAGGCCGCGGTCAAGGCCGAGCGTTCGGTCTGGACCCTGCCCCTGAGCGCACAGAACAGCGACGCCCTGAAGGCGCTGGCGGGTGAGCTGGCGGACACCCTGACCGAACGGTCTTCCCTGTCCCCCGCCGACGTCGCGTTCTCCCTGGCCGTCGGTCGCGCCCAGCTGGGCGCCCGCTCCGTGGTCACTGGGAGCACCCTCGCCGAGCTCGTCTCCGGTCTGCGTTCGCTCGCCGGGACCGGCGCCGAGCTGGTGCGTCTGGACAGCGCGAATGCGTTCGCCTGGCCCGAGGACACCGGGTCGGCCGCCTCCAGCGCAGCCGCTGCGTTCGTGGCCGGCACCGACGTGGACTGGGCGCCCCTGTTCGCGAACACGGGCGCGGTCCGGGTGGACCTGCCGAACACGCCCCTGCAGTCCAAGCGCCACTGGCTGGACGTGCAGCCCAAGGCCGCCATCGCTGCGAGGCCCACCGTGGCCCCCGGCACCGCCCTGCTCGGCGAGCGCCTGTCCCTGCCGCTGATCGACCAGGTCGTCTTCCAGGCCTGGCACGAGCCGGCGAGCCCGGTCTGGCTGGATCACCACCGCCTGTTCGGTCGGGTCGTCACCCCGGGCGCGGCCCACGTGGCCCTGTCCCTGGCAGCCGTGCGCGGCTCCCGGGGCACCGACAAGGTGAGCGTCGGCGAGCTCAGCTTCCCCCGCGCCCTGGTCCTGGGCGACGAGGAGCGCCGCCGGGTGCAGATCGTGCTCGGCTCCGACCAGGGCGAGGCGGATCTCAAGATCGCCAGCCTGCTGGAGAGCGGCCACCCGGTCCTGCACGCCACGGGCAAGGTCTTCGAGCCGGTCGCCCAGGCGGCCCCGGCCGAGGGCCTGGACGCCATCCGCGCCCGGCTCGAGAGCCAGGGCGACTCCGGCGCCTTCTACCAGCGCTTCAACGACGTGGGCTACACCCTGGGCGCTGCCTTCCGCTGGATGGCGGAGACCTGGCGGGTCGACGGCGAGGCCCTCGTGCGCATGCGCATCCCGGCCGAGGACATCGGCCTCGAGGACGCGCCGTTGCACCCCGGGCTCATCGACTCCTGCTTCCAGGTCCTGACCCGCGCCCTGCCCCAGGAGCAGGTGGAGAGCCTGCTCGACGGGTCCGCCCTGTTCGTGCCGGTCGGTATCGAGCGCTTCCACCTGGTCGGTGACTTCGCCGAGGAGCTCTGGGCCCACGCCACCGTGCGCGAGGAGACCCGTGCCGACATCGACCTGCGCTACGCCGACGGCGCCCTGTGCGCCCGCATCGTGGGCCTGCAGATCGCGCGGATTCCGCGGGCGGTGCTCGGCGGCGGCCGGCTCAGCCCGGACGACGTCTACGCTCCCCGTTGGTTCGCCGAGTCCCTCGAGGACGAGGAGGAGAAGGGCAAGGGGTTCAGCGAGGCGCTGGTGCTCGGTGGTGGCGAGACCGGCGCCGCCCTCATCGCTGCGCTGGGCGCCAGTGGGCTCCCCGCCCGTTCGGCGAGCGACGCCGACCTGGGCGCTGCCTCTGGCCGCATCGCGGCGCTCGATCTGCGGGGCCTCAGCGCCTCCGCGGGCGACGCCGTCGACCAGGCCCTGAACGCGGCCCGGTCTCTCAAGAGCGGCCGCCTCTACCTGGTCACCCGCGGCGCCGTGGCGCCCGGTGGCGACAAGGGCGTGCTCGCCGGCACCGCCCTGCTCGGCCTGCAGCGGGCCCTGTCCATGGAGGCCCCGGCCCTGCGCAGCAGCAGCGTGGACCTCGATCCCCGCCTGCCGGTCACCGCCGTCGCCGACCTGGTCGACGAGGTCCTGGCGGACAGCTCCGCGGACCAGGTGCGGCTGCGCCAGTCCGGCCGCTCCGTGGCCCGGCTGGTCGAGCATCGCACCGCCACCCCCGTCGCCACCCAGCGCCTGAACCTCGGCGCCCGCGGCACCCTGGAGAGCCTGGCCCTGGCCCCGGCCAGCCGGGTCGCCCCCGGCACCGGCGAGCTCGAGGTCCAGGTCCGCAGCGTGGGCCTGAACTTCCGCGACGTGCTCGGTGCCCTCGGCGCCTACCCCGGTGACCCCGGGCCTCTCGGCGGGGAGTGCACCGGTGTGGTCACCGCGGTCGGCCCCGGCGTGACCGGGTTCGCGGTCGGGGACCGGGTCGTGACCATGCTGGCCACCCAGGGCTGCTTTCGCAGCCACGTGGTCGCCGACGTGCGCTTCACCGCCCAGCTGCCGCCGACCCTGGACTTCAGCCAGGGCGCCACGGTGCCCGCGGCGTTCGTCACCGCCATGTACGGCCTGGAGACCCTCGCCGGCTTGAAGGCCGGCGAGCGGGTGCTCATCCACGCCGCCTCGGGCGGTGTCGGCATGGCCGCGGTGATGCTCGCCCAGGCCGTCGGCGCCGAGATCTACGCGACCGCCGGCACCCCGGCCAAGCGTCGGGTCTTGACCGAGCTCGGCGTGGCGAACGTGTACCACTCCCGGGACCTCGCGTTCGCCGAACAGATCAAGGCCGACACCGGTGGCGAGGGCATCGACGTGGTGCTCAACTCCCTCGGCGTCGACCACATCTTGAAGAGCTTCGAGCTGCTCCGTGAGGGCGGTCGCTTCGTCGAGATCGGCAAGGCCGACGTCTACGACGACGCCCGGGTCTCGGCCCTCGGCCGGGACCTGAGGTACTTCCACTTCGACCTGGTCACGATGAGCCTGGACGCCCCGGACCTCGTCCAGGAGCTCCTGGTCGCCTGCCTGGAGCGCTGCGCCAGCGGTCCCTGGGGTCCGCTGCCCCTGCGATCCTTCCCGGTGACGGACGCCGTCGGTGCCTTCCGTCACATGGCCCGCGCCCGCCACGTGGGCAAGGTCGTGTGTGACTGGCCGGCGGCCCCGCGCCAGAGGGACATCCAGCCGGGTGTCAGCTACCTGCTGACCGGTGGTCTCGGGGCCCTGGGCCTGGCGCTGGCGGAGTGGCTGGTGGACCAGGGGGCGGAGTACCTCACCCTGCTCGGCCGCTCGGCACCCAAGCCCCACGCTGAGTCCAAGCTCGCCGCACTGCGGGCCAAGGGCGCCAACGTCCAGGTCGTCGCCGCCGACGTGACGGATCCGCTGGTGATGGCCGCGGTGGTCGCCGACGTGCCGAAGGCGCTCAAGGGCGTCTTCCACTGCGCCGGTGTCGTCGACGACGCGCTGCTCGCCGAGCAGGGGCCGGCCCGGGTCGCCCGGGTGCTGTCGCCCAAGGTCGGCGGCGGCTGGACCCTGCACCAGGTGACCGAGCACCTGGACCTCGACCACTTCGTGCTCTACAGCTCGGCCTCCGGCGTGCTCGGCTCGCCGGGCCAGGCCTCCTACGCCGCGGCGAACAGCTGGCTGGATGGGCTCGCCGCCTGGCGCCAGGCCCGGGGCCTGCCCGGTCTCGCCGTCGCCTGGGGCCCCTGGGCCGACGCCGGCATGGCCGCCGAGGTCGAGGGCCAGGGCCGCTGGAGCCGCGTGGGCATCTCGCCCCTGACGGCCGACGCCTCCCACGAGATCCTGGGCGCCCTGCTCCAGGACAGCCACCCGAGCCCTGCGGTCCTGCGCATCGACCGGGCCCGCATGGCCCGCGGCCTCTCCCTGGGCCCGGTGCCTCCGCTGATGCTGGAGCTGCTGGAGAGCGAGGAGGGCCAGGACGAGCGGGCCGCCGAGCGCCTGGAGCTGCGCCAGGAGATCGAGGGCTGCGAGGACCGGGGGGACCGGTACGAGGCGGTCGTCGACTACCTCACCGCCTGCATGGCCACGGTCACCGAGGACGACGAGGTCGACCCCGAGTCCCCGCTCGAGGACCAGGACTCCCTGGTCGCCGTCGAGTTCGCCGCCCTGGTCGAGAAGGAGCTGGGCATCAGCCTGGAGGTCGACGACCTGCTCCAGTGCGAGAACCTGATGGACCTGGCCGACCTGGTCAACGAGCGGCTGGAGGGCTGAGCGGCGCGAGGTACACTGAGGGGTGCCTCCCCGAGTCGGGCTTTGGAACGGCGCTCTGCTGGGCTTGCGCGTTCGTGCTCTCCGGTGGTTGTGACGACTCCGGCGAGGAGGGAACGTCGGACTCCGGGGAGCCTGCCACCACGTCCACGGCCGTCGACACCGGCTCGAAGTCAGAGGACACCGCGGGGCCGACGTCGACGGGCGACTCGGGCTCGGCGCCCGGGGACTCCGGCGGAACTTCGACCCCGCCGCCGACACCTCTGAGCGTACACCCGAGGTGTGGAAGTCGCGGGCGCGGTCGTGCTCGGCCCGGCTCGACGTGGTGCATGGCCCTCTGGAGGGGGCCGTGAACCTCGACGCGACCCGCACCTGGGAGGGGCTCTCTGCACGCGACACCGCGGGCCATCGGGTGCTCCAGAACAACGACGAGCCGGAGACCTTGCTCTTGGGTGCGCCGGGTGCCACGACTCCAGGACCCGCGCTTGGCGGGATCTACGTCGTCGACATAGCGAGTCTCGATCCCCACTGACCCAGGGAGGACAGATGATCGCCGTGCTCGCCAACCACCAGGGCGCCTGGTCCGGCACCAACAAGCTCTGGTTCCAGGACCCGGACAACGCCGAGGAGTCCCCCGGCACCCTGACCGTCAGCGGCAACCAGGTCCACGTGACCTGGGCCTTCCGGGGCGACGACCAGCGGGGCACGCTCACCCTCGAGGAGACCGAGGACACTGTGCAGGTGCACTGGGTCGACTCCTGGCACGCCGGGGACGGCATGGACTTCACCGGCGAGGGCTTCGCCGACGCGGTCGACGTGTTCGGCACCTACCCGGCGGGCGACGGCCCGGACTGGGGTTGGCGCATCGTGCTGGACCTCGGGGACACGGAGCAGCTGGTCCTGCGGATGTACAACATCACGCCGGATGGCGACGAGATGATCGCGGTGGAGCTGGTCGGGGTGCGGTGAGCGTGGTCAGCTCGCCTGTTCCAACGCACGCGCGAGCAGGTCGGACACCCCCCAGGGTGCGCTCGATGGCCCGGGCCTCGACCAGGCCCTCCACGTGGGACACCAGGGTGACGGCGGAGCCGTCCGGTGTCACGGCGCAGACCTGGAAGCCCCTGGCGTCGGGGTCCGTGGTCTTCTTATGGTTCTGCATCCAGGCGGTCCACGGGGACGGCTCGCGCCGGATGACGAAGAGCTGCACCAGGTCCGAGCGCCGATGCACGCCGTTGCCTCCGGCGGGCACGGGGCCGGACGTCACCTGCAGCTTGCCTGGCCCCAGGGTGATCCGGGTCCGGTTCAGTAGGCCCACGGCGGTGGCGTAGATGAGCCCGAGACCGACCAGGACGTGGGGAATGCCGAACAAGGCCATCGGCACACCGGCCATGCCGCCGCCAGCGAGCACACCGCTGTACCAGAAGAGCAAGAAGACGTTCCAGGCGAGTGCCATCGGCGCCTTGGTCGCTCCCTTCTTGCGGTCCGTCGGCAGGACCAGCTCCAGCTGGTCGTTGTCCTCCCGGACCTCGAGGCGCCCCAGCTGTGGAGGCAGCGTGATCACCCGCTCGGGCGCCGTCCCACCTCGAAGGCCGCATCGCAGGGCCGGCACACGGCGAGCCCGGTGGTCAGGTTCAGATCCGCGGCGGGCACGGGTGTCTGGCACTGGGGACAGGTCACGGCCTTCATGAAGATTCCGGATCCTCTTCTCGGTAGCACGGGCGGCCGGCTGTAGAGTGGAGGGCCCGGCCGAACCCATGCCCTCCCGCCCCAGCCTGTGGCCCAAGGGCTGCCACCTGTGGGTGCTGGAGCCGATCGACAGCGGCTGTCGCCTGGTCACGGAGGAGGTGCAGAGGGGCCTGCTGCCCTCGATCGGGCGGGTGTACCTGCGGCACGGTCTGCACACCTGGCACGACCGGTGGCTGGCTGGCATCGCGGAGCGGGCCGGCCGCTCGATCGAGAGAGGCTGAGGTTCGATCAGAGGATCGAGCCGGAGATGAGGAAGGCGCCGCCAGCGTCCCGCAAGTCTTCGTACTCCAGGTCCCGATCGCCCACGATCACGTCCGGCAGGCCGTCGCCGTCGAGGTCTCCGGCGGGGGCCGACACGGCCCAGCCCCTGGCGCCGGGGTTGGGGGCGAGCAGCGATGCGTCCGCGCCCTCCAGGGTATGGGTTCCCCAGATGGGACCGTGGAAGGCGTAGACCATGGGCCTGTCGAAGCCGCGGTTGGTGGAGACCAGGATGTCGCCGGCGCCGTCTCCATCGAGGTCGCCGACCGAGGTAGGGCTGAATTGGTAGCTGCCATCGAAGCCAGTGTCGGTGATGGCGGCGTGGGCCCGGCCGCATGCAAGGTCTGGACCGTCGGCGATGCCGCTGTAGATGTAGACCACTTCGTTTCGGTCTTCCTGGCGGAGATAGCTGCCGATGAGGATGTCGGCGTAGCCGTCGGACTCCAGATCCTCGGCGAAGTCCAAGTGCATGCCTTCGCCGACCTCGCCGTCGTACGTGGCGGTAGCGTCGGCGGTAGAGATTGTGCCTGTGATGGGGCCGGAGAAGTAGTAGACGAGACCCCCAGTGATGCCATTGTGTGTGTCGGACGGAGCGCCCATGAGGAAGTCCACGTAGCCGTCTCCATTCACGTCCCTGCCGCTGGCCACGCTATATCCGGCGTATTCGTACGCATTGGGATTGATGAGCGTGGCGTGGGCGTCTTCGTGACTCTGCTGGTCCACGGGAGGGCCAGTGAAGAGGTAGGCCATGCCCCCAGCCGGCGCGCCGGCACTCCCATACTTCTCCCCGACAAACATATCCGTGTGCCCGTTCCCGTTGGCGTCTCCGGCCAGGGTCATGGTCCATGAGCCAGCCCCCTCGATGGTCCAGCATACCGACTCAAAGCTGACACTTCGGTCCGAGTTGCCGCACATCACTGCCACGACGCCGCCTACGGCGCCGACGTCTCCCAGACCATCGCCGTTCACATCCCCGAACCCCGCGACCGATAAACCGAATTCATCGAGGTCTGAGCGGCCATCCAGTGTCACGGCGACATCCTCGAGGATGTGCGTGCCGCCGAAGGGGCCAAAGGCCACGTGAACGGCGCCCGATGCGGTGCCACTCTCGCTCTGGCCCGGGGACCCGAGCACCAGATCCAGATGTCCGTCACCATCGAAGTCTCCTCCGGTGGCAACACTGGCTCCCGCTGCCGCATCCTTGCGAGTATGGACGATCTCGGCCAGGGACAAGTCAGCGACGGTCGGGGTGCCGGAGTTTGCCGAGTCTGACGGGTCGATTCCCGAGTCCGGGTCAGCGGGCCACATCGTGTCTGCTGAGTCAACAGAGTCCTCAGTTCCAGTCGGGACTACAACACCCGAGTCCTCGGTGTCTGTGGCACCCGAGCCTGCGCCCATGCAGCCGATTGGGTTGGCCGCGACCAGGCCCGCCACGAACATAGGGAAGGGCAGTTGTGGGTGCCTCACGCGCACACGTTGCCGACGGTGCAAGGCGACTCGGTGTCGAGCACCTCGGAGATGAGCCGAGCGCCGTAGCCTGAGCGATTGAGGTCAAGGAACAGGTCGTCGATCAAATCCCGGTCGTTCGAGGGGCTACCCATGTCATCGACGTCTCTGTACTCGTAGGCATGGATGGTGACTCCGACGTACTCTCCGCGCTTGGCCGTCGACAGGTCGTCGACAATCTGAGCCGTGGTAATGCCATCAGAAGCCGTTTCACCTACTGCGAAGTGGCGTCCACCGATCTCCGGCACGTCGAGACCGTTGTAGTTCGGACATGCAGCTGAAGAGATTACATGGTCATCCAACGTGTTCGGCGAGATAGGCACGAAGAAGCAAGGTGAGTTCTCCGACGGCTTGCCCTGGGAGTAGACCGCGCCGGGTTGCCACTCGCGGTCGCGGTAGTCTGCATTCGTGCCGTGGCTGGCCACGGTTCCGGTGCCGTACACCTCCTCCTCCGGCGCTCCCGCCACATCCACCAGCTGCTGCTGGAGTGTCTGGAAGAGCTCGTAGGCCTCCTCTACCGATGGTGCATTCAGGCAGACCAGCGGATCGTGCCCTGCGTCGATGCACTCCGAGACCGGGAGGCTGTGATAGCCGTCCCAGGTTCCCGCGTGGCTCACGTCGTGGTGGTGGAACCGATCCGGTGCCCGCGTGAGAGCCAGACCGCCACCATGTCCTGGTACGCGCTGTTTGTCAGGATGCCCTCGATCCACTGAGCCGTCAGCAAGATGGTCAGCTTGTGACCCATGCGTCCGGCCTTGTCGACCATGGCGTCCAAGTTGTCGATGTAGTTGTCCGGGCTGCGTTCCGGATCGGCGTGGATGTTGATCCAGACCCCCGTTCGATCCCGCGTCGGCACACCGTAGCCGAGCCCGATCACGGAGTCGTCGAACAGCGGCGGCTCGGCAAAGGCCCAGGAGCCACCAGGTTCCTCGTGTCCGCCCGGGGGGGCCTTCTTGTAGTCGCCACCTCCATGTGGCTTCTCGGGCTTGTCGACGTACCAGTAGTAGTCGGGCATCAGATGTCCCGCACCTCGACCCGGCCGCTGACGCGGGCCCCCACGATGGTCGCAGCCGAGGCGCCGACGACGGTGAAGCCGAACCGCACGAGCTGATCGCCGTCCAGGTCCGTCTGCACGTCCTGGAAGTCGTCGTAGAAGAAGCCGTTGGTGTTCTTCAGCACCCCCACGCCCACCTCGGTCCCGGGCGAGTTCTCGGTGTTCGCCGGCTCCATCGCAGGGGTGACATCGAGGCTCCCGAAGCGATCCCGCATCTCCCAGACGAAGCGGACGGACTTGATGTCCGTTGTGCGCATCCAGGGCGTGCAGGGCACGAAGGTGGTGGAGTTGGTGTCCCACACGATGGTCGTCCAGGGGATTGCGACGGTCTTGGAGTTGCAGGCCATGTCCACGTCCTCGCCAGGGTACCCGCGACCGACGCATTCCGGGGGATGAAGGAACCCTCTCGGCGGACTTGGCAGAGCGTGTGAATGGGGGGGATGTCGATGACAGCCCGATGACACATGGGCGTGGATCGAGTCATGACGGGCATCTGTGCGAGGCTGCCCGCTGTCGATCACTCCGCACTCTCCAGCACCCAGTGGTCGATGACCAACCCCTCCTCCGGCGCTTGCCGCGCCTCCTCCGGCGATCCGGGCCCAGGCCCGGGAGGGATCCACGCCGCCGGGATGTTCCCGAAGACACGTCGCGGTGGCTGGCTCGGCTGCCGACGTGGGTCGTCTTCGAGCAGCAGGTCCGGGTCCGGCACCAGGGCGTCGGTGTGCATGCTTCCCACCCCGCCTTCGGTGTGGCAGGTCAGGCAGAACGGGTTGTCCGACGAGTCCGGCCGGGGCGCCCCAGCCATCAACGGCCCTTCGGGGAACAGGATGGCGTCCCGCACGGAAGCCGTGCCCGCCGGCGGCGCCGCGGCATTGATCGCGTGATCCGCCGTGTGGTCGTGCCAGCAGGCGAAGAGCTCGCCAGCGCCCGCCACCTCGGCGATCTCGGCGTGGGTCTCCTCCGGGTAGCCCTCGGCCCAGGTCTTCCACGGTCCGGAGCCCTCGACGGACACCAGGGTGCCCATGGCGTGGTTGCAGGCGACCTCGGGGTCGACGTCGTGCAGCAGCACGACGAAGTCGTCGATCCAGCCCCGAAAGCCGGACCAGGCCTCGGTGTGCCGACCGAGCACCAGGTCGCCCCCGGACAGGGAGAACACGGGGTCCTGGCGGTCCTTCATCTCGAAGCGGTCCAGGGCCAGGCCGTCGACCAGCAGGGTCACCGCCCGATGGCCGGCCTCGACCCGCCACCCCAGGTGGACCCAGCCCTCGACCGTCCCGATGTCGACGGCGTGGAGCTCCTTGTCGTCGCGGGCGTAGGCGACCGTGCCCGCCGCGTCCAGCACGACGGCGGTGCCGTCCGGGAAGCGCAACAGCTCCCGCACCTCGCCGACCTCGGACCGGGGGTCGACGAACAGGCCGATGTACGCCGGCTCGTCGTCGGTCCGCTGCTCGGCCAGCGGGTAGACCACCGCGGCGTCGCCGGACAGCCACAGTCCCCGGCCGCTCACTCCGCCCAGGGCCACCGGCTCGACCCGCGCGGTCCCCGCGGCGATCGACCCGTACGCAGGCACCTCCCACACCAGGCTCGTGGCCCCGTTCTGCAGGTGGATGTCCTCGTCCTCCTCGGCGTACAGCACCATCACGCTCAGGCTCCCGACCCCCTCCAGCTCCCGCACCTGGCCGTTGTGGTGGTAGGGCATCGACAACGACGCGCCGTCCTCGAACATCCCGGTCACCGACGCCTGCATGTTGCTCACGATCAGCGTGTTCGGATCCAGCAGGTCGTCGAAGGCCACCTCGTCGGTCGCCACGCCGGTGCTCATCACCCAGACCACGTCCCGGGGCGTGATCGGCTTGGCGGCGGGCCAGAAGTTCGCCACGTTCTGCAGCGAGTCCAGGATGTTCGCGTTGTGGGTGTAGCCCTCGGGATAGGTCGCAGTGCCGCGGATGTCCGGGATGAAGCGGCCGCCGCCGACCCGCAGGGAGATGGGATCGCCGGCTTCCGTTCGGTACAGCGCCAGGTTCCAGTGGGCGTCTGGCGTGACGCCGACCGCCCAGTCCAGGTGGTTGATGCGCCCGTCCAGGTGCACGAACTTGCCGTGGGTCCAGAGTCCCGCGACCTGGAAGCCCCGGTCGAAGTCCACGCTCTCCTCGTAGGCATCGCAGCCGTCGTGCACGCAGCGCCGGGGGTACTTCTCTTCGGACTGCTCGCTGATGCGCCCGTGCACCCCGGTCATGAAGACATTGGCGCCCTCGCGGTCGACCCAGGGGTAGGTGCCGCCGAGGTCCTCGCCGTCGG
>CAYFPX010000106.1:0-5174 GCA_964344945.1 uncultured Enterobacterales bacterium
ACCAGCACCTTCGGCGACCTGGCGAATTACCACGAGGACATGAAGTCCCTGTCCCTGAACGAGGTCTCGTTCTCGGACGTGCTCTTCCTCCACCACCCGAGCGGGGACTGGGCCTCCTACGACGGCGTGGGCGACGGCTCCAGCGACCTGGGTACGTACATCGGCGGCGTGGGCGAGGCGGTGTGCTGGGACGCCAAGACCGACGGCATCCCGATGTCCGCCGGCACGATCTCCGTCACCGGGGATCTGTGCTCCACGGACCTGTTCTTCAACGCCGCCGATGCCGATGGCCAGTCCCACTGCAGCTGCACCAACTGCGCCAACACCCACGGCCCGGCCTGGTCCGTCGGCGACAACAGCGGCTGTCCTCTGGACGACCCCGGCCGCCGGGGCTCCCTGGGGCCGTCGGAGAAGACCCCGACCACCGAGCAGACCCCGGTGGGCTTCGGCTGGGCCCTGGGGCTGAACACCGGCGCGAGCGGGGCCGCGGAGAACTACATCTGGATGCTGGTGCGCTGACTGTCACGGCGACTCACCACCTGTCGCCGTTTGTCTCTGCCCCTTCGGATCCACCGCCCGTGAGGGTTCCGTACGAGCACCGGGGGTCGGGGTTCTCGAGGAACCGCCGACATGATGGACGAGACGCACACCGGCCGCGACGGCTGGGCCACCTTCTGCAAGCACCACTCCGAGCCGGGCAACCTGGCGCTTCACCTGGCGGGCTTCGCCCTGTTCTGGGGCGGCCTGAGCCTGGCCGTGCTCCACCAGGACGCGACCTGGCTCTTCGCCCTGGTGCTGTCCGGACCCCTCGCCACCCTGGGTCATCAGCTCTTCGAGCCGGACGTTCCCGCAGCCAGCGCCCCACCCGGGCACCCCTGGGTGCCCCGGTACGTGGGCCGGATGCTCTTCCGCATCGGCACCGGCGAGTACGCGGACGACCTGGCCGCGTCCAGTGGGGCTCCCGCGCCCTTCCGGACCGCCCACCCGTCCCTCCCGATCCTGATCCCAGGCGATCACCTGCATTGAACGGGAGCTCTCGGGGGCTGGGGCGCTTTCTTCTGCGAGAGCCCTCAGTCCTGAGGGGCGTCTGTCCGATTCTTCGGGAGCACGGTTCCCACGGGGTAGGGCATGCGATCCACGCTCACGTCACCCGGCGCGATCCTCTCGCGGCTCGAGCTGGCCTCGGAGGAGGGCTGGGCCTTGAAGCTGAGGGTCTCCGACGGGACCGAGCTCGAGGGCATCGTGGCGCTGAGCGAGGACGCCTCGACGGTCGAGGTGCTCACGGGCGCGGCGGTCGCCCGCCTGCGTTCGGGCTCGCCGGCCCACGCGTCCATCACCGGGCCCCAGGGGGCGCTGTCTTTCTACTCGGGTGTGCTGGGGGTGAAGCCCGACGGGTGCGTGCTGCTCGAGCTGCCTGGCGTGGTGAGGGTGGTCGACAGCCGGGACATCGACCGGAAGCCCCTGTCGGAAGAGGCCAACGTTCGCGTGATCGTGCCGATGGGCGAGGACAGGCACGCGACCTTCGAGGTGGTGGACCTGTCGACCAGGGGCTTCAGCTTCCGGGCCCCGACCAAGCTGTACCACCTGGCCAAGGACCAGCGGGTCGAGCTGCGGCTCAAGGTGCCGGGCAGTCGCTCGCTGCGCCTGACCGTGACCGTGCGCAACCTGCGCCGGGATCCCCAGGTCGCGGGCTCGCGGCTGATCGGCGTGCGGGTCGAGGCGGGTCCGGAGGACCTGGCGCGGCATGTGGCTGAGGCGCTGTCGCGAGGTGTGGCGGCCTGACGCCGCGGAGAAGAGAGCCCCTGCCCTGAACCGGCAGCCCCCGGTTGAATGTCACTCTTCGTGGGCAGCCCCCGGTTGAATGTCACTCTTCGTGGGCAGCCCCGGGGTGATTGTCACCGCGGGCGTCGTGAGCGCCCCGTGGAGGGGCAGCCCCGGGTCGAATGTCACCGCCCGGGGGCCTTGTCGCGGCATGCGCGGGCGCCACTGTGACATTCACCCCGGGGCTGGCCGGGGAACACTGACATTCGACCGAGGGCTGCCCGCTCCCGCTGCCCGCTCTGAGCTCAAGGCGCCCAGCCGGTCGCGGTCCCCCCGCCCTCGTAGACCCAGATCCGCTGCCCGGCGTCCCAGGGCCCCTCGTACACCACCGGGCCGCTGGCTGGGAAGTCCACGGTGATCCGGTCCACCGTGGTCACGCCGTCGCCCAGCCCCACGTGCAGGTAGCTGGAGTCCTGGCAGCCCTGGCCGTTGCCACCGGAGACGTGCCGGAGCCAGGTCTGGCCACCGGCCTCGACCCAGACGGTGGCGCCCAGGGCCTGGCGGTTGGAGGCCACGTCGCCGACGGCCTTCACGCTGACCCAGGCGCCCTTGGCGTCCTCGGGCAGCACGTTCTCGAACAGACCGAGGCTGGTGGCCCAGTCGGTGTCGCCGTCGTTGTCGTAGTCGCTGGCGGCGGCGCCCCAGCCGTTCTGCACGGTGTCGAGTCCAGCCGTGTAGACGTCGAGGGTGAACGTGCCGTCGCCGTCGCCCCAGTAGAAGTCCATGGGCCGACCGTCGTAGACCGCCGTGATGCCCAGATCGAGGTTGCCGTCGTTGTCGACGTCGCTCATGACCGGGACCGAGTGGGTCTCCTGGTAGCGAAGCCCCGAAGGATTGTCCAAGGGGGTGGGCCAGGCCTCGGTGAGCTCCGTGAAGACCCCGGCGCCGTCGTTGATCAGCACCTGGGTCTTGTCGGAGAAGTCGTAGAAGCGCGGATGGGCCAGGTTGCCGACCACGAGGTCCAGATCCAGGTCGTTGTCCAGGTCGCCCCAGACCGCCCCGATGGTGTGGCCGTAGTAGCTGATGTTGCCCTGGTTGCCCCGGAGCCCGATGTCCTCGCCGATCTCGTCGACCGTGCCGTCGCCCAGGTTCTCGTAGTACCAGTTCTTGTGGAGGCGGTAGGCGCCCACGAAGAGATCGGTGTCGCCGTCGCCGTCGGGGTCCGCCGGCGCTGTGGCCCGGGTGGCCAGCCGGACACCCTCGAAGTCGGCCTCCGAGGTCAGGTCGGTGAAGGTGCCGTCGCCGTTGTTGCGGAAGTAGTTGTCGCTGTAGCTCCGCTCGTTGCCCCAGCAGATCATGTTGCCCAGGTACAGGTCGATCAGGCCGTCGTTGTCGATGTCGACCCAGGCGCTCGCGGCCGTGGGCGAGTGCACGTTGTTGTCGGGGTCGTCGCAGTCGTTGTAGTCCTGCCAGTCGGTGATGCCGCTGAGCTCGGTGACGTCGGTGAAGGTGCCGTCGCAGTTGTTCCGGACCAGGACGTCGGCCCGAGAGTAGCTGTCGGCCTGGGCGAAGTAGTCGAGGCAGCCGTCGTTGTCGTAGTCGCCCCAGACCCCCCCGTCGCCGGCGACGACGCCCAGCCCGGCGTCGCCGGTGACGTCGGTGAAGGTGCCGTCGCCGTTGTTGCGCCACAGGTGCACGCCGTTGACCATGGCGTCGTCCCAGCCGTCGTTGTCGTAGTCGCCCCAGGCGATGCGACTCGACGGGGTCATCGCCTCGTTGAGCGCGAAGGTCTGGGAGGGAGGCTCGGTCGAGGTGTAGGTGACATGCAACCGGACGGCGTAGTCGTAGGGGATCGGGAAGGTGATGCCGTTGTAGTAGATGCCGTCGTCCAGATCAGGGGCGTTGATGCTGCTGTGGCACTCGTCGAAGGCACCGCAGTCGCCTTCTCCCAGGTACGTGCGGTCCATGGTGAACGAAGGGGTGTCGCTGCCCTCGCGCTGGTGGGCCACGTAGACAAGACCTGGCTGCTCGACCACGTGGGGCTCGCTGAGCACGTAGGTCACCCAGCCGTCGTCGCCGATCTCGGACACGCAGACCGAGCCCTGCCAGATGGGGTCGGGGGCCCAGAAGTCGAAGCCGTTGTGGCCAAAGTCCTGGAACAGTCCGGCGGTGAGCAGGTGGTCCGGATCCTCCGGCAGGTTCGCCCAGTGCACGGAGAAGGCGTGCACCTCGGCCGGGTGGTCCAGGTCGAAGCGCACGGCTTCGTTCAGGCGCACGTCCCGCAGCTCGTCCTCGCCGTAGGACCAGGACTGGCTCTCGATGCTGGTGCCGCCGTCGCCGTCGTCCCAGACCACCTCGGTGGTGCCGTCGGGTGCCGCGCCGGCGCCGCCGCACAGATCCACAGTGCCGGTGTCGCCGGAGTCGGTCGGCGCCGTGGTGGGCGGGTCGGAGTCGGTGGTGCCGGTGGTGGTGTCGTCCGTGCAGGCGACCAGGGCAGGGAGGAGGAGCCAGGCGCCCATGGGGGCCTCCGTCAATTGGGATTGAGGCGTGTTCCACACCTGGGGCAGATCGGCTTGTACTTGCTCATCTGGCCGGACCAGCCGCAGGCGCAGCTGCCCTTGAGGTAGCCGTCGCTGGCGCCGCCACCGGAGAAGATCTTCTGGATCAGCTTCAACAGGACGAGAGCGGCGACCACGCCGCCGACGATCTGCCACAGGGGCACGGGAAGGGAGTCGAGCATGCTCGGAGCTTATCAGCCGCTCGGCGTGCGCCGGCTCCACCGCACATCCGGCCCCGTCGGCCCGCAGCTCTGGTCCACCGGCGTCATGGGCCGCCGAGCACCGCGTAGGCGGCCCCCTCACCATCGTCCTCTTGGGAGTCGCTGGTCCAGCCCGGATCGCCGATGAGCAGGTCTGAGAAGCCATCTCCGTCCAGGTCTCCGGCCGACAGCGCAGCGCCGGCGTCGAAGCTCGGCGACTCCGGCAAGAAGTACGCGTCGACGTCGCTCCATGTGCGGGCACCCTCGATGGGGCCATACATCAGGCCAGCCTGGGAGTCCTGGCTGGGCGAGGCGAAGAACAGCAGGTCCGCTGCGCCGTCCCCGTCCACGTCTCCGGCGCCCTGCCCCGACCAGAGCCTCTCTCCCTCGATGCTCGCGGTCGCGTCGTCAGGTCCCAGGTCCCCGGACAGGGGGCCCAGGAAGACGAAGATCGTGTAGACGTCGTCGGCGTGGTCCTCCGACGCCAGGACCAGGTCGTCGTGGCCGTCCCCGTCGAGGTCTCCCGCGGCGTGTCCGAACGAGGTGCCGGTGAGACGCGTCATGGCGAGGTCTGCGATCTGGTGCTCCCCGTCCGGCGGATCCGCCACCAGGCTGACGAGGGCACCCTTGTCGGTCCAGGAGGAGACCAGGAGCT
>CAYFPX010000106.1:5184-26285 GCA_964344945.1 uncultured Enterobacterales bacterium
GGAGAGTCCATCCCCGTCGGTGTCACCGGCACGGGCGGGTCCCCAGAGCAGGTCCTGGTCACCGCCCTCGATCAGGATCGGGGCCGTGGCGAGCGCGACGGTGCCCTCGACGGGGCCTCGCAGGAGGCGCAGCCCGCCACCCTCCACGTCCACGACGAGCTCCGCGAGGCCGTCGCCGTCCAGGTCGCCCGGCCCTGCGACCACGAAGTCCGCGTAGGTCGAGGTGCCCCAGGTCTCTGAGGTCAGGGTCGCGAGACCGTCGTCCAGGGCCGACGAGCTCGCGTCGATCACGGAGGCGGCGATCAAGGGCACCGACCGGAGCTCGCCTCGCTCCAAGCAGCAGTGGCGGTGCCCGACGATGGCGTCTGCGCGGCCGTCGCCGTCGACGTCCCCGGCCGCGTCCAGCGACCAGCCTGGCAGCTCGACCTCGGGATGCACCATGGCCGTGCCTGCATCCACCCCCAGGGTCCCGCCGGGCTCGGTCCCGGAGATGCGGTAGACCGCGCCCGCCCAGGGTCCGGCGATCAGCGCGTCCTCGGCACCATCGCCGTCCCAGTCGCCCACGACCTCCAGGTCCCAAGCGACCCCCATGCCGAGCTCGGCGCCGTACCAGGCGCGGTCGGCCGAGGTGAGCGAGATCTCCCCGCGAGGTCCGGAGGATGCGTCCGCGGGGCGGGGGTCGGTGTCGCCACCGGTGTCCGGGTTGCCGCCGGCGCGGCTGCAGGCCAGGGTGAGGCTCACGGCGAGCCAGGGCAGTGTCACTGCCGGTCCGCCCCTGAGAGGTCCAGGGCCACACCCAGCTCGGCCAGCCGTGCCTTCAGGGCGTCCAGATCGCTCCGGGAGACCAGGTACTGAGCGGGCGCCACCTGGCGCTCCAGCAGAGGGCCGGCCAGGCGGTCCCGGCGCAGGGCCTCCGCGGCCCGCTCCGGCACGTGCACGATCAGGGCGGGCTCCACCGTGCAGGGATCGAGGCCTTGGGCCGCCAGCACCGCCACCTCGAGCTCCCCGGGCAGGTCGCCTTCGACGTGCAGCCGGCGCAGGGACTCCAGGGTGTGCTCGGGGTTGTCGAGCAGCCGCGGCTCGAGCTGGTAGAGGTGGTGCTCGGGGGTCGAGTCCACAGGCTCGGCGATCTGGCGCAGCATGGCGCGCACGGTCAGCGCGTCCTGGCCCCGAGGGACCCGGAGCTGGCCGTCGACCATCTCGAAGGTGGCCTCGGGCGGGTTCACGCCGCCGTAGTCGATGATGCGGGCCTGCTCGGGCACCGCCGCGGCGCGAACCAGCTGGCCGTCCTGCTCGACCACGTTCACGCCGGTGAACAGGGTGACCCGGGCGACGTTGCGCATCCAGGCGGTGAGGGTCTGGGCGACCGTGCCGGGCATGCCGGTGCGGGAGAGGCCCTCGAGGAAGGTCAAGGCGTCGCTGTGCCCTGCCGCCAGGTCGGCGCCGATGCCCTCACGGGTGAGCTTGTGCCGGTGGACCCGGTCGCCTTCGACATAGGGCGCCAGGCGGCAGAGCCGGCCGTAGTCCCGCAGCCCCAGCTCCCCCGGGGCCACCAGGATGTCCAGGTCCGGGGTGAGCATGAAGCCGGTGGCCCGGCGACGCTCGGGGAAGGCCTGGCGCACCGCGGTGGGGCCCTCGGGGCCGAGCTGGGCGTCCCAGACCCGGGTGCGCACCATCAGCTCGCTGACCCGCCGCAGGCTGGCGGCCTCGATGCGCTCCCAGCCCTCTTCGTCGAAGGACTGGGCGGGGCTGGTGGCGTAGGCGGCGCCGTCGGGGCTGTGCAGGACCTGGCGACAGTGATCCCGCAGGACCTCGAGCAGCTCGCTCATGTAGAGCCACTGCTCGTGCACCAGCCGGATCAGCACCCGGCCGGCCGGAACGTCGCCGGGATCCAGCACTGCGACCGGGTCCACCAGGCGGCGAGGGGTGGCCTCGGGGAAGCCCAGCAGGCGCCCCCCTGCACGGCGGGCCAGGCCGGTGGCCTGGGCGTAGCGGATCGCCAGGTCCCAGCGGGAGGCGTCGTCGCCGAAGCTGCGCAGCAGGCGCTCTCGGGTGTCCTTGCGCAGCCGCCCTTCCTTGGTGAGTGCTGGCGACTCCAGCTCCAGCCGGGCGGCGATGACCAGGGCGTCCCAGCGGGCGTCGCTGGGCGGGAAGCCCGGGTACAGATCGACGCTCGGCTCCGGCAGGCGCTCGGCCAGAGGGCGCCGGCGGCGCAGGGCCGGGGTGACCCGACAGGAGCCGGCGTAGTAGCGCGGGTCGACCGTGGAGCCCCGGCGTGGGCGGACCTGGGGCAGCAGGAAGCCCTGGAGCCACAGCACCTCGCCCACGGCGTCGATGGGCTCTCGGAAGCGGGGGTCGACCGGCTCACCAGCGCCGCAGGCCAGCAGCAGCGTGTCCAGCAGATCGCGAGCAGGGTCCGGCAGGGTCCGGGCCCGGGCCCGGGCCGAGGACTCGTCGGCGGCCTCTTCGGGGGACACCGGCATGCGGGCGCGGAAGGCCGGATCGTAGGCGCCGATCAGCGACGGCACGGCGAACATGCGGCTACGCCCCGGACTTCAGGGCCTGGAAGTCCGCCCGGGCGTAGCAGTCGATCTCGCCGTCGCCCAGCGCGTCGAGGCCGATGAAGGCGTAGCCGTCGATGCGCTTGCGGCCCAGGTCCAGGTCGTCGGTGATGCCGCCGCCGAAGCTCACGACCATCGCGCCGTGGTCCGGGTCCTGGCGGATGCCGCCGAAGATGAAGCGGTCGCCGCTGTCGACCAGGCCGCTCAGCCGGGTGCCGGTGTCGTCGATGTCGATGTAGAGCGTGTCGGGCAGGCGGCCCTCGATCTCCAGGCTGGCGGAGAGCCAGGTCTCGGTGGCCGCGGAGAAGTCGCTCAGGCCGCAGTTGTCGTCCCAGCGGTCGGTGCCGACCATCATCGTCCAGCGGCCCAGCACGTTGGGGCTGTCGGTGCCGCGGTCGGCGTCGGCGCCGGAGCACTCGGTGTCCGACCGCTTGCGGGCCTCGAAGTCCGCCCGGACCTCGCAGTCCTGGACCCCGTCCTGGTCCTGGTCGATGCCCAGGAAGCCGAAGCCCTCGATGACCTCGATGTCGCGGTAGGCGTCGCTGTAGGGGTGGCCGCCGAAGCTCACGGTGACCGCCCCCAGGTCCTTGTCGACGCGGGTGCCGGTGAAGATCACGCCGCCGCCTGGCTCCTGGAGGCCGGTGTAGGTGTCCTCGTCGATCGCCGTGTGGAAGCGATCCGGCACCTGGCCCACGATGGTGAAGTTGTCATCGAGCCAGCGCTCGCTGCCCTGGCCGAAGTCGGCGATGTCGCAGTCGTCCCACCAGGTGTCGTCGCCGAAGGCCATGGACCACTCGCCGGACAGGCTGGGCACATCGCCGGTGTCGCCGCCGCCGGCGTCCAGGTCGCCGCAGGAGACGTCCACCGCGGTGCCGGTGTCGTTGCCGTTGCCGTTGCAGGACAGCAGGAAGAGCAGGCCGACGGTCACAGGCGAGGGGGCTCTGGCGGGGTGATGCGGAAGAACACCCGCCGGTTCATCGCACGGCCCTCCTGGGTGCTGTTGTCGGCCTGGGGGCTGTAGTGGGCCCGGCCGGCGACCGTGAAGCGCGAGGCGCTCAGGCCGTACTCCCGGGCCAGGTGCACCGCCACCGCCGCGGCCCGGGCGGAGCTGAGCTCCCAGTTGGTGGGGTAGGTCCTGGCCAGGCGCCCGGCGATGGGGGTGTCGTCGGTGTGGCCCTCGACGTAGATCCGGTGCTCCGGGTGGAGCTCGAGGGCGGTGGCCAGCAGGTCCAGGTACTTCTCCGCCTCGTCGCGGATGCGCACGCTGCCCGGGGCGAAGAGCTCGTTGCCCGGCAGGCTCAGCACGGTCGCCTTGCCCACGCGCTCGACCTCGATGCCCATGTAGGAGAAGACCTGGTGCAGCTCCAGGTAGAGCTCGTCAGGTGGGGTCTCGCGACTGCTGCAGTCCTCGGCCTCGGCCTCCATGTACTTGAGCTGCTGCTGCAGGGCGATGATCTCGCGATCGAGCTTGTTCACCAGGGCCTGGTCGGCCCGCATCGAGATGCAGCCGGTGAGCAGCGTGGCCAGCAGCAGGGAGCGCACGGCCAGAGGATAGCGCTGTCGGCCGCTCACGGCGTCTCGGGCGCGGGGTACAGCGGACTGGCCAGGAGCTGGCGCCAGGCCTCGCCGGGCTGGTGGTCGACGGTCCAGAGTCCGGTCTCCCCCAGCTTCGGCGGGGACTCTCCCGGCCTCAGCGCGGTCAGCACCCCCGTCTGCAGGTAGGGCTCGACGGGCTTGCCGACCTCCCAGCCGCTGGACGCGAGGGGCTCTCCGGCGGCGACCCACCGGCGGGCGACCAGGGTCCCCTCGACCCCGTCGAACAGCGCCTGGGCCTCGCTCCGCATGTCGAGCATCCAGGGCTCCTCGGCGCCAGGTGCAGTCGTGGGAACCGGCGCCGACTCACCCACCCGCAGGGTGCCGGTGCCGGTGCTGCGGACGCTCACGTGGCGCGCGTCGTGGGTCAGCAGGGTGTGGGTGACCCGGGCCCCTGAGAGCGAGCCGAAGGCGATGGGGTAGGCGTAGATCGCGTCGTCCTTCTGCTTCCAGGTGGACTTCAGGTCGCCGTTGGTGGGCAGGTGCAGGTCCAGGCCCGCGGCGCTGCGGGCGACCAGCAGCCGCAGGGTCTCGTGGATGGCGCCGCTGCGGCGGTCGTCCTTCGCCTGGCCCTCCAGGTCCACGCCGCGCAGGTGGCCGCTGCGGTCGAGCTGGAGCTGGACGGTGGCGCCGGTGAGGGCGGCGTCGAGCTCTGGGAGCACGGCGGCGACGTCGTCGGCCTCCTTGTCGAGGGGGTCGACGACCAGCCGGGCGTCGAGCACCTCGCAGGCGAGCTCCCAGCCCTGGCGGCCGGGCTCGCCCGCGGTGCAGCGCCAGATCATCTCGGTGTGCACTCTCTCGGCCCGTCCCTCGACGTTGTGGCGGGCGCGCAGCCACTCGGGGCTGCTGTACTGGACGACGGTCTCGATGCGCCAGGTGCGGGTGGTGCCCGGGGGCCAGGCCCAGGTGAGGGACTGGGCGGATGCAGCGGTGGTGAGGAGCAGCAGGGTCACGGTGGGCGGGAACCCCAGAGAGGCGGGTCTTGGTTCCGGTCAGCCTATCCGGGGCCCCAGTCCTCGATCGAGGACCATCGAAGGCTCGCACGACCGGCGCGGACGACCTACTCGTCAGCGCACCCCAGGTCCCCACGACGGACGAGGGCCACGGGGCCGTCTACGCACTCAGCGGCGCCCTTGGCCTGTAGCCCCGTAGCGACGGTGAGCAGGAGGAGACGGGTCATGCCTTGTCCTTGCCGTCGTCGCGAATGGTCGAGACCCGGAGCTTGCCGCGGAAGACCTCGGGCTCGAAGACCGAGCTGCCGGTCAGCATGCGGATGCAGTCCTGGAGCCCCTCGGTGATGGAGGGGTGGGGGTGGAGGAGCTCGGCGAGCTCGTTCACGGAGCGGTTCTGCCGGACCATGAGCGCCACGGTCTCGATGCTGGTGGAGGCGTGGGCTCCCAGGGCCCGCATGCCCAGGATCTTCATCTCCTTGCAGTCGCTCACCAGGAGCTTGATGAAGCCCTGGGTGGCCCGCATGGCGATCGCCCGGGCCACCAGCTCGTAGCTGTAGACCGCGACCCGGTAGGGGATCTCCTTCTCCTGGGCCTTCTGCTCGTTCAGCCCGACCCCGGCGACCTCGGGGTCGAGGAACATGATCCAGGAGACGTTCTCGTAGCTGAGGGGGGTGGGATCGCCGCAGATCCGGTCCACAGCGTGGCGGCCCTCGATCTCCCCCACGCTGACCAGGGCCAGGTCGTGGGTCACGTCTCCGACGGCGTAGATGTGCGGGACCTCGGTGCGGGTGTCGTCGTCGTCCAGGTGGCCGCGTTCGGTCACGGTCAGGCCCGCCTTCTCCAGGTCAAGGCCCGTCGTGTTGGGCACCCGACCGACGGAGATCAACGCCCGCTCGACCACGATGGTCTCGACGCCGCCGTGGCGGTGCTTGATCGTGTAGTGGACCTCGCCGGCGACCACCTTCATGTCCAGCAGCGCGGCCTTGTGGTGGATCGTGACGCCGCGGGCCTCGAGGTTCGCGGCGCACATGCTGGCGACGTCGTCGTCCTCGAAGGGCAGGATGCGCTCGGCCCGGTCGATCAGGTAGACCTTGGTCTGGCCGAAATTGGCGAAGATCGTCGCGAATTCGCAGCCCACAACGCCGGCACCGAGGATGACCAGGGACCGCGGGAAGCGGTCGAAGCGCATCAGCTGCTCGCTGGTGACGATGTGCTTGCCGTCGACGGGGAGGTTCGGGAGCTCCCGGGGGCGGCTGCCGGTGGCCAGGATCACGTGGCTGGCGGTGATCGTGTGCTCGTCGCCGGGCTCGGTCCCGGTGACGTGCAGGGTGTGGGGGTCGAGGAAGCGGGCCGCCCCTCGGATCAGCGTGACCGTGCCGGTGCGCCCGGGCAAGGGCTTCGCCAGGGTCTCGAGCTGGCGCTCCAGCTGACGGGTGCGCTCGCTGACGGCGTTCTCGACCGCGTGAACCACCTGGCCGTAGTCCACGACCACGTCCTCGGCGACGAAGCCGCGGTCCCGGGCCAGGGCGCGGCGGTAGTCCCGAGAGAGCTCCCACAGGGTCTTGCTGGACAGGGCGCCGTTGTGCACGCCCGCACCGCCCAGGGGACCCTTCTCCACGATGGCGACCCGCAGGCCGTAGTCCCAGGCCCGCATCGCGGCCGCGTAGCCGGCCGGGCCGGCGCCGATCACACAGAGGTCGTAGGGCATCAGGGCGGGAGCTTACCGGACCACCACGCCCTTCCAGAACGCCACCCGCCCCCGGATCTTCTCGGCCCTGGGCTTGGGGTCGGCGTAGAACCATGCAGCGTTCTTGTTGCGCTCGCCGCCGACAACCACCGTGTAGTAGCCGGCCTCGCCCTTCCAGCCGCACCAGGTGGTGTGCTCGCTGAGCTCGAAGTGCTCGCGGTTCAGCGCGCTCTCGGGGAAGTAGTGGTTGCCCTCGACCACCACGGTGTCGTCGGAGCTCGCCAGCACGGCGCCCTTCCAGGTGGCGGTGGGCACTACGCGGCCAGGACCCGGCCGATCATGGCCTTCACCGGGTTGTGGCGCTTCACGATGATCACGGTGCGCTGGGCCTTGCGGGCGACGTCTTCCGGGACGGTGCCCATCAACAGCTGGCGGTAGGAGGACGGCCCCGCAGCGCCGATCACGATCGCGTCGTGGGCTTCGGACTCGCCCAGGATCGCGCCCACGACGTCGTCGCTCTTGAGCAGCTTGCGGTCGACGTGGTCGACCTTGTCCAGGCGCTCGCTGGCTTCGTCGAGGGTGGTGTTGGCGCTGGCCTCGACCTCGGCGTTGGCGCTCTCGCCGATCACGCTGCACAGGGTGATGCTGCCGCCCAGGGTGCGCGCCAGGCTGGCGGTGTAGGCCTCGGCCCGCTGGGCGTGCTCGCCGCCGGCGGTGGGCAGCAGGAAGCGCCGCACCGGGTTGTCGCCCACCCGCTTCATCACCAGGATGTCGGCCTTGGCGTGGGTGACGACCGTGTCTGTGATCTCGCCCAGGATGCGCCGCGCGGTCGAGGTGTAGCCCTTGTAGCCGAGCACGATCAGGTCGCAGGACCGGCTGTGGGCGGTCTCCAGGATGGCCTTGGCGACGTTGTGGCCGACCACCACCAGGCTCGTCACCGACACGCCCTTCTCCGCCGCCCGCGCCCGGGCGCGGTCCAGCAGCGCGGCTTCGCCCTGGATCACCTCGTTGTCCAGGGTGGGGATGGTCTGCTCCGGCACGGTGACCACTCGCAGGGCGAGGATCTCGCCGTCGCGTTCCTTGGCGACACAGGCCGCCAGGTCGACGAAGCTGTCGATGTTGGCCGGGTTGGCGATGGGCACCAGCACCCGGAAGCGGCTCGGGGCCGAGGTGGCCTGCTCGTGGGCGACCCAGCTCGGGGCGCCGGCCATCTGGTCCTCCTCGCGGCTCACGCTCTTCCATCCGAGGAAGCCGAGCATGCCGACCATGAGCGAGGTGATGGCGAGCCAGAACGGCACGCCGTGGTGGGCGATCTGGCTGAGCAGGTAGAGGTTCGCCACGATGCCCAGGCCCGGCAGCAGCGGGACCAGTGGGACCCGGAAGGGCCGCTCCAGGTCCGGGTGCATGCGGCGGTGGGCGATGAGCGCGGCGTTCACCAGGATCAGCGCCAGCAGGAGCACCGTGTCGGCGAAGTGGGCCAGGTCCTCCAGCGGCAGCAGCACCGCGAAGATCCCGATGGCCACGCCGACCAGGATCAGCGCGGCGACGGGGGTGTGGGTCTTGGGGTGCACCCGGCCCAGCAGGGTCGGCAGGTGGTTGAGGTGGGCCATGGCCATGGCCACCCGGCTGCCGGCCATGATCGAGGCATTGGACGCCGAGATCATGGAGAAGAGCGCCCCACCCACGATCACCGCGCCGCCGACGGGGCCCAGGAAGAGCTTCGCCGCGGAGCCCATGGCGGCTTCGGTGTACTCGGTGAGTCCCGCCGCCAGGATCACGGCCACCACGGCGGTGTAGAGCACCGTCACGATGCCCATGGACCAGAAGATCGCCTTGGGGATGTTCTTGACCGGGTCCTTCACCTCGCCGGCGCTCGCGGCGATGGCGGAGAACCCGAAGAAGGTGATGAAGACCATCGCCGAGGTCGAGGTGATCGCGACGATGTCGGTGCTCAGCCGGTCGATCATCATCTCGGCGGTGACGCTGGAGAGGCCTCCGCCGACGAACCAGATCAACAGCGCCACCTTGCCGACGGTGACCACGATCTGGAAGGTGCCGGACTCCTTGGTGCCCTTGGTGTTCAGCAGCGTGAGCAGGGCGAGGGACACGATGCCCGCGCCCTGGTGCCAGGGGCTGTGCCAGACGAATTCCTGGAAGTAGACCGACAGGCTCGAGATGTAGAAGCCGCAGCTGGCGGTGTAGCCCAGGAAGAGACACCAGCCGACGAACCAGGCCAGCGGAGCCGGGAAGGTGCGGCGGGCGTAGAGGTAGCCCTCGCCGGAGCGGGGGTAGAGCGCCGCGAACTCGCAGTAGGTCAGCGCCGTGAACAGCGCGACCACCGCGGCGATCAGGAAGGCGATGATCGCCGAGGAGCCGACGTTGCGGACCGCCAGCCCGCTGAGGGTGAAGATGCCGGCAGCGATCATCGTGCCCACGCCGATGGCCAGGGCGCTGGGCAGACCGAGGTCCCGGCTCAGCTCCGCTTCGATGTGACCGTGGGTCTGGCCTTGATCCGCCATGCTCGCCTGGGGCCGAACCGGAGCCTTCTAACGGACCCGGCTGTGCCCCGCGACGTGGCAGACTGGGAGCGCTGCCGTGGGTGTGAACATGCTGTTGCTGTGGATGTGTGGGGTGGCGGAAGCCACCGACCTGCCCGCTCCGGGGCAGGGGGAGCTGGTCCTGGGCGTGGGGGTCTCCCCGAACCGGGTCTACGACACCCGCTCCCTTGCCGGCTGGGGCATGATCGGCGGCGCTCGGATCGGGCTCGTGGACCGGGTGAGCGTGGCCTTTCCGGCGGTCTTTCGGGTCGAGACCCTGCAGACCGGCGACGGCGAGCTGACCCTGGTCGGCGGGCTCAGCGTCCTGGGCTGGGGCAGCAGCGTGGGCTTCGTCACCGGCTGGACGGTCGGGGTCGAGGGGCGCTGGGACTTCGATCGGGCCCAGGCCGCGGCCTGGGCGGATCTGGGCCTGAACACCCTCGGGGGACTGGACCTGGCGCTGTTCGACACCCAGACCTCCTGGAGCGGGGGCGTGTTGGTGTCCACCACCCTGGGGGCTCGCTGGACCGTGGCCCTCCCGCTGGCCGTGGCTGGCCGGATCGGCGACAGCCGCCAGTCCCTGTCGGTGGGCCTGGTGGACCCGTCGATCTGGGACTGGCGCACCCCCCAGACCCTCGGCGGCGTCCCTGTGCCGACCCTGGCCTACCGGCTGGGTCCGCACTGGGCGATTCATGGCTACTCGGGGGCCACCTGGTGGCAGGGCGCTGTCTCCCTGCACCAGTACCTGGGGGTCGGCTACCGCTGGTGAGTGCCAGCCGCGGTCACGCCGGCCTCCTCCAGCCGCGCTCCGCCGCCACCCGCTGCGAGGCGCCCTCTTCGAGTCCTGGGTGGTGTCCGAAGCCCTCAAGACCCGCTACCACCACGGGCTGCCCCCCGACCTGCACCACGTCCGGGACCACCGTGGGCGGGAGGTCGACGTGCTGCACGCCGACGGCGACCGGCGCCTGGCCGTCGAGGTGAAGTCCGGGCTGACCGTCAGCCAGTCCCAGCTCACCCCGCTGCACGGGTTCCGGGAGCGCTCCGGCAAGGACTGGGAGCTCGCGCTGGTCTACGGCGGCACCGAGGGCCGGGAGCGCTCAGGGGTCCGACTGGTGCCGTGGCAGCTCGCGGGGAGCCTCTTCGGGCCCGCCTGAGCTTCGGCTTGCCCTGGCTGCCCTGGGTCAGCGCAGCCACGACGCCAGGTCCCTCTGGACCTCTCCGCACTGTGTGCGCTCCTGCCCCCGCAGCTTGGGACAGGCCTCCTCCAGGATCGGCAGGGCCTGCCTCAGCCGGTCGGCATTCACCAGCGCATACGCCACCTGGACGCGCATCGACGGGGTGCCCAGACGCTGCCGGGCGGCGGCGGTCGCCTGGGTGAGTGCGCCCGTCTCCACCAGACAGGCGATCTTCAGGTCCACGGCTTCGGCCGGCAGGACCACGCCGGCCTCCTCCAGCCGCACGAGGTGAGCCAGGCAGTCCTTCCAACGCCTCTGTTGCGAATAGAGCGCGGCGTGGCCGATCAGCAGCTCATGGTCGAGCTCCTGGAGGTTCGACAGCTGGTCGAGATAGTGAGACGCGGCGTCGGGATCCTCGCCTGCGAGGCCGCAGGTCCAGCCGACCCGCGCCACCTGCTCCCGGGCGTGGTCCGGGGCGCTCGGCATCATGTCGGCGACGCCGGCCAGGCAGGCCTGCCACTGCTCGGCGTTGATGTCCCGGAAGACCTGGAGGAAGGGGTACTCCCAGCTCGGGGTCGGCGCGGGCAGGGTCGCTGGCACGGCGAGCCCCAGGGGGCCTCCCGGGGCGTCGGGGGGCGGCCGGGTCGGTGGGTCCCGGGCCAGGATCAGGTCCAGGGCCTCGGCCAGATCCCGGGACCTGTGCTCGGTGCCCACGGCCGCCACGGCGACCAGCAGCCCGCCGCGCACGGCCCAGGACTCCAGGTAGTGCCGCTGGCCGTCGACGAGGATGCGGGTCTCGAAGGCGTCGTCGACAGGTTGCGTCAGCTTCTTGGGCGCCCTCACCTTGAACTTGCCCGAGTAGACCCCGACCTCGCCGAAGAACGAGAGCTCGCCACCGTCGCCGCGCCCGTAGGCCAGGTCGCTGCGCCGGTACGACAGCTGCTGCAGGGCCTCGGTCTCGTCGGCGAAGGCGAAGGCCATCAGTGTCAGCGAGCGGGGCCCCTCGTCCGCGGTGAAGAGCCAGCCGGCCTGGGTGCTGGCCAGGCCGGTGACTCCGGCGGTGCCCAGCTGCCCCTGGAGCAGCTCCGCGGGGGAGGCCGGCTGGACCTGGCCCTGGGCGGTCGGCCACATCAGGCGTCGGGCGGCGTCGTCGACCAGGCCGGACTCCCGCCAGCCCTGCAGGAGCAACGGGTCGACCGCGGCGCCGACCTGGTCGCGGCTCGGCGGTGGCTCGGACAGCGCCCACCAGGCGGCCTCGGTCCCGTGACGGTCGATCAGCAGGTCGACATAGCGCTCGCCGTAGCCGTAGAGGAACGGCAGCTCCTCGCCGGTGCCGCGGACCGCCAGCACGTCCAGGCCGTCGTTGAAGCGGAAGAAGCGCTGCACGCTCTGGTCGGTGCAGAAGGGCCGAGAGACCACGTTGGCGTGCCCCTCTCTCAGCATGCGGGCGACGGGCTCCCGGGAGGCGTCCTCGAGGGTGGGGTGGGGCTGGTACTGGTGCTGGAGCGCGTGCACGAGCTCGTGGCTCAGGACGCAGCGGACCAGGGGCTCGTAGAGGTCGTCTGGCACCACCCAGTTGGCGAACAGGTCCTCGACCCCGCTGGTCACCAGGTAGATCTGCCGGTCGGCGTAGGTGTAGAGCCCGATGGCGTCGGAGGTCAGGTCCTGGATGCTCGCCAGGTCCGCCGGCGTCAGGTTGTCCAGGCCCATCAGGCCGCGCACGGCGAGCTCGCCTTCGAGCACCCGCTGGTACAGCTCCTCCCGGTCGACCACGTGCACCGGCGGCACGTCGACGAAGGCCCGGCCGGTGCTCTGCTCGAGCTCGGGGATCAGGCCGTCGCGCAGGGCGTCCAGGTCCAGGCGATCCAGCTCCAGGGCCTGGGCGGGCCCGGACAGCGCGGCGAGGGCGAAGGCGGTGAAGGCTCCGGACATCCGCCTGAGGCTATTCCACGTACGGCGCCAAGGTCTCCCGGAAGTCGTCGGACCAGGGCACCGGACGCCGGGTCTGCGAGTCCACCCGCACGATCGTCCGGGTGCCGGTGGCGTAGTCCAGGTCTTCGTCGAGGGGCATCACCCGGAAGGAGAAGACCAGGCTGGTGCGGCCGAGCTTCGCGATCTCGAGCCGCACCCGGACCTGGCCCACGCCGATCACCGGCCGCAGGTACTCGACGGTGTTGGTCCGGACCAGGTGGAACTGGTCCGGGTTGCGCTGGGCGTCGAGGGTGCCGCCCCAGCCGAGCTTGTTCCAGAACTGCCCGATCGTGCGCTCGAAGAGCAGCAGGTAGCGGGCGTTGTGGAGGATCTCGAAGGGATCCAGGTCGTCGAAGTAGACGCCGTGGATGGACTCGTGGAAGCGGGCCATCCGTCCCGGTAACCGACGGCGCCGAACACCCGCGTGGATCCGCCCTCCACGCGGGAGCTCGGTGCTGTCAGCGCTCTCGGGAGGAGACCCTGTGCTGGCGCTCGCGGTGGCGTGTGTCCCGGTCGGCCGGCAGGGCCTTGGGCGCGGGCCCGTAGCAGCTGGTGTCGGTGTCGAAGTCCTCGGCGACCACCTCGACCACCACCTGCTGGTCGCCGGTGCCGATGCGCACGGCCGCCGGTCTTCGAGCCAATTCTGCGACAGGTTGTCAGCGAGTCCGCGGTGAGCCCGGGAGACCCTGTCAGGCTGTCACCGGCGCTTCCTCCACTGCGAGCTCCCAGCCGATCCGGGCCAGCTGGGCGGCCTCCTGCTCCAGGTCGAAGGCGGTCAGGGGGTGCTCCGCCAGCCAGTCCGCGGGGAAGCGAAGGCCCAGGCGGGTCCCCTGGGCGCAGGTGCGCCGGCGGGATCCGGCGCCCGCTCCGGCTGCGGTTCAGGACCACCGCCAGTCGCAGGACCAGGCACAGGCGCAGGGCCGGACCGGCGCTCCGGTGGCCCAGGCCGGCGAAGGTCGCGGGGTCCACGCCCCGGCGGTGGCCCTCGACCAGCGCGGCCAGGATGCGCTGCCCCACCAGGGAGAAGCCGGGCAGGTCGGCGTGGCGCACCAGGTAGGCGCCGTGCTTCTGGTGGCCGCGCCAGGAGAGCGACAGGCCGAGCTCGTGCAGGCGCGACGCCCAGCGCAGGTACCGGACCGCTTCGTCGCGCTGACCGGCCCACTCCGGGTCCAGCTGGTCCAGCAGGGCCAGGGCGGTGCGCTCGACCCGCGCCGCCTGCTTGCGGTCCACCGAGAAGCGGGCCCCCAGGGCCCGGATGGTGTGCTCCCGCACGTCTTCGCGCCGGATGCGGCCCAGCAGATCGTGCAGCGCGCCCTCGCGCAGAGCGCCGCGGGAGACGTCCATGTGCTCGATCTGCAGGCTGGAGAAGACCCCGCTGAGGACCGCCACCCCGCCCACGAAGACCGGACGCCGCTCCTCGCCCACCCCAAGGTCCGCCAGGGCGTCGCTGTGGCCCCGCTCCACCAACAGGTCCCGCAGCCTGCGGACCCCTGCGGCGCTGATGCCGGCCTCGCTCCAGCCCTGGGCCGACAGCACCTTCTCCACAGCCAGGATCGTGCCGCTGGCGCCGATGGCGCGATCCCAGCCCAGGGTGCGCAGGGTGCGGGCGATGGGCTCCAGCTCGGCCTCGGCGGCGAGCTCGGCGGTGAACATGCGACGGGAGCTGATCCGCCCGCTCTTGAAGAAGCGCTCGGTCCAGCCCACGCAGCCCATGTAGAGGCTGTGGGCCTCCAGCGGCTCGAAGGCCTCGCCCACGATGCACTCGGTGGAGCCGCCGCCGATGTCCACCACCAGGCGGGGGCCGTCGTCGTTGATGTCGTGGGCCACGCCCAGGTAGATCAGCCGCGCCTCCTCGGGGCCGGCGATGACCTCGACCGGATGTCCCAGGGCTTCGGCAGCGGCCTCGAGGAAGGCCTCGGAGTCCTTGGCCCGGCGCAGGGTGTTGGTGCCGACCACCCGCACCGTGCCCGCGGGCAGGCTGCGCAGGTGCTCGCCGAAGCGCCGGAGGCAGGCCAGGGCTCGCGCCGAGGTCTCCGGGGTGATGTGTCCCTCGGCGTCGAGCCCACCGCCCAGCCGGACCATCTCCTTGTTCCGATCCAGGATCTCGAGGCCCTGGGGGCGCACCCGGGCCAGGATCATGTGGAAGCTGTTGCTGCCGAGGTCGACAGCCGCGACGGTCTCTGGGGTGGGGGTCACCGGCGGTCTACTCGTCGTCTTCCCAGAGATCGCAGGAGACGTCCCCGTCCTCGATGTCGGCGCAGTCGGCCTTCTTGACCTCTTGGACGCACTCCCAGCCCTTGGACTCGTCGTAGGTCTCGCCACCGAGGTCGGCGAGATCCAGCCAGAGCTCGGTGGCGGCGGCCACGTCGTCCTGGCAGTCCTCCTGGCTGCCCCACCAGCTGTCGAACCGGGACGGCTCACACTCCTCGTACCGGTCGCACCAGGTCTCGGCGTACTCCACGGGGAAGTCGTCCTCCTCGATGGTGCAGGCGACGAGCAGGAGGGTGGACAGCAACACGGTGAGGCTTCGCATGGACCGAGCACTAACGCGGGCCGGACCCGTGCGATCCTGCGGCCGAGGAGGGTCTGTGCTGGGACTGTGGCTGGTGCTGTCGTGCACGGGGGAGGGGGAGGACTCGGGGGACACGACCCCGGCGCCGACCGAGACCGGGACACCCCACACCGAGGACACCTCGGTGGAGGACACCCAGGACACCGTCACCCCGCCCGACAGCGACTCCGCCGAGCCGCCGCCGCCAGAGCCCACCGGCTGGGTCGTGCTCCAGGCGGTCACCCTCGACGGGCTGAGTCTCGGCGAGGACCTGGTCATCAACGGCCAGCTCGATGGGCTGGACGGCTGGACCGACTACGGCGACGGCTGGGTCACCGACGAGACGACCTGGGTGTCGAAGCCGGGCAGCGCACGGGCGACGGCGGCGGACGCCACGACCGTGAACGGCGGCCGGCAGACGATCGAGCTCGGGGGCTCCACCACACCGCTGGTGGCCCGGGCCTGGAGCCGGGCCGACGGCGTCTCCGGCGCCAACCCGAACGACTACAGCCTGTACCTGGACTTCGCCAGCCCCGACGACGACCTGGTCCAGACCGAGATCCTCCAATTCTCCCCGGGCACCGGGGACTGGGAGCAGGTGGAGGCGGTGATCCTGCCCGAAGAGCCCTTCGGGCGCGTGCGCCTGTACAGCATGTTCCGGTATCACGAGGGCACCGCCTGGTTCGACGACGTGGGGCTCACCGAGGTGCAGGATGCCCTGGCGCGCTTCGACGGGGAGCTCGCCGTGCTCGACGGGTCGGGGCGGCCGGAGTCCACGGAGCAGCTGGCGCTGTCCTCGGACGATGGGCGGCTGTCGCTGACCCTCGACGCGCCCGGGGCGGTCGTCGCGGCCCTCGCGGTGGACGGGGTGTCCCTGAGCGGCGCGGTCGAGCCCGGCGCGACGGGGCTGTTCGTGCGGGATCAGGCCGCCGCCTCGGACTGGGTCCACTTCGGAGGCGAGCTGGCGGTGGCCGGCGACGGGGTGGGCCACGCCGGCGAGGCCACCACGCTGGGCGTCGGGCTGGAGGCGGCCTGGACCGCGCATGATGGGCACATCGAGGTCTCCGGAACCGTCACCGACCTGTCCAACACCGACCGGGCGCTGACGGTGTACCTGGCCCTGCCCGCGGGGACCGGAGACGGGCGCTGGTGGCAGGACCTGGACGACGACCGGGACCTGGCAGGTGGCGGCACCTTCGAGAACCTGCGCAGCATCGGCAGCACCGAGCCGGTGGGCGCCCGCGGCGCCAAGGGCCGCTGGCCCCTGGGAGGTGTCGGCCGTGCCGACGCCGGGCTCGGGGTGGGGTGGCGGCCCGATGACCCCCAGTACGCCCGCACCGCCTTCCACGCCGACACGGGCCAGCTGGTGATCGCGGCCGACGTCGCGACCCTCGCTGGGGGCGCAGCCGACTTCCGCTTCCTGGTCTTCCCGGCGTCCCCAGAGCATGGCCTGCGCGGCCTGGTCCAGGCCTGGTACGACGCCCTGCCGGAGCTCTTCGAGCGGCGAGTGGACGCCGGGGGCCTCTGGGTGGCCTTCGACGATCTGAGCGGGCTCACCGATCCCCAGGACTTCGGCCTGCGCTTCCACGAGATCAGCGACAGCCGGGTCGACGACCCCAGCTACACGGCCTGGGACGACGGCCAGGACATCCTGTCCTTCCGGTATCTGTACGAGCCCGGCATGGACCCGATCGAGCTCCCCGAGGGCACCGCGACCGACGACCCGTCCGAGGTCCTGGCGACGATCGAGGCGCTCTACGCCGCGGGCGAGTCCTCGAACGAGGTCGAGGCCCGCGGGGTGCTGACCTCGGTGGCCCTGGACCGGGACGGAGCGCCCCGCATGGAGGTGCTCACCGGCAAGTCCTGGTGCCCGGAGCCCTGCGCCCGGTTCTTCGTGAACGCCGACCCGGAGCTCGACGGCGGGGCCTACGGGGTGAACTGGACCACCGACCACTGGAGCGCCGACGCCCAGGCGGACCACGCCTCCACCGAGCACGACCTGGACGGCGAGTACATCGACTCACTCACCACCCGGGCCGAGGTCCTGAACTACGACCCCGACCACTTCGCCACCCACGACCACCCCCTGCTCTACGCCCAAGGGGTCTGGGAGCCCGCGATCCTCTCCGCCTGGAGCAACCTCGAGGGCATCCAGCACGTGTTCGAAGGGTTCGAGACCGACGGTCGCCTGCGCATGGCGAACCTGGACCTGTCGACCTTCGGTTTCTACGCACACGCCTTGGACGTGATGGGGGTCGAGCACGGCTGGCGAGACGACGACAGCGCCTACGAGCGGGTCGAGGACAGCCACATGGGGCTGCTGCGGGCGCTGGCCGGACCGCGGCCCTTCGGCTTCCTGAACAACATCGACCTGGGCACGCTGAACGAGGCCGAGGTCGGGTCGTACCTGGAGGCCTGCCTGTTCTGGGGGGTCTACGGGAGCTTCTTCGACGACCTCGGCGGGGGCGGCAACTACTGGACCCGGTCTGAGCTGACCGAGGCCCACCGTTCGGTGTTCGCCGAGCGGGTGCCCTGGATCCAGGCCCTGGACGCGGCCGGGTGGCAGCCGCTGACCCTGGTGGACGCGCCAGAGGGGCTGCGGGTCGAGCGCTACGGGACGGGGCCCTACTACCTGACCTTCTACGTCGAGGAGGCGCTCACCTCCCCGACCACGGTGACCATCGACGCGGCGGACTGGGGGGAGGCGAGCCTGTCCACGAGCGACTTCTTCGCCCCGCGGTGGTCGTCGCTGGTCGTGCACGAGACCGGTGCCGTGGTGCGCCTGGACATCGCCTTGGACGCCGGTCAGACGGCGGCGATGAGGTTCGATCCGTGATCTGGCTCCTGATGGCCTGTTCCTCGGTCACCCTGACCAGCGACTCCAGCTCCTCGCCAGGGTCCATCGACTCCTCGGACTCGGGGAGCACGGCGGACACGGGTGCGCAGCCGCAGGCTGGCTACACGGGCCTCAGCACCGAGTCCGGACGCACCTGCGTCCTCACGCCCACCGGCACCATCGCGTGTTTTGATGCGACAGCCAGCGGCTGGTCTCGCAGCCAGGACACCCCGGCCGGTCTTTACAGCCACGTCTCCGCCGGCGGCTGCGGGATCAAGAACGACGCCATCTCCTGCTGGGACCCGGATGAACACGGCACCGCGGAGCCGCCCGTCGGCGACTTCGCCACCGTCGAGCGGGGCACGGCCCTCGCCTGCGCCCCGGACACCGTCGGGGCGCTCACCTGCTGGGGAGACACCGGCGGCCTGGGCACGGTCTTCACCGAGACGCGCATCGAAGGCTCCCTGAGCGTGAGCGGGACCGCGGTGTGCGGCCTGGCCGCGTCCGGGGCCCTGGCCTGTGACGGCGCGGCCGTCGCCGGCGCTCCCGAGGGAGACGGCTTCGCCGAGGTGGCCGTCGGCGGATTCGGCTGCGCACTGGACGGCGATGGCGTCGCCTCGTGCTGGGGTGCGGGGGCCTTCACCCCAGAAGGCCGCGGTCTGCGCGGCGTGAGTGTGGGCAACACCGGCGCCTGCGCCCTGGATGGGGGCACACCTGTGTGCTCCGGCACCGGGGCCTTCGCCTTCGTGCCGGAGGGCCTGCCTCTCTTCGAGACACTCACCGCGGGCGACGACCACGTCTGCGGACTGGACGGCGAAGGCGTCCTGACCTGCTGGCTCGCCCACGACGTGCTCGTGAGCGAGGCGCCTCAGTAGAAGTTCCCCACCCGCTTCGCCCCACCGTGGTTGATGTACACGGTCTTGGACTCCGCGTAGAATTTCCAGGCGTCGGGGCCCATCTCCCGGGGGCCGACGCCGGTGGCCTTGATGCCTCCGAAGGGCAGGTGGCCCTCGCCGCCGGGGGTGGGGGAGTTCACCTGGGTCATGCCGGTGTCCAGCGCGTTGATCAGCTCGAAGGCGGTGCCGATGTTCGCCGTGTAGACCGCGCTGGTCAGGCCGTACTTGACGCCGTTGGCGGCGGCGATGGCCTGGTCGGCGGTGGAGAAGCGGATCACGCTCAGCACGGGGCCGAAGATCTCCTCGGTGGCGATGCGACAGGTGGGCGAGACGTGGTCGAAGAGCGTGGGGTTCGGGAAGAAGCCCTTGTCCAGGCCGTTGTCCAGGGCGCGACCCCCACCGAGCACTCTCTGTGCTTCGTCTTCGCCGATGGCCATGTACTTCAGGACCTGGTCCAGCTGCCGCTGGGAGACCGATGGGCCCATGGTGGTGGCGCTGTCCAGGGGGTGGCCGGGCACCACGGCGCGGCCCAATTCTGCGACAGCCGCCACGTAGGCGTCGGCCACGGACTCGTGCACGATGGCCCGGCTGGTGGCGGTGCAGCGCTGGCCGGTGGAGCCGAAGGCGCCGAAGGCCGTGGCGATGGCGGCCTTCTCCACGTCGGCGTCGTCGAAGACGATGATCGGGTTCTTGCCGCCCAGCTCGCACTGGATGGGCTTGTGCAGCTCGCCACAGCGGGCCTCGATGATCCGGCCGACCTCGGTGCTGCCGGTGAAGCTGATGGCGTGCACGTCCGGGTGGTCGATGAGGGCCTTGGCGGGCTCGGCGTCGCCGTGCACCACGTTGATGACCCCGGGGGGGAAGCCGCACTCGGTGACCGCCTCGGCGATCAGGTGGGCGGTCCAGGGGGTCTCGGGCGCCGGCTTCAGCACCACGGTGTTCCCGGCGATGACCGCCGGTGCGATCTTCCACAGGGGGATGCAGACCGGGAAGTTCCAGGGGGTGATCAGCCCGACCACGCCGTGGGGCCGCCACATCGTGAAGGCGAAGGTGCCGGGCAGCTCGCTCGGCGCGGTGATGCCGGTCATGCGGCGGGCGTCGCCGGCGGCGAAGTGCAGGTACTTCAGGGTCTTGAGTACCTCGCCCCGGCCCTCGCCGAAGACCTTGCCCTCTTCGAGGCTCAGGGCGCGGCCCCAGGCGCTGGCTCGGTCTTCGAGCATGCGGGCGAGCTTCGCGATCAGGTCGCCTCGGATCGGCGCCGGCGTGTCCCGCCACGCGGGGAACGCGGCCCTGGCCGCGGCGACCGCCGCGTCGATGTCGGTCTCGTCGGACCAGGGGGCGTGGCCCAGCAGCTCGCCGTCGGCGGGGCTGAGGTTCGGCCGGGTCTGGCCCGAGGCGGCGGGCATGAAGGCGCCGCCGATGAGGTTCTGACAGGAGACGGGGGACTCGACGTGGCCCATGGGGGGCTCCGGGGAAGGGACGCGAGGCTCCTAACACCGGGGCCTGGAGGGTCTCAGTCGATCTCGGTGACCGTGATGGTCGGGTCGGTGTCGTCGAAGGGGTCGTCCCCGTAGGCGGAGACGGTGGCCTCGAAGGCCAGCTCGGCGGTCTCGATGTCCTGGCTGGAGAGGACCAGCTGGAGCGAGGTCCAGCAGCCGTCGTCGGTGCCGACCTGGAAGGCCATCGGTGCATCGACTGTCGTCTGCGACACTGTGTCAGGGCCCGTGGTCCGCCAGCTCGAAGCTCAGGTTGTCCAGCCAGCCGATGGTCTCGTTGAAGTAGACCGCGCCCTCGGAGATCACGCCGTCGTTGTCGGTCTCGTAGGAGACCTCGAGGGCGTCGAAGGTGCCGGCTGGTGGGGTCCACGACAGCTCCTGCTCCGCGACGTAGCGGCTGGTGAAGTCGATCGAGGTGGTCCCGGCCGAGGTCGTGGACTCCCCGACGAAGCGGGCGGTCCAGGTGTCCCCGACCTGGATGTCCCACGGCACGTTGACCGGTTCGTTGGACCAGGCGGTCGAGGAGGTCACCGTGGCCTCGGTGCCCTGGGTGCTGTACTCGACCTCGCTGTCGAAGGAGACGGGCCCGAAGCCGCTTGCGTCGCAGCGGTAGACCTCGTCGACGGTCCAGCGGTAGTAGTCGAAATTCGAGATGTCGTAGGACCCCGTCGTCTCGACCCGGATGTCCTCGCCGTTGCGCTCGAAGGCCACCACGGTGCTGGTGTAGCTGCCACCGTAGCCGGCGACGGCCTCGAAGGAGTCGGTGGTCTCGTAGGTCCGCCAGTCACCGACCGCGTGCCAGGTGGCGCAGCGCGGGCAGGCGCACGGCCACGTGTCGGTGTCGG